>CAYUIQ010000236.1:0-13622 GCA_964444795.1 uncultured Planctomycetaceae bacterium
CCGGACAACACGGCCTTGAAGAGCGACACGGCGGTCGTCGCCCGGCTGAGCACGACTCTCCTGCGGTTGGCGGAACGGACACTATCCGAATATCCTCGTCCGAAAAGATCGCCCGACGCGAATACCCTTCAGTGCCGCTCTTTCTCCAGCGGTTTGTAGAGGGGGAGATGCCGGTAGGGGACCTCCAGCATCAGCAA
This sequence comes from uncultured Planctomycetaceae bacterium, assembly GCA_964444795.1. GTDB lineage: Bacteria > Planctomycetota > Planctomycetia > Pirellulales > Thermoguttaceae > JABMRP01. The sequence continues at coordinate 198 of CAYUIQ010000236.1, forward strand.
CCGTAAGGAAGTCGCATAGAGGCGGCCACCTCTTCCTTCCCAATTGTCTCTGGGATCCCACGTGCCCGTCGACGGTCCCTCGGTGATTTGCGTTTCGATCAGCAACGGCGCCGCGGCTTCGTTCCAGCCGGTCCAGTGGTCGCCCTGGAGGTGGAACATCACCTGGGTGCCGTAGTACCAGTAGTAGCTGGTATCCTTGCGCTCGGCGGGCAGCTTCTTGAGCAAGTTATCGGCTCCCGATCGAAGCCGGGGGTCGTCGTAGCGCACGCCGAGGTACTGCATGCAGAGCAATCCTTCGGCCGTCAGCGCGGGCGTCGAACGCCCCCGGTCCTGGTAGCCGAACTCGCTACGGGCGGATCGGGTGTGGTCGAGAAACTTCCAGACCGCCGTGAAGGTTTTTTGGGGAACTTCCAGGTCGGCGATCTGCGCGCTCTTCAGGGCCATGATCTGCCAGCCGACCACCGACATGTCGCCCCGTTCATTGGGACGATAACGCCATCCTCCCTCGGAGTGCTGGGCGGAGACGATGAAGTTGATCGCCTTCTGTGCCGGGCCGCGAAGACTCGCGTCGCCGCTCATCCCGTACGCCTCGCACAGGGCGATCGTGCCGATGGCGTGGCTGTACATCTGGGCGTTGCTCTCGCCGCCGGTGAACAGGTCGCCGTCGTCCTTCTGCTGTTCGATCAGCCAGCGGAGGCCCCGATCGACCGTCGACCGGTAGTCGCCCTTCTTATGCGTATGGCCGTCGCCGAGAAACGGCAGCAGCGCCAACCCGGTACCGGCCGTGTCCGACTTGGCACTGCCGTGCCCCTTGCATCGATGCCCGCGACACTGGCCGTTGAAATCGTGCAGGCTCCACCGGCCGTCGTCGCGTTGGTGCGACTTGAGCCAGACCAGACCTTTGTGAATCGCTTCCAGGCTTTCTTTCGGGCTGCCGTATTTTTCCACCAGATCGCGTTTCGTTTGCTCGTCGACCTGGCGACGCTGGAGCATCGATTGCAGGCTGATCGCGTCTTCGGCGTAGAGCACTCGGGGAGCGCGGGACCGCTGGTGGATGATCCGGCTGGCCAGCAGATCGGCCGACGGCGCGGTGTCGACCGTTTCGCGGGCGAAGCTGCCCACCACCAGACTGAGGTCCTCCGGCACATGCCGTCCGCCAGAGCGATCCGGCATGGCGACGGGAAAGCGGGCCATCGTCGTATCGGAGCGATCGACCTTCATGGCAATCGTGTCCACGGGCGGCCGAGTGGCCGGCTCATTGCCCCCGGTCTCGGCCGGCGGCAGCGGTTCGATGTCGATCCGTGCGATGGCTACGGTATCGATCGGCGCGCGCGGGGTCCGCGGCATAGCCCTGGGTCGCGGGTTTACGGCCGTGTGCTCGGGGGAATCCGGCGCGGCGTCGGCCGTCATTTCTTCCGGCGTCGGCCCGCTGAGCGGCGTGTCGGCCGGTGTGCCGTGGGGCAACGGGGAAAGGTCCGCGGCGGGTTGGCCCGGCGAGGGCTGGCGGGGAACGGCAAACTTCAGAGGCTCCGGCGCGGCCGGGCCGTTAGACTGACCGCCTTTGGTTGGCTCGGTGGGAACGTCTTCCCGCGGCACCGGCTGCACGGGCAGCGGATCGGGTTTCGGCCGCCGCTGGCGATCGGGCGGCAGAACAGTCGACGGGTTGTCGAGCAAAGCAACTTGCTCCTCGGCCGACTCTCGCAACAGATAGCGGGGGACGGGCGCCGGCATATCACCCAAGGGCCTTCGCGGCTGTGGCAAAGCGCCGGCATCGGCCGTGCGGATCGGCGCCCGGCGATTCACGGGAATCTCAAAACGTGGGGGCTGCGGTTGGTCGGGCGCCGGGCCGCGCGATGAGGGAACGGGCTCCGGCTTCACCATCGGCTCTTCCACCGGCGGAAGCGTCCTCGGCGTGGTTCGATTCAGTGGCTCCGGCGACGCCTCGGCGGTGTGGTCCACCGGTTGCTCGCGCACCGGGTCGACCGGCGCTCGGTCGGCACTCGGCCGGACCGGCTCGGGGTTCGACGGGTGGTTGGGGATGTTCTCGGGGATCTCCGCATCCACGCTGACCAACTGCCGCTCGGGTGCGTCCGGATCGACCCGGTCCGGGGAGGGACTCGCTTCCCGCGGTTGAGGTTTGACCTCCTCGATCTCGATCTTCTCCTCGGGAAGAGTGAAGGTCATTCGCGGCCGCGTCGGTTCCAATGCTTCGGGCAGCGGAACCTTGACCGGCGGGGCCATCGCCACCACCAACTCCGGCGGCAAGTCGGACGTGAACTTCACCGGCAACGTGGGAATCGCCGAGTCGGTCGGCACGGGCATGTTGGGCGTTCGGGTGACCGTCCGCTGGGGCGCGGCCAACTCGAATTTCTCCATCGCCTTCAGATCGGCCAGTTTCTCATACGACGCCTCGCCCGACCTGTGCGATTGGTGGAGCGTGCTGCTGAGCACGTCGGTGGCCACGACCCCTTCCTTCGTCTTCCCGCGGATCTCGGCGAGAATCGTTTCGCCGAAATAGAAAAAGAAGGAGCCGCCGCCCAGCAGGATATGCAAGAGCAAGGCGGCGAGGAAGAACCCGGGGACCGTTGCCCGGCGGAGCGAAACGGCGCGAATGTACCAGATCAGCGCGGCCAGGAACGCCACCAGAATCGCGGCCACCACGAACCACCACCACCGCTGGGCGACCGCCATCGCGTTACTGTAATCCCACCCGTGTTGACGGACGATCTCGGTGGCCGTACTGTCGTACAGGGCATACCGATCGAGCCCGGCAATCTGCTCCGACGGCTCGGCCCGATCGCTGGAAAAGAGGATGCGAAAGCCTTCCGGCGAGAGCGCCGGTTCGGTCTCATTGGCCGAAGTGTTCACTCCGCGCCCGAGATTCTCGGCGTCGTCGATCGTTTCGTCATCCACTCGAGCCCGGTAGAGGTCGTAGTTCTGCGTTTCGCCGCCACGGTGCGGGCGATCGGAAGCGAAGTAGAGAAACGCCCCGGAGGGCGAGAGAAAGGGCGCTCCCTCGTTGGCGTCGGACCGGTTGATCGCGGTCAGCGGCCGGGGAGATTCCCAGGAGTCGCCCGAAGCGCTGCGCTGCGCCCGGTAGAGATCGAATTGCACCAGCCCTTGCTGGGCGCGAAGCGTGGCCGACCACTGCCTCGCTTGGGAATTCTCGTCCCACCCGTCGGCCGCCTGCTGCATCCGCGGCGTGCGGTTGCTGGCAAAGAAGAGGACGTCGCCACCGGCGGAAAGGGCCGGGTCGTACTCGTTGGCCGGCGTGTTGATCGGGGCTCCCAGGTTTCGCGGCTTGCTCCACCCGCTTTCGCTGCGCCGGGAAACGTAGATGTCGAATCCGCCGTGCCCCCCGGGACGATTGGAGTAGAGTACCGCCAGTCGACCGTCGGCCGAGACGACCGGCCCGATGTCGTCGCCGGGTGTGTTCCACTCGTCGACCGGTTCGGCCGGCTGCCAAACGCCGCGGTGCAGAAACGAGCGATAGATGTCGGCGTCGCCGTCCGGCTTCTGCTGGGTGAAATAGAGGACCGATCCGCCTTCGGCCAATTGCGGCCGAATCAGGCTCGCCTCCGCCGGGACCCCCGCGGGGGTCGTGGAGAGCGGCACCGCCGGAAGCCAGACGATCCCCCGTTGCGGCGGGGCCGCGCCCTCGTCCCAGCGGTGCTGGCCGTCGACCGAAACGACTTCCGTGGTCTGGCGGGGAATGAGATACCAGGCGGCGGCCGCCACCAGCAACGTTAAGAGCGCGGCGGGCAAGTACCACGAGCCCAGCACGCGCCACACGACCCGTCGCCAATTGGTTCGCGGAGCTTTCACGATCGGCCTCTGGGGGGGAGGTTTTCGGTTCGGTCAGTGGCCACGCTTCTTCAATACCGTACACGAATAGGGCAGATCTTCTTCCTTGCAGATGCCGATCACGGTCAGCGGATACTTGAAGCGAACCTCGCGGTCGGCACGGATCTGAACCGATTGCGAATCGGGGTTCTTGATCTTCAGATCGTGTAACAGATCGACCAGACGCCTCTCACTGAGCGTTTGGTCGACGACGACGTATTTACCCTCTTTGGAGACGTTGACGATCAGTTCGTCGGGGCCCATGACCATCGGCCGTGCCTCGAAGATCTCGGCCAGCCGGAGCGACACGAGGCGCTCCTCCTGGTCGAATCGCGTGGCGACGAGGAAGAAAATCAACAGCAGAAAGACAACGTCGATCACGGGGGTCAAGTTGGGCCCCTCGGACTCGGTCTCGGGCGGCGGCAATCGCATCAGTCGCTCCTCCCGGTATGGGTTTGCAGGGATTCCAACTTCGTGAAACTGGGCACCGTTTCCAGCAGGCATTCGTCGATTTCCCGCATGAAACGTTCGATCAGGGCATTGAACCAGGCGACCACGAGCAAGCAGGGAATGGCGATCGTCAACCCGCCGGCCGTGGTCAGCAGGGCGATATAGATGCCTTTGGCCAGCAACTCGGCCTTGCCCAGTCCTTCCTGGCTGGAGACCTGAAAGGCGAAGATCATGCCGACGACGGTCCCCAGCAAGCCCACCAGGGGTGCAACGCTGCCCACGACGCTCAAGGCCCGGTTCCGCGCCCGCATGGCGGCCATCTCGCGGATCGCGGCGTCTTCCATGCTTTTCTCGACTTCCGCCAGGGATCGACCCGCGCGGAGGACACCCGCGTGCAGGATCCGGGCGACCGGCGTATCGGAGCCGTTGGCAATGGTCCGCAGTTGATCGGCCGTGACGGGCCCCTTGCCCGTCTGCTCCTGCAACTGGCCGACGAACGTTTTGGGGATGACCCTTTCGTGACGCAGATGGAGGATCCTCTCCAGAGTTACGGTCAGCGCAACCATGGAGAAGATGCACAGGAGGATGTAGAAAGCCAGACCCACCCACTCGCTGGTCGTCTCGGGCCGTTTGAAGACGAGCGCTCCCAGCGAAGCGGGTTCCTCGTCTTCGCCGTTCTCGTCTTCGGCGTTCTCTTCGTCGGTGTTCTCTTCGTCGGCGGATGCGTCTTGGGCGGTCTTCTCCGCCGCCTTCTCGGGCGGTTGCGCGCCGAGCAACCCCGTTTGAATGCTGAAGAACGCCAGCAGGGCGATCCATGCGAACATCAAAAAAGCCAGTCGAGCGTTGGTTCTTGATAGTCGGTTCATGCGGTTGCCACTTTCTCAGTTTGCGCCGGTGAGTTCATCCAGTAGTCGTTTCGCGTTCGCGGCCTCGGCCGCGGCCTCGGGCGACTTCCCAAATCGATCGATCACGATTTGAAAGGCCGCCTTTGCCTTGTCCTTCTGGCCCAGTTCCATGAAGCACCGTCCCGCCTCGTAGCGAGCTTTGGCCTGCCATTTGGGAAACGGATAGCTTGCCGCGACTTCAAAGAAGCGATCGACCGCCTCGTCGTATTTCTTCTCGGCGAAGGCGATTTCACCGAGCATGAAATGGGCCCGGGCGGTCGTGTCGTTGATCCGCTTCGTGGCGATCACCTTTTGGTAAACTGCCTTGGCCTCGGAGAGCCGGTTTTGCTTCTGCAACGCCATTCCCAGCCCGTAACGCGCCTCCTCGGTCTGGGGGAAATCAGCGAATTCGTCCAGGACGCTCTTGAAATACTTCTCGCAATCGGGCCATTGCTGCAGCGCCCCGGCGCAGCGACCCGCCTGATAGAGGGCGCCCGCGCGATACTTCTCCAGTTTCTTCTCGGCCACGGCGGCATAGAGAGACAGCGCGGTCTCGAACTGGCGTTGGTTAAAGAGACTCTCGCCGGCCAGGAACTGCGCGGGCCCGGCGTATTTACCCTCGGGATGCTCGCGCAGTTGCGATTGCAGCGTCGTCGCGGCTTCGGCGTATTTCCCCTGGCGATATTGGATCTCTCCCACCTTGCATTGCAGCTTCTCGCGCAGCTCGGGCGCCTTCGCCTTGGCCAAACCGGCGGCATAGGCGGTTGCCGCTTCGACGGTCTCGGCCTGCCGGCTCGCGTCGTCGCCGGCTTTCTCGGCGACCCCTTCATGCCATCGCCCGACGCGGAACCACGCCTCGCCGGCCAGCGTGCTGCCGGGCATCTCTTCGGCCAGACGGCGAAATGCGCGGGCCGCTTCTTCCGCTTTACCCTGCTCCAGAAGCGTGTGTCCCATTTCGTAATAGATCCGATCGGCTCCGGCGGACTCGGGCAAGGCCGCCACGGCCGCGGGAACGTCGTCGAACTGCCCCATGTGGATCTTGCACATCGCCAAGGCGTATTGTGCCGCGGAGCCGCTGGTGCCGGTGGCCCCGTTATCGAGAAACGCCTGGAGCTCGGCCGCCGCCTTATCGTATTGCTTCCCGCGATGGTAGACCAATCCCCGCAGATAGCGACCCCGGTTGGCAAGGCTCGCCTCGGGCGTCCCGGCGAGCAGTTCGTCGAGTTGGACAAGGGCGCCGTCGTCGTCGTCTTCGGCGTAGTACGACGCGGCCAGCCCGTATCGGGCCGAAGCCACGAACTCGGAACCCGCGTGTTTCTCCACCACCTCCTTGTAGCGAGCGATTGCCTCCTCGTTCTTCTCCTGCTCCTGGTGGATCTCGCCCAGTTCGTAACAGGCCTGCGCGCTTCGGGGGCTCTGCGGAAAATCGGAACGGACCCGCTCGAGCCGCTTCGCCGCGGCCGCGGGATCACCAATCGCTCGGTGGCTCCGGGCCGCCAGGATCAGCACTTCATCGTGGCGGGGCCAATCCGGTTTCGCCTTCAGTGCCGCATCGAAGGCGGCCAGCGCTTCGGTATGGGCGTCGGCCCCAAGATGGCACCGGCCGATCAGCAGGTGCGCCTCGGCTTGATGCTCTCCGTCGGCAAGCGAACCGACGACACTCGCCAGGTAGTCCTTCGCTTCCGTCCGCTTGTCCGTTTGGTAGAGGCACCAGGCGATGCGCAAATGGGACCGCGGCACCCGATGATGGTCGTTGTGCTCGGTGACCAGTCGGCGGTAAAGCGTCTCGGCTTCCTTCAAGGCCGCGTCGTCGGCCTCATCGGGCAGCAGACGGGCTTCGGCTGCGATATACAACACCGCCGGGGCAAGCTCGTGTTTGCTCAAGGCGGACTTGGAGAGGAATGTCTCGGCATGGCGCCGGGCAGTTGCGAAATCTTCCTCGCCCAGGGCCGCGAAAGCCGACATGTAGAGAGCATGGGGCGTCAACGGGTGGTCGGGAAACTGCCCGGCAAACCGCTCGTACCGGCCGACGGCCTCGGCTTGCTGGTCCGGCAACTCGAAAATCGCGTCGATATGGGTCTTTTGCAGGTACGCGGCGAATTCGCCCTGGGGAAAGCGGGCGGTCGCTTTTTCCAGCACGCTCGCCGCGTCGGCCGGCTTCTTCAACTCCAAGAGCGCGCGTCCCAACCAATAGGCGGCTTCGGCCGATTCCGCTTTAGAGTCGGCGGCCAGGGGTTGGAGCACCTTGCGGGCGTCGTCCCAGCGACGCGTCTGAAAGTGGCATTTGCCGGCGGCTAACCGCGCTGCGGTGCCATGGTTGCTCTGGGGGAAACGGCTGAGAAACTCGGCAAACAGTTTGGCCGCCTCTTCCGTCTTGCCGGCTCCCGCCCGGCACTCTGCTTGCCGAAACAGTGCCGTATCGGCCTGTGCGAATCCCGGGAGTTTGGCGACTTGTTCGAGTTCCCGCTCCGCGGCGTCGAATTGTTTCTGTGCCAGAAGAGAAATGCCCAAGCCCAGGCGGATCTCGGCCGCCAATTCGTGATTGGCGAACGTATCCTTGCCGAGGAACTCCTCAAACGTAGCCGCCGCCTGCGGATGGCGCTGGAGTTCCTGCTGCGTAATTCCCAGGTCGTAGTACGCCCGGGCCAGCAGCGGACCGTTGGGAGCGTCCTTCATTAGCCGCTGCAACACGACGACGGCCCCTTCCAAGTCGCCGGCCGAATAGAGCGCGTCGCCCTGGCAATACAGCGCCCGATGCACGAGTTTCTCCTCGGCGTTGCCGGCGGCGACCTTACCCAGCGCGGCGGCGGCGGTCTTGAAATCGTCGGGCTTCTCACTGGCCAAGGCGACCTCGTAAAGGGCCATGCCCAGGTTGTACCGGGCGCCGCCGGCATACGGCGAATCGGGATGCCGGGAGAGCATCTCCTGAAACGACTTCACGGCCTCGGCGTGTTTCTGCGTGCGAAGCTGGCAGATACCCAGGAAGTAACGGACTCGCGCCGAACGCGAATCGTCCGGATACTTGGCGATAAACTCGGACCACTTCACGGCGGCCTTGTTGTAGTCGCCGAGGTTCTGCCATTCGGCGCCCATGTTGAACAGAATCCGCGCTGCCTGCTCCGCGTCGTCCTGGGCGCGCGCAACATCTGGATGCGGCAGAAGTGCCGCCACGACAAGAAGAGAACAAACCGACAGACCGCTCACGCGGATACACTTCATCGCGCCGACCTCCCGCTGGGTAGACTGTTCCGAGATCCGGCAATCGCCCAACCCGAACTGTCGCGTCAACGGCGGAACGGGCTCATGGGGCCGCTCCGCGATCACCCCGTTTGCCGGGTCTGAAGTTGACTATATAAGCGATCCGCACCCGTGAGTCAAATCTCGACCGGCCACTTGCGAAAGTCGTCGACTTGTGGGATGGTGGCGGCACGCTCGAACAGCGTCTGTCACAGGCTGCCCTCTAGCAGGCAAAGGGCAGATATCGACGCAAGCCAACCCCCGCGCGTCAAGATGCGTTCCTTTCTCGGGAATTGTCGGGCATCCGGCGTTGATGCCGGCTTCGGCGGAACCGCCGTGCCGAAAACCCGTCTCATAAATCGATGCACCGAAAAACGGGGTTAATGGGACAGGCGATCTATGTCCTCGGCCACCAACGCGGGGGGGATTTCTGTCCACCTTAGCCCGCGTCATACCCCCTCACCCATCCATCCCCCGCTCCACAAGCCCCGCCTGCCCGTGGGCCTGGACGGAGATCTCCTCATCACCCCGGGACCCGGTAACCATCCACACGGCCTGCCCGGTGGTGTCCCGATAGCACCGGTCGCCGACCGACCGGCATGGGGCGGTGGAGAAGGGAGCAGGCGCTGTCGCAGTCGTGTATACTATGGATTCAAGGGAGTGATCTGAGAGAAAGTCGTGAACGCTCACGCGCGGCAAACAGCTACGGCAGATAAAAAGGACAAGCAGATGAAATGGCAGACACTGCTATTGTTTGCGTTGCTGTCGGTGTTGACTCCGGCCGGCGCGGCAGAACAGGAAAAGAAGTCAGCGCCGAAACAAGACTCCGAGGGAGAGGTGCAACTGGCCCGGCCATCGGCAGCGCAGTATGCCTACCATGAATTGGAGCGGATCATGTTCATCCATCTCCACCCCGGCACGTGGCATGGAGTTGAATATGACGACGGCAAGACCGATTTGAACGAGATCAACCCGACCAGGCTCAACACCGACCAATGGTGCGAGGCGGCTAAGAGCTGGGGCGCCGGACAGATTCTCTACGTGGCCAAACACTGCGGCGGTTTTTGCTGGTGGCCAACGGACGCGACCGAGTATTCGATCAAAAACACGCCCTACAAAGACGGCCAGGGCGACGTGCTGCGGGAGATTACCGACTCCTGTAAGAAACACGGCCTGAAGTTCGGCGTGTACGTATATCCGGGCGATCCCGCTTGGGGTGCCGGCATCGGCACGGGTGGCATCACCGCCGATCCGGCCAGACAGGCTGAGTACAGCAAGGTGCTGCGGCAGCAGTTGACCGAAACGTGGACCCAATACGGCCCCATCCACGAAGCGTGGTTCGACGGCAGTTGCAAGGTTGCCGTCGCCGATCTGGTCGAAGAGCATCTGCCCGACACGGTCATTCTGCAAAGCCCGCAGGCCAACATTCGCTGGGTGGGCAATGAAGCCGGTTTGGCGCCCTATCCGGCATGGAACTCGCTTAGGTCGGCGGATCTCAAGACGGGTCTGTCCACCGCGGCCCATGGCAACCCCGACGGCGATGCCTGGGCGCCGCTGGAATGCGACGTGCCGCTCTACAACCACAAGTGGCTCTGGTCGCCGGCAAACGAGAGACTTCGCCGGTCGGTAAACGAACTGGTGAATATCTACTACAAATCGGTCGGCCGCGGCGCCGTGATGCTGCTCAACGCCACGCCCAACACCGACGGCCTGATCCCCGAGGGCGACATGCAACGCTATCGCGAATTCGGCGAGGAGTTGGCTCGCCGCTTCGCCAACCCGCTCGGCCAGACCAACGGCCAGACCAACGGCCAGGGTGCGTTGCATACAATCCAATTCGACCGGCCGACCGCGATCAACCAGTTCACGATCATGGAAGACTACCGCCAGGGCGAGCGGATTCGCGCGTATGTCGTCGAAGTACGAACGGCCGCCGGGCAATGGGAAACGGTCAACACGGGGAGCAGTGTGGGACGCAAACGGATCGTCATGTTCGAGCCGGTCGAGGCGACCAAGGTCGCCCTGCGGATTACCAAGAGCATCGGCGAGCCGCTGGTGCGCGACTTCAAAGTCTACTTTATCCCGGGCGATAACGCCTTTCTGTACGAAGGACCGGCGCCGCGGAACGCCATCTCGACGGGCGCCAAGGCGACGGCCAGCGATGAACACAGCGCGACATTCTCGGCCGCCAGAATTTGCGACGGTAACCCGAGCACCCGCTGGGCCACCGGCTCGAAGTGGGGCACGCCCGAGGCGATGAAGGCCCCGTTTGCCTCCTGGAGCGAACTCGATCTGGGCGAGGAGAAGACGGCCGATTCGACCGCCGTGATCGAGGGCTGGGATCGATCTCGGGAATTTCAGATTGAGTATCGCTCCAGCAAGGACCAGCCGTGGAAAGTGGCCCTTCGCGGCACAACCCTCGGCGCCAAATATCACAAGACGTTTCCCCAAGCGACCGGCCGATACTGGCGGTTGAATATCTTGAAGTCGCTCGACTCCCCGACCATTTGGGAGTGGCAACTGTTCGATTCGCAGCAGAGCGGCAAGTGGCAAAACTGCGGCACGGTCGAGCCCGGCGAGTTTGAGAACGGGGTCGCCCAGATCGACGTCGACTTACGACCCTACATCACCCAACCCGGCCAGTTTCTCGTGCGGCTCGACGACCTGGGCCAGTCCGACATTGACCTCCAGAGCATCGAGTTGCTCTACAACGGTCGAGAAGTCATTGAGGGTATGCTCTCGCCGATCAAAGAGGATGAACTCTACAACATCAACCGCACCGCCGCGGTCGTCGACCAATCGAAAATCACGCTGAAGCTGAAACTCCGAACCGCCACGCCCGAGAAGGCGAAGGTGGGAATCTCCATCAAGCGGGCGTTTTAGCCCCACTTAGAACCAAAGGACGTATCCATCCATGAGACATCTCGTAACACTCGCGATCGCGGTCGCAAGCACCTGTGGCATCGCCACGGCAGCCGACACCACGGAAAACACCAGCAACGGAGAGATCGCACTCGCCCGCCCTTCGGCGGCCCAGTATGCCTACCACGAACAGGAACGGATCATGTTTGTCTGCCTCGATCCGTGTACTTGGCAGGGGCGCGAGTACGATAACCATACGACCGACCTGAAGGACATGAAGCTGCCCAAGCTCGACGTCGATCAGTGGTGCATCGCGGCCAAGTCGTGGGGCGCCAAAGAGATTTTGCTGGTGTCCAAGCATTGTGGCGGCTTCTGCTGGTGGCAGACCGAGACGTCCGATTACAGTGTGAAGAATATCGCCTGGAAGGATGGCAAAGGGGATCTCGTCGATGAGGTTGCCAAGGCCTGCAAGCGACACGGGCTGAAACTCGGTATGTATATCTATCCCGGGGACGACCAGTGGGGCGCGCGGATCGGCTCGGGAGGCCGAACGAGCGACCCGGCCAAACAGGACGCCTACAACAAGGTCCTGCAAACGCAATGGACCGAGGTCCTCAGTCGTCACGCCGACGTGATTATCGAACTCTGGTTCGACGGCAGTTGTTACGTCCCGCTGGGCGATGTCTTCGAGAAGTACGTCGGCGACCGAGTCGTCTATCTTCAAGGCCCCCATGCCAATCTCCGCTGGGTCGGCACCGAGGCCGGATACGCGCCCTATCCGGCGTGGAATACGATCAAGAAGAAGGATCTCGACACGGGCGTTTCCACGGCCGTACATAGCGACCCGGACGGCGATGCCTGGGCTCCGCTGGAGTGCGACACGACACTCTACAATCACAACTGGTTCTGGAGCGCGGCAAACGAAAAGAAACGTAAGTCGCTGGAACATCTCGTCAAGCTCTATTACCAGTCCGCCGGGCGCGGGGCAACATTCCTGCTCAACAGCACGCCCAACACCGACGGGCTGATCCCCGAGGGCGACATCGCGAGGTACAAACAGTTTGGCGAGGAACTGGAACGTCGTTTCAGCAACCCCCTGGGCGAGACCGCCGGATCTGGTCTTGTGCATACGATCGAATTCGACAAGCCGACCGCGATCAACCAGTTCGTGCTCATGGAAGACTATCGCCGGGGGCATCGCATTCGCGAGTTCGTCGTCGAGGGACGTACCACGGACGGCCAGTGGATCGAGATCAACCGCGGCACGGCCGTCGGACGCAAGCGAATCGTCATGTTCGAGCCGATTGAGGTCACTCGGCTTACATTGCGAATAACCCGCAACGTAAACGAACCGATTATTCGCGATTTCAAGGCCTTTTTCGTTGAAGGTGACAATCGCTATCTTTACGAGGAAAGAGCAAACGCCCTCTCGCAAGGCGCCAAAGCCACCGCCAGCGACGAGCATAGTGCGCCGTATGTGGCGGGAAAGATCTGCGACGGCCATGCGGGTACCTGGTGGGGCGTCAGCACGCGAGTCAAGGAACCTTACGAGTGCTGGGTCGAGCTGGATCTCGGCCGGGCGTGTATCATCGACGAGACCGTCATCAACGAGCCGTGGAACCGAACCGAAGAATTCCAGCTCGAATATCGCACGGGCGAAGACGAGGACTGGAAGATCGCCATCAAAGGCACCACGATGGGGCCGCGCTACAAGAAGGAATTCGAGCCGGTCACCGGCCGTTACTGGCGGCTGCATACGCTCAAGGCCAACCACTATCCGGCGATCACGGAATGGCAACTGTTCGGCCCGGCCACTAGTCGCGTGTGGCAGAAGTGCGGCAGCGCCGGACCCGATGCGTTTACCGACGGCCAAGCCCAACTTGAGCTGGACATCTCAAAGTTCATCACCCAGCCCGGACAGTTTGTGTTACGGCTGGACGACCTGGGCAAGTCGACCACCACGGTCGAGGATATTGCGGTCTTCTACGACGGCCATGCGGTTCACGAGGAAGCGCTCTCGGCCGTCAAGCCGGGAGAGATTTACCTGCTCAACCGCCATGCACAGATCGTCGAGGACTCGAAGATCGTGTTGAACGTCACGCTGGCGACGCAGAAGAGCGACGACGCGAAGGTCGAGATATCGATTAGA
>CAYUIQ010000237.1:0-13476 GCA_964444795.1 uncultured Planctomycetaceae bacterium
TGTCATGGGACGCGGACCCCCACCATGGCGAATTATAGCCGCCGGAAAGCGTGACGCAAGCACCGGGCCGCCATACGGGCGCCGGAAAAAGTAACATGGGTGCCTGGCGGTCGAGCGCAGCGAGCCCCCAGAGCCGCGTTTTCTGGGGGCTCGCTGCGCTCGACCACCAGGCACCCTCCGCAAACGCGACTTTTTCAACGGGCTGCTAGTTGACCCCCTCCCCTTGCCAGCGGCCCGTGACCACCGGACAATACAGGCTCGGATTTTCACCCTTCTTTCGATACACCGATCCCCCAGGGGAAGTTCTCATGGCCGATACGCCTCGCGTGATTCTCTCCGGTTTTGCCGACGAAGCCGCCAACCAGAAGACGGCCGTGCAGCAGTTCGCCGCGTTTGCCGCGCTGGGGCTCCAATACTACAGCATCCGCTTCGTCGACATCGGCTCGGGCATCAAGAACGTGATGCAATTGACCACCTCGGAAATCCAGAAGATCCGCCATCTGCAGGACGAATACGGGCTGAACGTCTCCTCGATCGGCTCGCCCATCGGCAAGGTCAAGCTGCTGGACGTCGACGACGGCACGAAGAATGAATACATCCCCTTCGAGAAATACTTGGGCCGCGAGGTGAAGAAGGTGTGTGAAATCGCCCACGCCTTCGAGACCAAGCTGATCCGCGGGTTCTCGTTTTACCATCCCAAAGGCAGCGACCCCCGGGAGCATCTTTCGCAGACGGTCGATCACCTCGGACACATTGCCGAGGAATGCCATCGCTCGGATTTGACCTTCGGGCTGGAGATCGAGGCCAATCTGGTGGGTCAAACGGGTCAAATTCTGGGCGAAATCTACCGCCAAGTGAACCACCCGGCCATGGAGCTGATCTTCGACGCGGCCAACGTGATCGTGCAGGGCTACTCGCCGGCCGAACTGTTCGAGCAATACGAGGCGATGAAACCGGGCCTGGGCTGGCTGCACATCAAGGACTATCGCAACCCGCGTCGCGACGGCAAGGGCGGCCACGTCGACGAAGACACAATGGCCAACTTCGTGCCCGCCGACCGAGGCTACAGCGGCCACGAGGCCGTGCTCCGCGATTTCCGCCAGATACTGCCTTCGCTGGAGAAGAAGCTCCGGCGTCGCGGCGTGCCGGGCGTGTTCCTCGATCTGGAGCCCCATGTGAAGGGCGGCGGCCAATTCGGCGGTTTCAGCGGCCCCGACGGCATGGGTGTGGCCCTTCGCGGACTCTGCCGCGTGTTGGACTACGTCGACATCGACTACCACCTCCGCGACTTCGACGACATCAAAGCCGCGCGAGGGTTTTGAGCGGCAGCCAGGGATAGCCCCATGTTCAAGCAGATCCGCCTCGAAAACTTCAAGAGCTTCGCCGGGCCCGGCGAACCGATTCCCTTGGCCCCGGTGACGATCCTCGTCGGCGCCAACGCCAGCGGAAAGAGCAATTTGCTCGATGCGTTTCGGTTCTTGCAGGGTATTGGGCGGGGTCTAGATGTCGACGAAATTCTGACGGGGAAGTGGGCGGGGGAACACATGGTGTTTCCCGGCTTGCGGGGGGGGGTTCAGGAGGTTTGTTGGGCGGATTCGGAAGCTTTTTCAGTCGAAACGCTTGTGGAGCCAGATTCCAGCGGCTTCCACTTTGAACACCAAATAGCGTGCCGGATAGGGCCAAGACTGGGCATCCAACGCGAGAGTTGCGAGGCTCGCGGAAATGGCAAGCGGTTCAGTCTCGAACCGGCCGACCCGAACGAGGAGTCCGTGGTCCTGCGCAGTAGGCTCAGTAGCCTAGTGGACGACAGCGAGGAGAACGGCAGAGATCGATTCATCGCAACACGCCTGCTGAACTACTACGAGAAGATGCGATTCCTTGATGCCCGCCCCGAACTCATGAAGAAGTACGTTCCTCTTATCGTCGATTCGCTGGGGGAACACGGCGAGAACCTCTCGGTCGTCGTCTACCGGATTTGTCAGGATCCACAGAAAAAGGAACAATACCTAGACTGGATTACGGCGCTCTGTGCTCCGGCGGTGAAAGACATCCGGGTCTCGAAAACCGAAGGTGATGACGTCATGTTCCAGCTCGTCGAGGGTAACGGAACTGACAAACGGATCTCGGTGGAGAGCCTCTCCGACGGCACGCTCCGCTTTATGGGCATTTTGGCGGCCATGTTTAGGGCTCCGCGGGGGTCGCTCTTTCTGTTGGAAGAGATCGAAAACGGTTTGCACCCCACTCGGGTTCACCTGCTGGTCGAGCTACTGGAGCAATTTGCCCAGTCGCGTGGTCTGCAAGTCATCGCCACGACGCACAGCAGCCAGGTATTGCTCGAGCTGAGCCCCGAGGCGCTGGCCGACGTGGTCCTGTTCGCCCGGCCGGAAGAAACCGCCGGCACCGTGACCAAACGGCTCGGCGACCTGCCCCATTTCGAGGAGGTTACGCAGAAGTCGAGCATCGACCGTCTGTTCACGACCGGCTGGATGGAGCGGGCCGTATGAGCACCCGGGTGATGGTTATCTGCGAGAATCACCGTCTCGATCAACACATCATCAAGCCGGTGGTTGAACACCTCTTTCGCGATTTGGACCGTAAGGCGCGAATCGACGTACTCTCCGACCCGCCGCTGGGTGGTGTCAGTCAGGCCTTGGACAAGCAGACCGTTGGCCAGATCCTTGATGAGAACCCGATGATCGATCTGTTCCTGCTGATCGTCGATCGGGACGGTATCGAAAGCCGGGAGAACAAACTTCAAGCGAGGCTCCGGCAGGCATCGGGCAGCGACAAGCGCATGGTGGGCTGCCTGGCCATCGAAGAGGTCGAAGTGTGGGCCCTGGCTCTCCACCGCGAAGAACTGACCGATGACTGGCAGCAGATCCGCGCCGAACGCGATCCCAAGGAAGTCTACTTCGACCCGTTGGTCAAGCGGATGGGTTGGCAGGAGAGCCTGGGAAAGGGGCGCGTCACCGCGATGAAAGATCTGGTGGGAAACTGGAGAAGCCTTATGGGACGGTGCCCCGAATTGCAGGGGCTGCGGCAAGACGTCAAGACGTGGTTGGAGGCGTCGTAGCAACCTCCGTGGCTCTCTCCAGCCGATTTTCCTCGGGCGGTTCGTCGAGCGGCGGCGTGGCGGATTCTGGTGCGGTCGGCGGCTTTTTCGGCTGCTTGTTCATGACTATGCGCACGGCCAGGATGGCATATTGAAGTGCCCAGGCCGCGCCGCCCACGAGGCTCAGTACCCCGGCGTAGAGCAGCGAATCGGCGGAGCCGAAATATTGCCAGGCGGCCATCAGCATCGCGGCCGTCAAGAGCGATGCCGCCGCGATCCAGAGCTTGCCCCGCGAGCGCTGCCGCAATAGTCCTCGACCGTGCCGAGCGATTGCCGACTGGGCCGAGATGTTGGCCACCTCGCGCATCGCCGCCATCGCGTCCGGCTTTTCGGGTGCCGGCCCGCGCGGAGTGTAAGTTCGGGGTTCCCCGGATTCGGGGGCCGATTCCCTGTCCGGCGTCGAGGGGGGCCCGGCCAGCCACGGCGACGAGGCCGAGGTGGACGCGTCTCCGTCGTTCTCCTCCATCGGCACGTCCGGCAGGGGCATGTAGACGCGGCCGGCCGTGCTGGAACCAGGCTGTCCGCCGGAAGCCGACCGCACGCGATCCATAAGTTGACTCATGTACTGATCGATCGACTCCTCCTCGTCGTCTTCTTCTTCCTCGTCGTATACGTCGCCCTCGATATCGTTGGGGTGGGCTTGTTGCTCCGACCGGCTGATCGCTTCGATTCCCGGGGCTTCCTCTCGATGGTCCACAGCGGCCGCGGTCTCTGTGGGCAAGGAAAACAGGTCGGCCGCATCGATCGACACTCGGGGGGCAGCCTGTGTATCAACGTCCCGTGCTTCAACGTCCGACCGTGTCGGCTCCCCCGGTGTCCCGATTTCCCGCCGAACCACTTCCCGTTGAACCACTTCCCGCTGAATCACCTCCGGCTGAACCACTTCCGGCTGAACCGCTTCCGGCTGAACCGCTTCCGGCTGAACCGCTTCCGGCTGAACCTTGTCTGGGTTGGCCTCTCGCTCGGCTTCCCATTGTCGACGTTCCTGTTCGAACGCCTCTTGCCGAGCGCCCAGGGTAGCCGTTCGGGCTTCCAGGTGGTCGGTCGATTGGGCCAGCCGTTTTCGTGCCTCTTCGCATTCGGTTTCCCACTGCCGGCGCTCGACTTCGAAGGCCTCCCGCCCAGCGGCCAATTCAGCCTCCAAGGCTGCCGATTGCTCGACGCTTTGGGTGGCATCCTCGCCAATCACGTCCCGCTCCTGTTCCCACTGCCGCCGTTCGGCCTCGAAGGCTTCCAGCCGGGCATCGAACGTGGCGGTTCGCGCTTCCAAGTGGTCGGTCAATTGGGCCAGCCGATCTCGGGCGGCTTGCCGTTCGGTTTCCCACTCGCGGTGTCGTGCTTCAAGATCTTCCTGGCGAGCGTCTTGCTCGGATATTCGCGTTTCGAATTGTTCGGTCCATTGGGCCAGCCGTTCTTGCTCGGTTTGCCGTTGGGCCTCCCACTCGCGGCGCCGTGCCTCAAGATCCTCTTGGCGAGCGTCCAGTTCGACCGAGTGCTCGACCGAAGGCCGTGTCTTTTCAATCTCCTCAAGCAGCGGCAACTTCCCTAACGGGGGTTCGCAGCCCGACACAGAGTTCACCCCATCTGTAGCGGGGGTATCTTCTTGGGGGTCTTCGAGTATATCGAGCTCGATCGGACCGATACTCAACTGGTCGCCCGGAACCAGCGGCGCCTCGGCGAACGCCCGACCGTTGATCCGCGTGTCGGGCGCCCAGCGACGGATGATCGTGGAACGGGCGCCTCGCAGAATCAGGCAGTGCAGGGGTCGAACCCCTCGGGCGCGGAGGCGCAGGGTGCAGTGCGGACCCGAGCCAATGGTGCATTTCGTCGATCGCAGGCGTACCACCTGCCCATCGCGAGACGATCCTCGCACGCGGAGAACCAAGTCGCCCCGCGCTGCGTCTAACAAAGTGTTGGAAACGGGGGCGGACGGTCGTGCGGATGTTTCGGCCATGGTAGGCTCGGTCAGCGATGAGGCGGGAGACCCTAAACTCTCTCATGCGTTTAGCTTACGGTTTGCCACTGGTCAAAGAAGGAGAGCCGGCCAGCAGCAGAGATTGGAGATTGGGGAAAAACGGGTGTATATCTGTGACGGTTCTGTCGATTATCCCGAAGATCAAGGATGTCATCAGTCGTGTGTCGGCGGTATGGACGGGTCATGGGATCCGGCCCAAGTGTCCCGCCCGACCAAAAAATGAGAAGAAATTCGATAAACTTACTGACAAACCAAGGCGTTCGTTAACATATTCTCTACCAAGCACTTGCGGATAGGGCATGGAGACCGACAGCCGGCTGCCGTGGAATCAGAAATTCCCGCCCTCCGGTTGGGTTTGCATAGTATAGTTACCTTGCCGCGATTATCTGACCGTCGTCGGAAGGCGACCGCGCGACGGTCAACGGCGGCGTGTGTTTCCAGGCAACAGAGTTAGGCAACTGTTAGGAGGGACGGCCAAGACTGGTCTCAGGGGGGTACCTGCGGCACGTCTTGATCACCGGACCACCGAGGTGAGGCAATCATGGTACGCAAAGACGCAATTCTCAGTATGCGAGAAGTCTTGGTCAACCGGCGTGACGCCCTGCGCAAGACACTGGCGGGGGATCTCGGCCAACTCAAGGAGATCAAGGGCCAGTCGACCGGGGACGTGGTCGACGCGGCGCTGGACTCGGCGCAACACGAGATCAGTTCGCAATTGGCCGAGGTCGAGAGCCGGGAGTTGGCCCACATCGAGAAGGCCCTGGAACGGATGCGGCAAGGCCAATACGGCCTGTGCGAGGCCTGTGGCGTGAAAATTCCCATGGCCCGCCTCCACGCCCTGCCCTACGCGGTCTCCTGTATCGAGTGCCAGCGAGAAGCCGAGCGACAGGGGGGGTTGTCGGGTGCCGACGTCGACTGGAGCCGCCTGCTGGACTCCGGATCGGGTGACGCCGATCTGTCGATTAACGATATTGAGATCGATGTTTCTTGATTCACGCGGCCAGGCTAGGTAAACTAGTTGGGTGCGCCTGGTCTCCTCGGGGAGCTTCCGTCGGTGGTCAATCACCGGGGTCGTCTTCCTCTGGGGCCGGGAAGAGCGCCCGCCAAAGCGTTCTCCTGAAGCTACGAAGGCCTCCCCACGGGACGCGTCTCCACGAGACTGGGCACAATCGTCTTGGCCGATATGTCGTACCGGCGACGAAGACGTGCCGTGCCGGCGAGTAAACTCGGAAGTTTGTCTCCCCCCGTGAGGAGTCCGTCCATGTCTCTGCGTTTCTCGCTCGATTCGGCTTGGCTGGCAAAATCATTCTCATTCTTGGCGGGCGGTTGTGTCGCTCTGGCGCTGGCGGCCTGTTTGCCCGTGGCCGCACAGGGGCAAGAGGAGGCCGTGGCATCGGCCACTCCGTCGACAAGTTCCCCATCGGTTGCCACCCGTGAGGATCCGCGGGTGGCCACTTTGCTGCCGCGTCCGGCCGCCACCGATCCCTCGACTCGCGCCGCTTTGTACATGGCCTTGGGGCAGCAGGTCGACGCGCTGGAGAAACGAGGCAACCTTCTCAAGACGGTGGCCCGGCTGATTTGCCCCACGGTGGTTCACATCGAATCCGACACGTCCCGCCGCTCGACGACCTCCCGCGGAGGCACTCGCCAGATCGAGGAAGCCGGCTCGGGGGTGATCATCCAGTGGAAGGGGCAATTCTACGTATTGACCAACGGGCACGTCATTCGAAACGCCGTCAACGAGAGTGTGCGCATTCATTTGGCCGATGGACGCGTCATTCAGCCCGACCGGCGATGGATTGACCCGGCCATCGACGCCGCGGTGATGCGCGTTTCGGCAACCGATCTGGTGGCCGCTCCGCTGGGTAACAGCGACAAGATGGAGATCGGCGACTTCGTCCTGGCCGTGGGAAGCCCGTTTGGGTTGAGCCATTCGGTGACCTATGGAATCATTAGCGCCAAAGGCCGCCGCGACCTCGAACTGGGGAATTCAGAGGTCCGGTTTCAGGATTTTCTGCAAACCGACGCCGCGATCAACCCGGGCAATAGCGGTGGTCCGCTGATCAATCTGCGCGGCGAAGTGATTGGCATCAACACGGCGATTGCCAGCAATTCGGGCGGAAACGAGGGCATCGGTTTCACGATCCCCATCAACATGTTTTTCCGCGCGGCGCGACAATTGATCGAGGAGGGAGCCGTCAGCCGGGCCTTTCTGGGTGTGGTACTCGACTCGAAATATGGGCCGTCCCGGGCCGCCGAGGCTGGTCTCTCACGCCCGGTCGGAGCGCGGATTTCGCAAGTCACCCCCGATTCGCCCGCCCACGCCGCCGACCTCCACGTCGGCGACATCATCTTGCAGTTCGACAACGTCCAGGTCGAGGACGACAATCATCTGGTCAACCTCGTCAGCATGACGGATATCGGCCACGAAGTGTCGCTGAAGATCGTCCGCGACCGGCTGCCGGTCACCGTTCGCGTGGCCGTCGGAGATCGCAAGAAGTTCAACCAATAGCCACCCGCAACCGGGCAGATGAATTCGCGACGGGTGCCGACGGTTATCCCCAGCGGCCAGCTCTTTCCAGGCCGCGCATGACTTGGGCCTTCACTCCCTTGATGTCCACGCCCACGGCCACCTCCATGTTGTGCTGGAAGACGGGTACGCGGCGCCGGTCGAAGATGGTGGCTCCGGTGGTGAGTTCTCCCATGGTCTCCACGTCGCCGACCATTTCCTCCGTGGTGAACAGTTCGCTGTCGGTGAGCGCCGCTAGCGCCACCGCATCGTGGATGTGAATTCCCTCGAGCCCGAACTCCTGGCGGTACGAGCGGAAGACGGGCGGGAGAATCGTTCGCAGGAACTTACCGGCCCGGGTCGACTCCGCGGGGAGTTCGTGGAACAGGTCGTAGGTCATCACCACCTGGTTGGTCACGTCCAGCGGGACCAGGGTCTTGGTGCAGCGCGACCGGAAGACGGTTCGCGCCGACTGCGGATCGCAGTATATATTGAATTCGGCCGCCGCCGTGATGTTACCCGGTCCGCGGACTGCCCCCCCCATCATGACAACGCGCCCAACCAACGAGGGCAGTTCGGGATCGCGCTGGAATGCCCGGGCGATGTTGGTCAGGGGTCCCAGGGCGAGGATGGTCACCGAGTCGGGATCGGAGCGAAGGACGTCAGAGATCACCTTTTCCGACGCTCGGCGGTGATGCAACTCGGCCACGGCGAAATTGGCCCCCCCCAGCCCGTCGGCCCCATGGACCCGTCGACCGTCGACCGGCAGGCCGTCGTCGGGCATCGAGGCGGCTCCAATCCGGGGCCAACGCGGCGGATCGAGCAACTCGATGATCGCCTGCACGTTGCGCGTCGCTTGCTCCGGCGAGACGTTTCCGCCAACCGCCGTGACCGCAACGACCTCCAGACGAGGGTCCGAAAGTGCCAGAGACAGGGCAATCGCATCGTCAATGCCCGGGTCAACGTCGAGGATTACCTTCCTGGCCATCTATCCCTCGTACTCTAAGTCATCGCGCGAATCGTCACATGAACCGGTGCATTGCGTAGCACGGGCCGTCAAAACATACCCCGATTGTAGGAATCTCGACCCCGCCGGGCAATACCGATGTCGCGCCAACGCACTCCCGCACGAAAAGCAGTACGGCCAGGCAACAGCTATCGCCGACAAGGACCGGCCGGTACAATGGGGCGGCAACAAGGTACGCCCCCTGCTGACGGAGATGTAGATGATCGAAAACGCGATAAATCTAGTGCAGCGGGGAACCGACCTCTCCATGGAGCAGATGTCCGATGCCATCGCGGCGATGATGAGCGGCCGGTGCGACGAGGACGAAATCGGGCGGTTCCTGCTCGCCTTACGCAACAAGGGGGAGGTCACCACCGAAGTGGCGGGTGCCGCCGCCGCCATGCGCGGCCGGATGACCCGCATCCGCAGCTCCCGATCCGGCCTGCTCGATACCTGTGGAACCGGGGGGGACGGGTCGTCGACCTTCAATATCAGCACCGCCGCCGCATTGGTGGCCGCGGCCGCCGGCGTGCCGGTCGCCAAACACGGAAATCGGGGAATCACCAGTCGAAGCGGCTCGGCCGACGTGTTGGTCGCCCTGGGCGTCGATATCGAAGCCGATGTACCCCGGGTCGAGGCCTGTCTTGATGAGTTGGGAATCTGCTTCTGCTTCGCACCCCTGATGCATCAGGCGATGAAGCACGTGGCCGGAGTCCGAAAGAAGCTGGGCGTGCCGACCATCTTCAACATGCTCGGGCCGCTGGTCAATCCGGCGTCGGCCCCTTATCAACTGCTGGGCGTCGGCCGCGATGCGCTCCGCCCGCTGTTATCCGAAGCCCTGGCCATGCTGGGCGCTCGCCGCGTATTGGTGGTCCACGGCTCCGACGGCCTGGACGAGGTGACCCTGGGCGGACCGACCGAGGTGACTGAAGCGACCGAGGGCACCACGCGACAGTTCCAGTGGACACCCGAGGATTTCGGCCTGGAAGAAGTCGACATGAAATCGCTTTCGGTCGAAGGTCCCGAGCAGAGCGCAGCGGTGATTCGCGACCTATTCGCGGGCAAGATTGGCCCTGCTCGCGACATCGTCGTGGCCAACGCGGCCGCCGCCCTTTGGACCGCCGGTCGTGACGACGCGCTGGCCGAGTGTACCCGTCTGGCTACCGAAGTGATCGATAGCGGCGCGGTCGCCGAGCTTCTGGCCCGGCTGGTGGAGCAGACCAACACATGATGAAACCGGCAACCCTTCGGCTGGTGCTACTGATCTCCTGCTGCCATGCCCTGGTCCATGTCTACGAGCACTCGTTTGCCTGCGTCGAGCAACTGGTCGCCGACGACCCGGCCTTCGGCATCCGCTCCTCCGAGGACTCTTCGGAATCGCCGGATGACGCAGCCGTGGGGGACAACGGCGACGAGGCCAAGAGAATCACCGGGACGCTCGGCTCCGCGCTTCGGCTTCCCTTCGGGCTGTGTGCCTTGCTGGCCGGTTGGCTGGCCGACCGTTACGGCGCCCGGCGGTTACTGCTGATCTATCTGGTCGGGTGCAGTGTGGCGGCGTGGGCGGCCTGCTTCTCGCCCGGCTTGGCCTTCTTGTACCTAGCCATGTTCACGCTGGGGATGTTTGCCAGCATCTATCACCCGGCCGGCGTGGGGTTGATCTCCCATTGCACGACGCCGGAGAACCGGCCCATGGCGCTGGGATACCACGGGATTTTCGGCTCCGCGGGCATTGCCGCCGGCCCCTTGCTGGCCGGGCTGGCCTTCAATGCGGGAGCCACCTGGCGCCAATACTACCTCGCCTTGACCATCCCCGGCATCCTCCTCGCCTTGCTGCTGCACCGGCGGCTCTCGCACCAACCGGAACTCACCCACGCGGTCGATCCCGACTCCCCGGCCAGCGACGGCGAGGACGACGCCCACTGGGTTTCCTTTTTCACGCTGCTCCTGTTGGCCAGTCTGTCCGGCTTTGTCTACGCGGCGATCCTCAACTTCCTGCCGCGGTATTTGGGCGGTTCGGGGCTGGTGTTGGGCGACATCCCGGACGCCGCCTTGCGAAACTATCTGACCAGCGCCGTATTGCTTCTGGGAATCATCGGGCAGTACACGGCCGGCCGGCTAGCCAGACCGAGCACGCTGGAGCCGCTGATGGCCGGCGCTTTCTTTGCCACCGTTCCGTGCGTATTGTGGATGGCCTTTGCCGAGGGCGCGGCGCGGATTTGGGCGGCGGCCCTGTTTGCCCCCGCCTTCTTCATGCACCAGCCGCTCTACAATAGCCTGGTGTCCAAGTACGTCCCCCGGCGACGGCGAAGCACGTGCTACGGCCTGAGCTTCACGCTCGGATTCGGCGTGGGCGCCCTCGGTCCCACGTTCGCCGGCTTCGCCGGAAGCAACCTGGTCAATTTCGGCACCCTGGCAGCCATCCTTATGGTGGTCGCCGTCCTGGCACTCGTCCTCTGGCGATGGCACGGCCCGGAGCAACCCCCGGGCGATTGAACCACGTCGGGTGCCACTTCTTGGCAGTACAGAGAACTCGTTTAACGCCCAGCCGATAACAGCCTGCAAACGCCGCCAGCCCGTTACTTTCTGATCTCAACCGTCAGCGATTGCCTGGGGGCTGCCTTGAAACGATAGCCGATGTGATTGCGCCCCTGATCCTTCGTCGTGTAGCCGCTCGGCGCGCTGGCAACGGAACCTTCTTCCAGCCAGGGCTGGAGCCTTAGATTTGCCAGCGGATTGCCGCGTACCGAAATGGTCTTTTGCACCATATCGCCGCTCTGCTCGCGGCGGTACTGGACGATCGGCCAGTGCATCTTGCCGTCGACCTTCATCGGCACGCGTAGCTCCATGGAACTCCATTGCTCGGGCATGTTGTCGCAAATGGTGAGCGTACTCTCGGGTATCGAGTACTCGATCCCGGCCATGCCCTCGAGAATCAGCAAGATCTTCCCGGCGTTGAAATTCGAATACTGGTCACCCCAAGGCGCCGGTTCCTTGCTCCACGCCTCCGGCGCGATGGGAATGTCCCAGTGCATGTTGTAGCCCTTGAGATGCGCCAAGGCGCAGACGTTGGCCATGCGGCCGACGTGGCGGTTGTACATGCCGATGATCGCGTAGTAATTGGTGTCGGGCGTGGAAGTAAATACATCGCTTACATGTCGGAAGTCCTTGATCGCCACGGTCGAAAGCGGCACGGTCCAGAAGAACCCCTTGGCCGAATCGACGGCCCACTCCTGGGTCATCCGGTACGCCCAGTCTTCCGGGAAGTAACTGTTGCGCAAATAGGCGAAGCCGCTCCACCCCAGCGGGTCGCCGCCACCGAAGTAATTCGGCACACGACGCTGCCACGTATGCTTCAGCCACTGCTCGCGCCCGTCGCTGTGGACCACCTTCAGCCAGCGGTCGGGGTCTTCACGGTCGCCGGTAAGAACGGCCATCCGGCGCAGACATTCCGCGGCGTCGTAGTGGCAGCCCCAATGGCTATGCATGCCGCCGGCGAAGAGCACTTTGAAGTAGTCGTCGTAACAATCGTGGAGGAAATCGACGTCGCCCGTGTGCTGGTAGATCTTCCAGGCACCGATGACGTGTTCAGTCGTGGTCCCCCAGACGGGCGAAAACCACGCGATGCCCTTGTTGTCGGGCAGCGCCCCCATGCGGCGGGCGTAAGGCAGCAACGGTTTCCAATGGAGCACGTTGCCGTAGGCGTAGTAATCCTTGTCCGCCGTCCACGCGCCAACGGGGATCTGGAAGTTGGCGTCGTAGCGGTGCATACCGAGGAAATTGTTGACGGCCGTCTGGGTATGAGGAACCATCTCCCAACCCTTTTGCACGTCGATGTAATACATCAGGTAGATCGCCCAGAGATAGTAATAGACTTCGACGACATCCTGATCCAAACAGCGAAAATAGGGGATCTGGTAATTCAGCAGGTCGTTCATCGTCTTGGTCTTGGCCGACAGGGCGGCCCGATAATCGGCCAGGACCGACTTGGTGCGAGCCAGTGCCTTGGCATATTCGTCGTCCATCGCCCAGGTGATCGCCACGCCGCGGCCGTCGCAGGGCACCTCGAAGGAGTATTGCCGACGGCGTTGGCTATCGGTGCTCGTCGAATAAGCGGAAAGCGGCGCCGACGAAGAGAGGGCCGTGCTCATCCCGTCGTAGATCAGCCGGCCCTCGACGGTCTCACCCTCGACCGGATGCGTGGTCACGGTCCCCCGCTCGGTGACGTGGACGGCGTTGTTTGCTCGGTCGAAGCGCACCGCGGCAGCGCGCTGGCGGCTCAGCTTCGGGATGACCAGACTATGACCGTCAAAACGAAGCGTGATCGGCGCGTCGGAGGTGATGATCGAACAGGCCACGTCGCCCGCGGAGATGAACTTCTCCTCGCGGATCCTCACGGTGCCGACCTCGTACTTGCAGACCACCTTGTCGGGTCGCCACTGCATCGACGTGGGAACCGGATAGGGGTACTCCTTGCCTTGGAGGATCACGGTGCCGTAGGCGACCCGGGTTTGCGTGTAGAATTCCCAGCCACGAAAGTCGTGCCCGTATCCGCTACCCTTGTGCCGCGTCAAGCCGAAACCGCGTCCGCGAAGATCGTGGTGAAACGGGTGGGTTAGGCCAAGGGTCTCGTCCTCGTGATGCTTCCAGCAGTTGTACCGGCCGCCCACGTAGTAGACCAGGTTGCCGGCCAGGAAGGCGTGCTTGCGGCCCTGGATCTCCTGGCCGAGCATGGCACAGTAGTCGGTATAAGGAGGCCGCTGGGCATGAGCCCATGTGGGCAGGAAGGCGAGAAGGAGGGATACGAGCGTTTTGGTGCGATTATTGCCCATGACGGCATCTTCCTAATGTACGATGGGCTTCCAAGCCCGTCGAGG
>CAYUIQ010000238.1:0-13397 GCA_964444795.1 uncultured Planctomycetaceae bacterium
GTCGATTGCCACGACTACGAGAAGACGGCTCGCGGCGGGCCCTACGCGGGCAATGTCGTGTTGACCGGCGACCACGGCCCGATGTTTTCCCACGCCTACTTCACGATGACCGTGCAGAAGCTGTTCGTCGACGGTCGCGATCGGGCGGTGAGCAATTACCCGCCGCGAGCGCTGGGCTCCGGGGCCAGCCGCATCCTCACCATGCTCGACGGCTCACACCACGGCGTGAAGGCCACCGACCACGAGAAACGGATGCTGCGCCTCTGGATCGAAGTCGGGGCGCCTTATCCGGGCACCTACGCGGCGCTCGGATGCGGATCGATCGGCGGCTACCAGCAGAACCAACTGACCAATACCGACTTCAACTGGGCCACGACCAAGGCCGGGGCGGCAGTGATCCAGCGTCGCTGCGCTTCCTGCCACACGGGCCACAAAGTATTGCCCAAATCGCTCTGCGACGAGCGGGGGATCTCCTTCTGGCGGTTCGATATCAACGATCCGCGACTGCAACTCTCGCGCCACGTCGTCTTCAATCTCTCGCGGCCGGAAAAGTCGCTGCTGTTGCTGGCTCCGCTGGCCGAGAGCGACGGCGGGCTGGAACTTTGCCGCGACGCCGGCGATCAACCCGTGTCGGTCTTCCCGGACAAGAACGACCCCGACTATCAAACGCTGCTGCACATGGTCACCGCCGGCAAAGAGAACCTCGATACGATCAAGCGTTTCGACATGCCCGGCTTCCACCCCAAGCCTCAATACCTTCGCGAGTTGCGTCTCTACGGCATCCTCCCGCAAGACCATCCGGACGACGCGGAAGTCGACGTCTACGACCTGGACCGCCAGTACTGGGAATCGCTTTGGTACCGCGCCATAGGCCAGGAGTAAGTGGGCGTATAGTCGCCGGCTACGTACGAGATCCACGCGCACGTCAATGCTCGTGGTCTCCCCGCTCGACGCGGGTCGACTCGTCG
The DNA here is from genome assembly GCA_964444795.1 of uncultured Planctomycetaceae bacterium. GTDB lineage: Bacteria > Planctomycetota > Planctomycetia > Pirellulales > Thermoguttaceae > JABMRP01. The sequence continues at coordinate 969 of CAYUIQ010000238.1, forward strand.
CCGAAGATCTCCGTGAGCAGTTCGCGCAGCTTGAGCCGGGCGCGGAGCAGGCGGACTTTTACGTTGCCCGGCGTGATTTCCAACGCACGGGCCGTTTCAGCCGTGGAGAGTCCCTCAATGTCGCGGAGCACGAACACCAGACGGTACTTGTCGTCAAGTTGCGTCAGCGCGTCGTCCAGAATCCTTCGCGTTTCGCGTCTTGAGGCGATCTCCTCGGGTGTTTCCCGCCACGCGGCGATGTAGCTCGGCCGGGGCACCGAATCGAAGCTCTCCTCGGTTGCGCCATCGAGCAGTTCGACCGTGCGGCGAGTCTTGCGCCGGCGAAGCAGTTCCAGCGCCTTGTTCGTGGCGATGCGCATCAGCCAGGTGTAAAAGGACGATTCCTCCCGAAAACCGGCGAGATGTTCGATCACACTGAGAAATGTCTGCTGGACGACTTCCTCGGCATCGTGCGATTGCCCGAGAATGCGGAAGGCCAGCGCGAAAATTCTCCGTTCGTACTTGGCGACCAGTGGCTCGAACGCCACAAAATCGCCCCCGCGGGCTTGAGCGACAAGCTGACGATCCTCATCGGCCGATTGTGTCATTCGATCTCCGGGAATCGAGAATACACTTCTACTGGGGGGTGCTTTGTGTTGTCGATCGCCCAACGGGAGCCCGTGTTCCGGCGGGAATTCACTGGGAGCATTCTATCGGCGAGCGAGGCGGTGTAAATAGGGATCGCGATGACGCGGGCGTGGAGCGGTCCGTGTTTGGTCCCCCTGGGCAGGCGCGTGGACATCTCTTATCCTTAATTGTTAACCATTTGCTTCTGACTGCCTACGTAACTCGACCGTCTCGATCGATGCAACCTTCTTATTCCGTGCATCTTCTCCTGTCAGCAGAGGCTCTGTAACGCGACGGGTCGTCCCAATCCTTGATAATTCGCTAGCTCTCGTCGATTCACTATAATACGCACTGTTTCTATCGACACTACCCTGACGGGCGCCCCTACCCCCCCTTCGCTGCCTTATTACCGGGAGCCGAACGTTGAGTATCCGCAATTTGGACAAAATCTTCGATCCGCAGCGAGTTGCCGTGATCGGCGCGAGCGATTCCCCCAGCAGCGTGGGCTACACGGTGCTGCGAAATCTGGTCGGATCGGGTTTTCGCGGCGTCGTTTACCCGGTCAATCCGAAACGCGAGTCGGTGCAGGGCATCCAGGCTTATGCCGACATCCCCAGCCTGCCACACGCCCCCGATCTGGCCGTGATTTGCACACCGGCCCCGACGGTGCCGGGCATTATCCGCGCTTGTGGCGAGGCGGGCACTCGGGGTATCGTCATCATCTCGGCCGGCTTCCGCGAGATCGGGGCCGAGGGCCGGGCGCTGGAGCAGCAGGTGATCGAGGAGCAGCGCAAATTCGATGGGATGCGGATCCTTGGCCCCAACTGCCTGGGGATTCTCGTGCCGGGGATTTCACTCAACGCCAGTTTTGCCGCCTCCACGCCCCAGAAGGGCCACATCGGCTTCATTTCGCAATCCGGCGCGCTTTGCACGTCGGTTCTCGATTGGGCCAGCGACGAGGGAATCGGCTTCTCCTATTTTGTCTCGGTGGGCAACGTGCTCGACGTGACGATGGGCGATTTGATCGACTATTTCGGGGCGGCCACCGATACGCGTTCGATCATCCTATACATCGAATCGCTCACCGAATCGCGCGAGTTCATGTCGGCCGCTAGAGCATTTTCTCGAACCAAACCGATCGTCGCGTACAAAGCAGGGCGGTTCGCCAAATCGGCTCAGGCCGCGGCTTCCCATACCGGTGCCATGGCGGGGGTCGACGCCGTGTACGAAGCCGCCTTTCACCGAGCGGGGATCGTGCGGATCTTCGAGGTCGGCGACATGTTCGACTGTGCCGAGCTGTTGGCCCGGCAGGAGCCACCCAAGGGTGACCGGCTGGCAATCATCACCAACGCGGGCGGCCCCGGCGTAATGACCACCGACGCACTGATCGCCCTGGACGGCGAACTGGCCGATCTGTCGGAAGAAACGATAGACAAGCTCAACGGGGCCCTGCCGCCGTTCTGGTCGCATGGCAACCCGGTCGACGTGTTGGGCGACGCGCCGCCGGACCGTTTCGCCGATGCGGTTAAAATCGTGCTGAAGGACGAAAACGTCGACGCCCTGCTGGTCATTCTCACGCCCCAGGCAATGACCGATCCGACGGCCACCGCGCGTGCCTTGGGAGAAGTAGCGGCCAAGGCCCACAAACCCGTGCTGGCGGCATGGATGGGTGGCCGGCTGGTCAACGATGGGGTGACCCTGTTGAACAAGGCGGGGATTCCCACCTACACAACGCCGGAAAAGGCCGTTCGCGCGTTCATGTATCTGGTCTCCTACGCGCGAAACCTGGAGATTCTGCACGAAACGCCGCGCGACCTGCCGGTGGCCTTCCCGTTGGATCGGAAACGGCTGCGCGGCGTGTTCGACACGATCCTCACCGAGGGAGACGAGATCCTTTCGGAAAACGTCTCCAAGGCATTTCTGGAAGCCTACGAGATACCTGTAACCAAGCCGATCTTGGCCCGCGCGGCCGACGAAGCGGTCGACGTGGCCCGGCAGCACGGGTATCCGGTGGTGATGAAGATCCACTCGCCCGACATCACCCACAAGACCGACGTCGGCGGGGTCGTGCTGAACGTGAGTTCGGACGACGAGGTTCGTGCGGCCTACGCGAAGATTATCGAGGGGGCGACCGAGAAGGAGCCCGAGGCCCAGATCGTCGGCGTCACCGTGCAAAAGATGGTCAGCTTCCCGACCAGTTTCGAGTTGATTCTGGGCACGAAAAAGGACCCCGTCTTCGGCTCGGTGATCATGGTGGGCATGGGAGGCACGGCGGCCGAGGTGTTCCGCGACCGGGCCCTGGGCCTGCCGCCGTTGAACGAAGTCCTGGCCCGCGAGATGCTCCAGTCGCTCAAGTCGTGGCCTCTGCTGCGAGGATATCGGGGCAAGCCCGGGGCGAATATCGATCGGCTCATCGAGATCCTCATGCGATTTTCCTACCTCGTGGCCGACTATCCGGAAATCGCGGAACTGGACGTCAACCCCTTGCTGGTCACTCCGGACGACGCGATCGCTTTGGACGCTCGGGTGGTGATCGATCAAGAGTTGGCGGCGCACTCGATCCGGCCTTACGCTCATCTGGCCATTCGGCCTTATCCGGAAGAGTACGTCACGCAGCGGACGCTCAAGGACGGTACCCCGATTGTGCTCCGGCCGATCAAACCGGAAGACGAGCCGCTCTGGCACGATCTTCTGGGAAGCTGCTCGACACAGTCGCTGTGGTTCCGCTTCAGCTACCTGTTCAAGCAAACGACCCACGAAATGGCGGCTCGCTACTGCTTCATCGACTACGACCGGGAGATCGGTATCGTGGCCGAGGTGGAAGAAGAGGGCGAGCGCAAGCTGATCGGCGTGGGACGCCTGGTCGCCGACGCCGACAAGGAGACGGCCGAATACGCCGTGATCGTCGTCGACCGCTGGCACGGACACGGGCTGGGAGGCATCTTGACCGACTACACCCTGGAAGTGGCAAAAAAATGGGGTGTGCGGCGAGTCGTTGCCGAGACCTCGAAGGAAAACTCCCGCATGTTGGCTACCTTCCGCAAACGCGGCTTCGAGCTGGACGCGGAAAGCGAGGAAGACGTTGTGCTGGTCAGCCGGTCGATTTAGAGTCTTATGCTGCAACTTCCCGTGTAGCCTGCGCGCATGTTTGTAAGTCTTGTTGGGTTGCGGATATAACCCTCGCCGTGAAAACTCCCCGAGAAACTTGCCCGTGAACCGCCTGCCACTGCGAATCTTGCCGTTCCTTTCCTCGCTCATCATTCTCGCGGCGGCATGTTGTGCCCAAGCCGAGCGCAACACGGGCCCGTGGGACGTGGATGGCCTGAAAACCGTCCCGGAGGCCACCTGGGGAGAGAAGACGGGGCTGGCGCGGGAGGTCTACTACGAGGGGGAGCCACTCGATGGCAAACCGACCCGTGTGTTTGCCTACTACGCGCGCCCCGAGTCGGGCGACGGTCCTTTTCCCGCGATGGTCCTGGTACACGGCGGCGGGGGGACGGCCTTTGCCGAGTGGGCCACGCTTTGGGCTCGTCGGGGTTACGCCGCGCTGGCCATGGATCTGGCCGGATGTGGCCCGGGACGAAAACGGATGCCCGACGGCGGGCCGGCCCAAGACGACGGCGGGAAATTCGGCGAATTCACCGACGAGCAGGCCAAGCGGATGTGGACCTATCACGCCGTGGCAGCGGTGGTTCGCGGCCACTCGCTGCTTGCGTCGCGCGAGGAAGTCGACCCCGAGCGAATCGGGATTACCGGCATAAGTTGGGGGGGATACCTTACGTGCATCGTGGCCGGGATCGACGACCGCCTCCAAGTGGCCGTGCCCGTCTACGGGTGCGGATTCCTACACGAGAACAGCGTCTGGCTCGATCGGTTCGCCAAGATGTCGCCTCCTCAGGCCGAGCGCTGGGTTCGCTATTTCGATCCCTCGCGGTATCTCGGCGGCGTCGGCTGCCCGATCCTCTTCGTCAACGGCACCAACGACTTCGCCTATCCGCTGGACAGCTACCGGAAATGCTACCGTCTGGTGCCCGGCCGATCCGATCTGGCGATCCGCGTACGCATGCCGCACGGTCACCAACAGGGTTGGGCACCGAAGGAAATCGGCCTGTTCGTCGATTCCGTTCTGACCGGCGGGAAACCGCTGGCGCGGGTGGGGCCCATGAAGACCAGCGGGGCTAAGGTCACGGCCAGCTTCACCGCCGACGTGCCGGTCGCCACGGGATCGCTTCACTACACGGCCGACAAGGGCCCCTGGCAGAAGCGCTCTTGGCACACGGCCGAGGCGGTGGTGGACAAGAAAACGGTCCGCGCCGACTTGCCCGCCGAGCGTCCGTTGGTGTACTTCCTCAGTCTCACCGATTCTCGCGGCGCGTTGGTTAGTACCGAACATGCGGAATTGCCGTAGCCACCCAGCCGTAGCTAATCCGCCCTAGCCGTAGCAGATCAGCAGATCGAGCGTAATGCCCAGCAGGAAATGGAGCAGCAGTCCCGCCAACAGTGAACGGGATCGAAAGGCGATCACGCCCCAAACGATACCCGCGCCAATGGCCCCGAACGATTCGGCGGCCGGTTTTCCGATGTGCAGCAACGAGGAAGCCGCCACCTGCACCAGCAGGGCATTGGCATCGCCCATCGTGCGGCGCAGGCCGTGCTGCATGAACCCGCGGAAACAGAACTCCCAGCCGAGATAGAACATCAGGTAGGTCAGGGTATGGATGCCGAACATGCCGGGCGAGGCTCCGGCATTGCGGTTGATCGGATATTCTCCGAGCACGCTGGGATCGCGCGACCCGACATAGGCGGCCAGCAGGAACACGGGCGCCAAAGCGGCAAACGACCCGAAGGTCCACCGCAACCGCCCCCAGCGGACACCGTAGTCGGCCAGCGACTGCCGAAACAGGCACTTCACGATCAACAGCGGGATCACCCCCATCAGCACGAAGCACGACAGGAACGAATAGATCCCCGCGGTTGCGACCGGGTCGTCGCGGAAGACGAAAAGCGAGGAAAGATGCTCGGTGTAGAAATCGGGTGACCCGAAATACTTCCAGCAGAGCGTCAGCGCGGTAGCCCCCAGCAGCACCACGGTCGCCTGAAACTGCTCGCCCCGCAAGCAGCCGGCCAACGGGCGGTCCGGTGTTTCCCGATAGGGTGCATCTTGGTCCATGGAAGTCACTTTCGCAGCCCTTGGAGCCACCGACAGGTCGTCCGCACGGCGTCGGCCAGGAGCGTCGGCCGGTATCCGAGTTCGTTTTTCGCCTTTTCGCACGAATAGGTCCAATCGACGAGAAACGTGCGTACCCAACCAGGGGTAATCACCGGATAGCTGCCGAACCACTCGGCCCGCTTCTTCTGAAGCCACGCAAAGAACAGCGCGATCGGCGGCGGGGCGGGCACTTTGAGATGCCTACGGCCGCTCGCCTCGTCGACCAGCTTGAAAAAACCGCGTAACGACACGTTCTCGCTCCCCAGGATGTAACGCTGGCCCGGACGGCCCTTTTCCATGGCCAGGACGTGCCCCTCGGCCACGTCGTCGACCAGCACGTAGTTGCCCACGTTGATCCCGCGACGCGGCAGAAAGGGCGCTTTCCCCCGATCGTAATCATCGATCAGCTTCGACAGCGAGTTGCCCTCGGTCAGACGGCCGGGCCCGAAAACGCGGGTCGGGTTGACGATGACCACGGGAAATCCGTCGGCGGCCCGCTGCAATGCTTCCTTCTCGGCCACCGACTTCGTCTCTTCGTATTCGGTGAAGTAACGGTCGGTAATGCGTGGCATGTCCTCGTTGCCCGTCTCGCCGCGACGCGTGGGTCCGAAGGTAACGATCGAGGAGGTCCACACAACCCGCTGCACGCCATGCCCGGCGGCGGCGTCGAAAACGTTCCGCATCCCCTGGACGTTCATGCGGAAATAAGTCCGCGGGTCGGGGGCCCAGTTCTTTGCGTAGGCTGCCAGGTGAAAGACGTGCGAGCAGCCCTCAATCGCCCGGGCCATCGAATCGCGGTCGGTGATATCGCCCCGGACTCGCTCGACCTGCTCGTGATCCAGCGGATGACCGGCCGTTCCTTCCAGACCGGGCGGCGGCTCGGGATGGTCGCGACGGCTCAGAGCCCTGATCGAGTGCCCTCGCTCGATCAGGGCCTGAACCAATCGCGTACCGATGAATCCCGTGGCACCGGTCACGAAAACTTTTCCGGTGATGGCCATGGCCTTCGTCCTGGTTGATGTTACGCCGGTACGGCTTTGGCGTAGCATTCTTTCAAATACGCAACCGACTTCGCCAGAGCCGCCGAGGTCTCGTCGGGCGACGGTTCGTGGTGCAAAAACGGATTGACATACCAACGGTAGCTTATTTTGGCCAGGGCGGCGATCCAGGGCGTGCAGTCGGTCGGGCCGTGGCCGGGCAGTTGATTCACGCCGGGAGCCCGTTGCCAGGCGTAGATGAAGAACAAGTGTTTCCCACAGGCGGCAATCGCGTCCTCGACCGACTGCTTGAGCCCCTGCACGTGGTAGGGGGCCAAAGCGATACCCAGCCGCGGGTTGGTATTCAGATCGGCGAATGCCTTCATCGAGTCGACCGAATCGAGCAGGGCATGGCCGTGATTCTCGCAGGCCAGATACGAATCGTGTTTCTCGGCCAGTTCCAACAACGGCTTGCGGCTCTCCAGAAAGGCCTTCATCCGCGAGGTCAGCTCCTCCGGTTTGCACGCTCCGGCACTTCCCTGGACGGCCACGCCGCCGCCACACTTGCCCAGTAGCTCCGCGTATCGGGCATATCCGCCGCTATAGGTCGAGAAAGAGTAGAGCTTCAGCTTGTTCTTCTCCAAGACCTCTTTGAGCCCGTCGGGCCCGAGACGATTGAGCACGTCGTCCAAATGCGGGCAGCCGGCGTGGGCCGACCAGATGTCGATCGCCTCGAATCCCAGCGCGGCGATCCGCTCACATGCCTTCTCGATCGGCAGCGAAGCGAAATTGATCGACGAGCAGGAGAGTTTCATCGGCCAGCGCTGCTCGGCCGCCCGGGCGCTACCCGGCCCCGTCATCAGGCCACCAGCGGCCATCGCGGCTGCTGCCGTGGCGGTGGTCTTGGCGAGAAACTCGCGGCGGTCGATCGAGCCGGCGGAACGATTCCGAGGATTGTGCATGATATGCGTTTCCTTCTGGGAACTGGAGGGCCATCGTACAGAGTTTTCCGACAAAGCCTAGGCTAGCACCCCGCCACGGACGAATCAAGCTTTACCCCCTTGGGTTGGCCCGTTCCGGCCGCTTGAGGACTTCCCCACCGAGAAGCTATACTGACGAGGATACTTAGCCGTACTTTCCGAGGGAATAATGTCGAATATCACGGTCGAGGCAGTTGCCGAAGCGGGGGTCGTCGGTGCAGGCGGGGCGGGGTTCCCTACCCATGTGAAGCTGGCGGCCGAGGCCGATACCGTCCTGATCAACGCCGCCGAATGCGAGCCGCTGCTGCACAAGGACAAAGAGGTGCTCCGCGAGTACGCCGACGCCGTGCTCGGGGGGCTGGCCGCGGCGATGCGGCTGGTCGGCGCCCCGCGAGGAATCGTGGGCATCAAGGAGAAGTACCAGGACGTCATCGATTTGCTCCGCCCAAAGCTGCCCGGCGGGGTGGAAATCTGCCCCCTGCGCGACGCTTATCCGGCCGGCGACGAGTTTGTCCTCGTCTACGACGCCCTCCGGCGCGTCATCCCGCCCGGCGGCATTCCGCTGCACGTCGGCGCGGTGGTGATGAACGTCGAGACGGCGATGAACGTAGCCCTGGCGCCCAACGAGCCGGTCACCGAGAAATATCTGACGGTGGCCGGAGCCGTGGCCGAGCCGGTCACGTTACGCGTGCCGGTGGGTGTGACGCTGGCCCAATGCGTGGCGGCCGCCGGTGGGCCGACGATCGACGATCCGAATTACGTCGTCGGCGGCGTGATGATGGGCTCGCTGGAAGACAATCACGACGCGCTGGCTACCAAAACGACCGGCGGGGTGATCGTACTGCCTGACGATCATGTCGTGGTCCGACGCCGGCGCCAGGACTGGAGCCAGATCGTGCGCATCGGCCGCAGCGCCTGCGACCAGTGCAGCTTCTGCACGGAGTTGTGTCCCCGCTGGCTATTGGGCCATCCGATCGAACCACACGCGGCGATGCGTAGCCTCGAGTTCAATCTGGTCGGCGAGGCCAACGTGATCGGCACGGCCTACTGCTGCGAGTGCAACTTGTGCAGCCTCTACTCGTGTCCCGAGGATTTGGATCCGAAGAACGTCTGCACGCAGAACAAGCGGCGGCTGGCGGCCGAGAAGCGTCGCTGGGAAAACCCGCCGTTCAATCCCCGGCGGCCCGAACTGCATCTGGCCAACCGCAAGGCACCCATGCCGCGGCTGATCCAGAAGCTGGGCTTACAGAAATTCCACAACGTCGGCCCGCTGCGCAGCGATCTGCTGGCGACCGACCGCGTGGGCATCGCGTTGAAACAGCACCTCGGCGCGCCCTGCGAGCCGGCCGTACGGCAGGGCGATCGCGTGACCAAGGGGCAAGTGGTCGGTCGTCCGCCGGTGACCGACGGCAAGCCGGCACTCGGCGCCCCGGTCCATGCATCGATCGACGGCGTGGTGACCGACGTGGCCGACGGAGTTGTTTGGATCAACCGGTAATCCGCTTCGGTAGCTACGGACGCCAGACCGTGGACGGGCCATATTGCCCGCGGTCTGGCGACCGCAGCTACAATATACAAACCAACCCAGCAAGGACCTCCCATGACAGCCCCACGATCGATCGGCGCGGTCGAATTCTCCAGCGTCGGTATCGGCTATCAAACCCAGGACGAGATGCTCAAGGCCGCTTCGGTCGAGGTGTTGATCGCGAGGACGATTTGCTCGGGCAAGTACCTGGTCGTGGTGGGCGGATCGGTCAGCGATGTCGAGGCGGCCGTGCAAACCGGCCTGGGCGCCGCCGACGAAGCGATTATCGACCATCTGGTCATCCCCAACGTCCACCAGTCGGTCTTCCCCGCCCTGGGGCAATCGGTCGTGGTCGGCCCCGAGCAAGCCGGCGCGCTGGGCGTGATCGAGACCTTCAGCGGCACCAGCGTCATCGCCGCCGCCGACGCCGCGGTGAAAGCCGCCCGAGTGACCCTCTTCCGCATCCACGTCGCCATGGCCCTGGGCGGAAAAGGCCTCTGCCTGATGACCGGCACCGTGGCCGACGTCCGAGCCGGCGTACAAGTGGCCGCCGAAGAAGCCCGCGGGCGCGGGCTGCTGGTCTCCGAGGTCGTTATCCCACGACCGAGCAAGGAGTTGTTCGGGGATTATTTGTAAACGAGAATCGCCGGGCGGCTCCTCAACTGCCGACCACCTTTCTCTTCGTTTGCCGGGCGGTCTTCTTCTTTTGGACACGAGTACCCATGACGGCGCCGATGACTTTGCTGGAAACGCCGAGCGACAGCAGGGATCGCACGAAGAAATCGACGGACACCGATCGATCCGCCGCTTCCATTTTGGCAACCCGTGACTGGCTTGATCCGATTCGCTTGGCAAACTGAGTCTGCGTGAGTCTCTTCTTCCGGCGGCGCTCCTTGAGATCGTTGGCAAGAGCCAACTTCATCTCGACCAGCGCCTCTTCCGCCTTGGAAAGTCCGAGGAACTCGGCCGTCGAGCCGACTTTCCATCCGGCCGCTTCGAGTTTCTTGCGTTTGGATACTTTCATTGTGTTGCCTCGTCGTATCTGCTGAAACGTGCTTGGCACGCATCGATGACCTTCTTTGGTGTTCGGCGGGTCTTCTTTGAAAACACCTCGCCGATAATCACGGCATCCGAGTCGAGTCGGTAGATGATCCGCCAGATTGCGTTCTCATCTCGAATCCGCAACTCATGGCAGCGGCGGCCGATGGTCGGCATGGGCCGGGAATGCGGCAGTCCTATGCTCTCGCCGCTCTGAAGTCTCCGCAGCAGCGTCCCCGCTTCCACCCGTGCCTCCGCTGTAAACGGCGGTGTTTTGACCTCGCCGTGCAGCCAGACAAGCGGTTTGTCGGTGCCGTTCATGCGCTGAAGTATATGTCATATCCGGCATATTGTCAAGTCCGAAGTTCGTGGTCGCTCTCGCCGCCGAAGAAGCCCGCGGGCGGCGATCCGGAGGGTAACTCCTGGAATTATCGACGATGTGGTTCAGATTCTGCACACCCGTCGTGTTGCCCTTGGCCGTCTCTGCCGCTTTCCTATTTATCTATTGGCCTCTAATCATCATCCTGGTCTCGCTATGATTTGGATGTGAGTGTTCCCGTTAAGCCAAGACGCCGGCCGTTTCAGTACAGCCTACGAACGCTGCCGCTGATCGTGCTTGGCGTGAGCATTGCCATGAGTTGGTTCGCCGTGAGAAAGCGGAAGGCAAGGCAGCAGCAGGAAGCGGTAGAAGTGATTGGATACCTGGAGGAGATGCCCAAACTGAGAGAACTCTGCTTTTACGACAGTCCAATCACGGACGCAGGATTGGATCGTCTCAAGGTGCTGACGCAACTCAAGATTCTGAAACTGCGAAACACTCATGTCACTGAGGAGGGCGCAATGAAGCTCAGAGAAGCACTACCGAACTGCGAGATCGATCGGCGGCAGGTCCACTTTCCTGACTGAACGCCTAACATTGGGAATAGGGCGCATTGGGACTCGGAACCGTACGGTGCGGTAAGCGGCTTACTCAATCGTCTAAGGTCCAGCCGATGGTGTTTACGCATTATGGGTGCCACACGAGCCGGCGCCTGCGGCTGGGCGTTAAACGACCTGCTGGCAACGCGCGTCCCTTCAACTCAATGCGCCAGCGTCTCCAACAGCGCCACCATCTCTTCCGGCACCGGCTTGTGGCTCTCGAACGTCTTTTCAAACGGCGTGAGCACCAGCTTGCCGCCGAGCACACCGGCCATGGCGCCGGAGTGGCCGGCGAGGATCGAGCGGACGGCGAAATCGCCGACGCGGCTGGCCAGGATACGATCGGCCGGGGTCGGGCTGCCGCCTCGCTGGAGATGCCCCAGGGTGAGCACGCGCGTGGAAAACGGACAGCCGGCCTCTTGGAGATCGCGATTGAGCGTCTCGGCACCGCCCCCTTCGTCGCCCTCGGCCACGACGATCATCACCGAATGTTTGCCGCGTTGCTTCAGCACGCGAAGCTGTTCGAGGATTTCCGGAACATCCGTGGGAGTTTCCGGCAGGCAGGCAACTTCCGCCCCGGCGGCCAGGGCCGTGTACAGGGCGATGTATCCGCTGTGCCGGCCCATCACCTCGACCAGGAACATCCGCTCGTGGCTTGCGGCCGTGTCGCGCAGCTTATCGACCGCCTCAACGGCCGTCTCCACGGCGGTGGGGAAGCCGATCGTGAAGTCGGTGCCCATCAGATCGTTGTCGATCGTGCCAGGGCAACCGATGATCGGGCCGTCCCAGAGTTTGGCCAGATCCACCGCCCCGTGAAACGTGCCGTCGCCGCCGATGGGCACCAGGGCGTCGATGCCGTGCTTGCGGAGGACCGCCACCGCCTTCCGCTGGCCGGCTTCGGTGCGAAACTCGTCGCTCCGGCTGCTCAGCAAGATGGTACCGCCCAACTTGCTCAGATCGGAGACCGAGCGCAGCGTCATCCGCGGCTGGCCACCGAAGTTGATGAAGAAATCCTCTTCGAGCAACCCCTGATACCCGCGGCGAATACCGACGACTTCATGTCCGGCCGCCAGAGCCGAGCGTACAACCGCCCGAACACACGCATTCATCCCGGGCGCGTCGCCTCCGCTGCAAAAAACGCCGATTCGCATGATGGACCCTTCCGTATCAGAGTTC
>CAYUIQ010000239.1:0-13207 GCA_964444795.1 uncultured Planctomycetaceae bacterium
GGCTCTTGTGGCGATCCACCACCCAAAGAGCCGGCGCCTTCGGCTGGGCGTTAAACGAGCCTGCGCGAATCACCACCCTAACCAACTGTACCGCCCATGCCACCCGAACGATTCCGATGTTATCTCGTCACCAAGGATGAGGATGGAAATGTCAGCGGCCGGATGGCCGAACGGGCGCTCGACGAGTTGCCCCATGGCGACGTGCTGGTCCGCGTGGCCCACACGTCGCTGAACTACAAGGACGCGCTGGCCGCCACCGGGCACCCGGGCGTCAACAAGACGTTTCCGCACATCCCCGGAGTCGACGTCGCCGGCGTGGTCGCCGCCAGCGGTGTGTACGAATGGGTGGAGGGCGATTCGGTCATCGTTACCGGTTTTCAGATGGGCAGCAATCGCTGGGGCGGATTCGCCGAATACATCAGCGTGCCGCAGGACTGGGTCGTGCCGTTGCCCGAAGGGTTGACGTTGCGCGAGAGTATGGTCTTGGGCACCGCCGGGTTCACTGCCGGGCTGTGTATCGAGGCATTGCAGCGGCACAACGTACACCCCGACGGCGGCGAGGTGGTCGTGACCGGCGCCAGCGGCGGCGTGGGGAGCATGGCCGTGGCGATCTTGAGCAAGCTCGGCTATCAGGTGGCCGCCGTGACCGGCAAGCCGTCGGCACACGAGTTTCTCCGGGGTCTGGGAGCCGCGGAAATCCTTCCCCGCGAGGCGGTCGATGACCGCGGCGGCAAACCCCTACTCAGCGGACGATGGGCCGGGGCCGTTGACGTGGCGGGAGGCAATGTCCTTGGCACCGTGCTCCGCGCGTTGCGCCATGGCGGATGCGTTGCCGCGTGTGGGCTGACTGCCGGGTTCGACCTGCCGGTGACCGTCTATCCGTTCATCCTTCGCATGGTAACTCTCAGCGGCATCGACGCGGCCGAGTGTCCGATACCGTTACGCCATGAAACGTGGGAGCGGCTTGCCCGACCGTGGAAGATCGACTACCCCCAGGAGTACGTGCGAGAGATCGAATTGGCCGACGTACCGCCGGCAATCGACGAGATCCTGGCCGGCAAGATCACCGGACGAACCGTGATTCGCGTCGGCGGGGAAGACGATGTATGAGATCTTTGAGCATACAGCCGATCTGGGGTTGCGGATTCGATCGGATAATCTCCGCGGGCTGTTCGGCGAGGCCGGTTTGGCCCTTTTCTCGGCCATTGTGGTGAACCTCGACGTGGTTCGGCCGGTCCAGGAGGTGACGATCCAGCTTGAGGCCGATCGCCGCGACGACTTGTTGCACGACTGGCTGGCCGAACTGCTGTTCATTTTCGACACGCGAAGGCTGGTGCTGGGTGAGTTTGAAGTCGACGTGAGTGAGACCCGTTTGTCGGCCACTGCCCGCGGTGAACCGCTCGATACCGACCGGCACCAATGCGATGCCGATATCAAGGCGATCACCTACCACGCCCTGAAAGTCGAACCGCAAGACGGCGGCTGGCTGGCCGAGGTGATCGTCGATGTTTGACTGAAACACCAGCCAAGAGGTTGAGCCATGAGCAAGTCCGGCTACAGCGGACCGCTGGAGAAGATCGACAAGAACTGCTGGCGGATTCCCAAAACGTACAAGAACGGGATGCGCGTCGAGGGGCGGATCTTTGCCGACGATCGGCTTCTGGAGCAGATTCGCGCCGACCAGGCACCCGAGCAGGTCGCCAACGTGGCCTCCCTGCCGGGAATCCAAATGGCCAGCCTGGCGATGCCCGATATTCACTGGGGCTACGGATTCTGCATCGGCGGGGTCTGCGCTACCGATCCGGAGGCCGGCGGTGTCGTTTCGCCCGGCGGCGTCGGCTACGATATCAATTGCGGCGTCCGGCTGGTTCGTTCGAACTTGACGCACGAGGAAATCCGCGACCGGATCGAACCGCTCACCCAGGCCCTATTCCAGCGCATCCCGGCCGGCGTGGGACGCGACGGCCCCTATCGCTTCAATCAGAAGGAACTGGGCAAGATCCTCAGCCACGGTTGTGGCTTTCTGAAGACTCGCGGCCTGGCCACCGATTCCGACCTCCAGAACACCGAAGCCGAGGGCTGTCTCGAAGACGCCGATCCGGCCGAGGTCAGCGGGCGGGCCTTCCAGCGCGGCGCCGGCCAATGCGGCACGCTGGGCTCGGGTAACCATTTCCTCGAGATCCAAGTGGTCGACGAAATTCACGACGTCGATGCGGCGCCGGTGATGGGGTTGGCGGAAGGACAAATCTGCGTGATGATCCACTCCGGCTCGCGCGGGTTGGGCTACCAGATTTGCGACGATGCGCTGCGGTTGCTGCGTAACGTCCCCGAGAAGTACGGCATCCGCCTGCCCGACCGGCAGTTGGCCTGCGCCCCGGTCAATAGTGCCGAGGGACAGCAGTACCTTGGTGCGATGCGCGCGGCGGCCAACTACGCCTGGGCCAACCGGCAGTTGCTCATGTGGCAAACGCGCGAGGTGGCGGCTGAGTTTTTCGGCCGCGATTGGGAATCCATGCAAATGACCCTGGTCTACGACGTCGCCCACAACATCGCCAAGCTGGAAAAGCATACTGTCGACGGGCGGCTCAAGGAACTGTGTGTCCACCGCAAGGGCGCCACACGGGCGTTTCCGCCCGGACACCCTGAAGTACCTGATCGTTACCAACAGATCGGTCAACCGGTCATCATCCCGGGCGACATGGGCCGAGCCAGTTGGGTGCTGGTGGGACAACCCGGCAGCATGGAGCGGGCGTTTGGTAGCAGTTGTCACGGAGCGGGACGTGTGATGAGCCGCAAAGCGGCCGTACGCCATGCCGAGGGACGGCGAATCGACCGCGAACTAGCCCAACAGGGGGTGGTTGCCAAGTGCCGCAGTCGCCGGGGGCTCGCCGAAGAGCAGCCGGCAGCGTATAAAGACGTCAGCCACGTGGTCAATATCGTCCACAAGGCGGGCTTGGCCAAGAAAGTCGCCCGGCTTCGCCCGCTGGGCGTGATTAAGGGGTAGATTGCGTCCCGTAATTGTGTACGATGGCCCTGCGAGGCCGTCGATAATCCCGGACCGACGGGCTCGGAGGCCCATCGTACAATTAGGACCGACGGGCTCGGAGGCCCATCGTACAATTTTGAACGATCGGGACAACTTAGCGCTGTCGTAATAGGAGGATCAGGTTAGGCACGGACATCGGAACAGAACGCAACCGGACGGACGGACGGAGAGGGCGCTTCGGCGAACCACCATACGGCCAGTTCTGAAGGAGACGAACCGATGACGATTAAGGTCACCAGCCCCGCGTTTTCTGGAGGCGGGCGGATTCCGGCGAAATACACGGGCGATAGCCCCGAAGACATTTCGCCCCCGCTTGCCTGGACCGGCATTCCGGAAAATGCGAGGGAACTGGTACTAATCTGTGAGGATCCCGACGCACCAACCCCCGAGCCGTGGGTCCATTGGGTGATCTACAAGATTCCCGCCACGGCCACGGGCCTGCCCGAGGGAATTGCCAAGAAACCGCGCCCTCGACAACCGTCCGGCGTTCTCCAGGGGAAGAATTCGTGGCCCAGCGGGCAGATGATTGGTTACCGTGGTCCCATGCCTCCGCCGCGCCACGGCACGCACCACTACTACTTCCGGCTGTACGCCCTGGAAGGCCACCTGGTCGCCGAGGCCGGGCTGTCGAAGAAGGGGCTGTGGCAGGAAATATCCAATCACATTGTCGCCCATGGCGAGTTGGTTGGCACGTACGAAAGGTGAGCGGTGCCCGACACGCGATCGCACCGAGGACCCCATCCCGAAGACTCGCAACTCTTCCGGACGGCCATGGTGCCGACGCTACGGCGGGCCACCGCCGAGTTGTGTTGGTTGCTGGACCGGGGTTACGCCCGGCCCTCGTCGCTGAAATTGGTCGGCGACCGCCACGAACTGGTCGCCCGCCAGCGAACCGCGGTGGCTCGGTGTACCTGCACCGCGGATCAGCGGATGGACCGCCGACGGCGCCGGATCGAAGCCGAGGCCCTCGTTGGCCGGGAGCTATGGCTCGACGGATACAACGTCTTGACCAGCGTCGAAGCCGCGCTGGCCGGGGGGGTCATCCTCGAAGGGGTCGACGGATCGTACCGCGACATGGCTAGTATGCACGGAAGCTACCGCCGGGTCGAGGAAACAGTGCCCGCGCTGGAGCGGATTGCCCGAGTGACCGAATCGGCGGGCGTCCGCGCTTGCCGCTGGCTGTTGGACCGGCCCGTCTCCAACAGCGGACGTCTGAAGGCGGTAATCGAGCGCCTTGCAGCCGAGCGAGATTGGAAGTGGCGGATCGATCTGGTGGCCGACCCCGATCCGATACTGGCCGAGTGCGAAACGACGGTTGCCACGGCCGATAGCGAGATCTTGGATCGATGCCGATGTTGGTTCAATCTGGCCCGGGAAACGATCGATCGGCATGTCCCTGAAGCACGCGTCGTGCGTCTGGTCGGGGCGTCGTGACGCCCACCCCAAGTGTCGTCGCAGTGACCTATGCTCCATCGGACGGACCCCCTCCCTTGGCGTAAGAGGTGTCCGCGCCGACCCGTATGTCGCCATGGTTGTCTCACCCGTGTTTGGGGTGGATGGATGCGTGTAACTGGCTTGTGCGACACACTTTAAGTCGTGTGCTTAAGCACCGAAGTCCACCCCTGGTGGTCCTCGGGGTACTAGAAAGTCGGGCCCCGATCCTCTATAATCTTCTCCGCTGATATGGGGTCGGGGCTATCAGGGCGGTCGCCAGGGTTTGCCGCGGCCGAGAAACCGGTTCGTAACGCCTTCGGGCTTCTTGTCGTTTTTTTGTCGCATGTAGTTTGGGAAAAGTCCATGACAACAGATTTTGATCTCAGTGCTTTCGGTATCCATGTCCAGCGAGTGGTCCGCAATCCGTCGCCGGCAACGCTCTACGAAGACGGCTTGGCCAACGACAACGCCGCGATCATGTCCAGCGGTGCGCTGGCCACGAATTCCGGCGAGAAGAGGGGCCGAAGCCCCAAAGACAAGCGGATCGTCGAACGCGCCGCCAGCAAGGACGACATCTGGTGGGGCGATATCAACATGAAGATCGGCGAAGAGACCTTCATGCTCAACCGCCAGCGAGCCATCGACTACCTGAACTCCAGGGATTCGCTCTACGTTATCGACGGGTTCGCCGGATGGGACCCCGAGTACCGGATCAAGGTGCGCGTCATTTGCTCCCGGGCGTATCATGCCCTGTTCATGCACAACATGCTCATGCGTCCCAGTGACAAAGAACTCGCTGATTTCGGCAAGCCCGATTACGTGATCTACAACGCCGGCCTGTTTCCGGCGGCACCGAACCGGCCCGAGCTGACTTCGCGGACCAGCGTGAACCTCAGCTTCGAGACGGGCGAGTTCGTCATCCTGGGGAGCCAATACGCCGGCGAGATGAAGAAGGGCGTATTTACGATCATGAACTACCTCATGCCGAAGCAAGACGTGCTCTCGATGCACTGCTCGGCAAACGAGGGTCCCGACGGCGATCTCTCGCTGTTCTTCGGTCTCTCGGGAACGGGGAAAACGACCCTCTCGGCCGATCCCCACCGGCCGTTGCTGGGAGACGACGAACACTGCTGGTGCGATAAAGGAATTTTCAACATCGAAGGCGGTTGCTACGCTAAGACGATCGACCTGTCGGCCGAGAAGGAGCCCGAGATTTTCGAGGCGATTCGATTCGGCTCGGTCCTGGAAAACGTGATCTACGATCCCCGCACGCGGGAAGTCGACTACGCCGACGATTCGCTGACGGAAAATACCCGCGCTTCGTACCCCATCGAATTCATCCCCAACGCCAAGATTCCCTGCACGGGCAATCACCCGTCGAACGTCGTTCTGCTCACCTGCGATGCGTTCGGCGTGCTTCCGCCGGTAAGTCTGCTGACGCCCGAGCAGGCGATGTACCACTTCATCAGCGGCTACACGGCGAAGGTGGCGGGCACGGAAGTCGGGGTCACCGAGCCGGAGGCGACGTTCTCGGCCTGTTTTGGCGCGGCGTTCCTGGTTTGGCATCCGACGAAGTACGCCCACCTGTTGGCCGACCGAATGAAGCGACACGGTTCGCGAGCCTGGCTGGTCAACACCGGCTGGTCCGGCGGTCCGTACGGTGTTGGGGAACGGCTCTCTCTGCCCTATACGCGATGCATTATCGATGCGATCCACAGCGGCGAACTGGCCGACGCGCCGTCGGTCGAGGACCCGTTGTTCGGGCTGCGAATCCCGACGAAGTGTACGGGAGTACCCGACGAAATCCTTATCTCGAAGAACACCTGGGCCGACAAAGCGGCTTATCAGAAGACAGCCAACAAGCTGGCCACGCTTTTCCGCGACAACTTCCAGCGATACTCCGGCGATGCCAGCGATGAAATCCGCCGGGCCGGTCCCAAGGCACCGGAAGAAGTTTCCGGCTCGTAAGGGGCCGTTGAAAAAAGTGACACGGACGAAAACGTGTGCCACTGCTTGTAGGCAAGCCGTGGCACACGACTTGTTCAACGGACTGCTGGCCCGGCCGTACCTGCCGTCGACGGAAACCATCGGAACGTCATGCCGATCAGAGACAACCGTGCAATGAGGTACCGGACCCATGGCCGAAGCGTTGGAAGAAACGGCGGAAGAAACCAGACGTCTGGCCGATTTCGTCGACGCGCTGGTCCCCATGCGCGAGCGGCTCCTGGCCAATCTGGTGATGCTTGCCCAGATTCCCGCTCCTAGCGGCGGTGAAGCCCCACGCGCGCGGTTCATGCTCGACCGATTTCTCGAAGCCGGGCTGGCCGACGCCTCGGCCGACGACACGGGCAACGCCGTCGGCCGGCTTCATGGGAGCAGGAGCGGGCGAACGATTCTGGTGAGTTCTCATCTCGATTCGATCGTGCCCGCCGCCTCGGATCACAACGTGACGGTTCGTTCCGACTGCATTGTCGGACCGGGAGTCGGCGACAACGCCCTGGGAGCAGCCATCGTTTCGATGGTGCCGGCCGTGCTCGATGAATTGGGGATTGAACTGGGGTCCGATCTGATACTACTGGGGACCATGCGATCGCTCGACCGGGGGGACCACGAGGGAATCCGCTTCTTCCTCGACCACGTTCCCCAGAAAATCGACTACGGCATCTGCGTCGAGGGGATGCAGTTGGGACGCGTGAATTTCTTTTCCGTGGGCACGGCTCGAGGCGACGTCACGTGCGACGTCCGTCCCGAACCCTCGCGAAGTTACGGTACGGAAAGCGCCCTGGTTGTGCTCAACCACATCATCAACCGGATCCTCGGGATCGCGACCCCCAGCCGGCCGTATACGAATATCTGCATGGGACGAATGCGGGCCGGGGTGAGCCACGACACCGAGCCGGACCACGCCCGTTTGGGGCTGGAGATCGTCAGCCACAGCGACGAGATGATCGACCAGATTTACGGACAGATCGAGGACATCGTGTCGGAGATGTCGGCCCGGCACGCGGTGGACGCCCATTTCGATCTCTTCTTCCGCACCCGGGCAGGCGGCATCCGCTTCGCCCATCCGCTGGTCAAGAGCGTGCTGGGGGTGATGGACGAGTTGGCTATCCCGCCCGATCAAGGTCACAGTCCGTCGGAACTTTCCGAACTGATCGCCCGGGGTATTCCAGCCGTCACGCTGGGGATCTCCCGCGGCGAGAAGAACCGGAAGAAGAGCCAGGATTACGTGCTGATCGACCCTATTCTGACCGGCGTGGCACAACTGGTCGGCGTGATCCTCGCCATCGACGAGGGGGCCTGCGATGAAGTCTGACCAATGGCTTGCCGAGCGGACGTTTCACCACTCCAATTTCTGGGATATCAAGTGGTTGGTGGAAGAGAAGAAGAAGCAGGGGCTGTCGATCTCCCTCTGCCTACCCACGCTCAACGAAGAGAGTACGATCGGCAAGACGATTATCATTCTCAAGTCGGAGTTGCACGACCGCTATCCGCTGTTGGACGAAATCGCCGTGATCGACTCGGGCAGCACCGACAAGACCTGCTCGATCGCCAAGAGCTTCGGTGCCGATGTGTACAGTGCCTCGGAGCATCTGACCGAAGAGGGCGTCCGTAGCGGTAAGGGTGAAAACCTCTGGAAGGCGCTGTACCTACTCAAGGGCGACATCATCGTCTACGTCGATACGGACATTAAGAACATCCACCCGCGATTCGTCTACGGTCTGGTCGGACCGCTGATCCAGGCACCCGAGGTGCATTACGTCAAGGCGTTTTACGATCGCCCGATCGCTTTCTCGGGATCGCTTCGCCCGACCGGCGGCGGCCGCGTGACCGAGATCCTCATCCGCCCGTTGTTCAGCCTTTTCTTTCCCGAGTTGACGGCCATCCTGCAACCCCTGTCGGGTGAATACGCGGGACGGCGGTCGATTCTTGAGAAGATCGCCTTCCCGGTCGGCTACGGCGTGGAAACGGCCATGATCATCGATATCTACGAACAACTGGGCCTCTATGCCTTCGCCCAAACGGATTTGGATCGCCGCGTGCATCGCAACCAGGAAACGATCGCCCTGGGGCGCATGGCCTTTGGCGTGCTACGAGCTTTCATGTCGCGATTGAAGCGAGAGCAACTTGTTGAACTCAAGAATGCGCTGCCCAGCATCATGCGCCAATATCAGATCGACGACGGGGTCTACCGGCAGGTCGAGTACGAGATCGAGGAATTCGAACGACAGCCGATGATCGGCGTGGAAGCCTACCGCCGCAAATTCGATCTTCAACCACAGACCACCTGACGCCAATGAAGCTGGCCATCCTGCACTATCATCTCAACCGCGGCGGCGTGACCCGCGTCATCGCCAACCAGCTTCTGGCGCTCGACTGCGTATTGTCCGACAACCAGCGATGGCCGGTGGCCCTGTTCCATGGCGGGCGACGTGCCGGGTGGGAGGAAGATCTCCCCCGGCGACTCGTGCATCTCGATCTTTCGCTGCACGAAATCCCCGCTCTGGACTACGACGACGAGCAACACGTCGACAACGACCGGTGGCCCGGTCCCTGGCCGCTGCTGGAACAACTGCTGGCCGCGCTCAACGGGCTCGACTTTACGCCCGCCGACACCGTGTTCCATGTCCACAACCACGCGCTGGGTAAGAACCTGGCTCTGCCGCAGGTGGCCATGATGCTGGCGGCCGACTACCCGTTTCTGCTGCAAATCCACGATTTCGCCGAGGATTTCCGCCCCGCAAACTATCGCCGTCTGATGGAGCTGGCCGATCGGGATCCGGCGGAACATGCTCGCGGAAGCTTGTTTTGTCCCCAGGCACCGCAGATCCACTACGCCGTGCTCAACAGCCGTGATCGGGAGATTCTTCTGGCCGCGGGCACCGACCCCGGGCAGTTGCACCTTCTGCCGAATCCGGTGCCCGCGGCCGACGAATTGCCCGAGCGGGATTCATGCCGGCGAAAACTGGCCGCGCGGTTCGACGTCGACCCCGACTCGCGATACGTGCTTTACCCGGTCCGTTGCATTCGCCGCAAGAATGTGGGGGAAGTCTTGCTGCTGGCCGCCCTGGCCCCGCCGCGGACGGTCTTCGGCCTGACACTGGAACCGCTCAATCCGGCCGAACAGCCCGTCTACCGGCAGTGGAAAGACCTGGCCGCCGAACTGGACTTGCCCTGCCGTTTTGAGACGGGCGGCCCGGAGGGTTTGACCTTCGCCGAGAATCTGGCCGCCGCCGACATGAATCTCACGACCAGCGTGGCGGAAGGGTTTGGCATGGTCTATCTCGAATCTTGGCTGGCGGGCCTCCCGCTGGTCGGACGCGATCTGCCCGAAATCACGACCGACTTCACCGCCGCCGGCATCGAACTCCCATGGCTTCGATCCCGGTTGGAAGTTCCCCTGGAGTGGATCGGCCAAGAGGAATATCGCCGGAGAATGACCGACGCCTACCGGCAAACCTTGGCCGCTTATCGTCGCACCGCACCCGACGACTCCGCGCTTGAGCAATACTGGGACGCGCGATGCGAACAGGGGACGGTCGATTTCGCCGATCTCGACGAAGCCCTACAGGCGGACGTCATCCGCCGCGTTTGCGCCGATGGGGCCGATCGTGAGCGTCTGCGGCAGTGCAATCCGTGGATCGGTCAGGTGTTGTCGATCGAGCCGGGCGAAACGGACGACGTGATTGCCAGAAACGAGCGGACGGTGCGAGAGCACTTTTCGCTGCAACCCAGCGGTCGGCGCTTGGAGCAACTTTACGCGACGGTCTCCGCCGCTTCTGGAAGCTGCCGGCCACCGAGCGGATTGCCCGCCGCGGAGCGCATTCTCGACCGCTTTCTCGACCCGGACCGGTTTCGGCTGCTGCGAAGCCAGGGCGTGTCTCCTGGCTAGCTCGAATCGCGTTTGTCAGCTTGGGCGCTCATGCACCGCGACAAGCCAATTGATGCGTGGGGTGGCCGCGATCGCCGACATTGTGGCTAGTGGCGACGAGGACGCTATTTCGTGTTGATATATCTTCAAGGCATTTGTTGGCGGGAAGGGACTATTGGTTATGAACGCCGAAATTGACGCTCTCTATGCCGACGTCGAGCGTTTGCTCGATGACGAATCCACAACCGATGATCCCGACACAAAACGATCTTTGGTATTGGATGCGGTCTCGAAGGCCCGTGACCTAATTCAGCGGCGCTCTGATGATCCCGACTTCTACCATCTATTGGGGCTTGCTTGGTATCATCATCCCGACCAATCGCCCGAACGGTCTGTGTCAATTCGTAAAGCACTGTCACGCGCGTTATTGCTCGATCCTTCGCATCACTTCGCGAATCAGTATCTTGGTTACATCAACTTCGATGAGGCCGATTACGAAGTCGCGTTGAGACACTTTCGCAACACCGATCACGCTTTCTTTGTTTTCATTGATCAGAAGTGGCGATCACTCAAGGCCATCGAACTTGCGTTCGTTTGCGAATTGCGTCTTGGTCGCCCAATCGATTCCGCAGCTTTTAACGCGTTTTCCAACGACTATCTTGCGGAAGAACGTGAAGACATACCGAACACAGTCGTAACCCTTGAACTGCGCCGGTGCGCGGAATGGTCGTTCGATCAGTCGGGAAACGTGGATCAGAAGCCGTTAAGTGCAATTGCTAGGTTTTTGGATGCTGCTGGAGATTTGGAGCGTAGCGATCACGCTGAACTCAAAACCGCATGGTCGCTTCGCCCGCCAGAATAGAGCACCCGCAGAGTCCCCGTGGCTCTTTGTTCGGCGTGCGTCTGGTAGCTTCCAGTCACCGCGTACGTCCGGGCGCGGCTGCCGCCGCAGACGTAGCGATATTCGCAGATCTTCTGTGTTTTCCTACTCGCCGTGGGGCTCACCCAGACGCGCCGAGCCCGAGGAGGAAGGGAAACGCACGTCTCCGCGGTCCCCGCGCCTCCGCGTGAGCCCCCGTCCTTTCCGAAAGTGGAAAAGTGGAAAGGGTTCGGAATAACGCAACATCAAGCCTTACCGTTCCGGCTACGACGCTGGGGGCTCGCTGCGCTCGACCCCAGGCACCCCACCGATCCATCTCACTCCTAGCGAGTACCGACCGACTTTACCGAATCGGCTCGACGTCCGTTTGCGGCGTGTAGCGGCAATCGGGCTCGGCGGCCAGCGGATCGCCGGTCACCGCGTACGCCCGGGCGCGGCTGCCGCCGCAGACGTAGCGATACTCGCAGATTCCACAGATTCCGCCAAAGCCGTCGGGATTGCGCAGGGCGCGGAAGTTGGGATGATTCTGGTAGGCGTCGACCACGGAATTCTCCGGAAAACGCCCACACTGCAGCGGCAGGAATCCGGCGGGCAGAATCTCGCCGTCGTGGCCGACGAACATGATCCCCTTGCCGTCGCCCACTCCCAGCGGTGCCCGATGGCCTCGATGCCCGGCTCCCGTCTTACCTTGAGGGCCGGCCAGCGGATCACCGCCTTGCTCCAAGACGAAACGCCGGTAGTGGGGCGCTTCGGTCGTTTTGACCGCGTAGGGTTGCGTCCTGGAGTGGTGCCAGAGACGTTCGAAGGCGATTTCATACTCCTCGGGCTTCACCCGTTCTTCTTCGACGCCCCGGCCCACGGGGATCAGGAAGAAGGCCGCCCACATGGCGATCCCCTTGGTCGAAAGCAACTCGGCCAGACGGTCGAGTTGCTGAAAATTGCGTCGCGTGATGGTCGTGTTGACTTGGACGCCCAGGCCCAACTCTCGGGCGTCGTCCAACATGGTCATCGTGCGATCAAAACTTCCTTCCCAACTGCGAAACGCATCGTGCGTCACCGCATCGGCACCGTCGAGGCTGATCCCCAGACGGCGGACGCCCGCATCCCGGGCTTCGGCCAGTGCCTCACGGGTGGCCAAGGGAGTGGCCGAGGGGGTCAAGGCGACCTGCAAGCCCTGGCCGATCGCATAACGGATCAGATCGAACAGATCGGCCCGTTTTAGCGGGTCGCCGCCGGTAAAGACCATCATGGGCGTTCGCGGGAAGCTGGCAACCTGGTCGATCAGCGCGCGGGACTGCTCGGGCGTGAGTTCGTCGGGGTGCGCGTTTTCCTGGGCCGAAGCCCGGCAGTGCTTGCAGACCAGATCGCAGGCCCGGGTCACTTCGTAGTAGAACATCAGCGGGGCGAGATCGAAATCGGCCGCCTGGTAACTGGAATGGTTCATGGAGAGGGAAAATCCGTTGACTCGCTGGAATGCGTTGAAGGAAGTTCGGCCTCCAGCCCCTTGCGTCCCGGACCGCAACCGGCCAGGACGATCCGGCGTTGGAGAATCGAGTAGTAGCGATATCGGGCCGACATGTGCGATCCAACCGACGCCAGGACCACGACGATCAGGAGAATCGCAAATCGTTGTTCCCAAAACAGGGGAACGCTACACAGCAACAGCAGTTTCGTTAGGGTCATCAGCCCGCGGCCCTGATGGAACCAAAGCGTGTCGAACCCGGTTTCCAACAGCCCCAAGACCAGTCCCGTGCCCATGCAGGCCCAGAACGCGGGCATCAGATCGGTTTTGGGAACGTCGAACGCATGACCCCCCAGCAGCACCCCCATCGACGCGATATGGGCCGTGCGAAAGCCGATGTTCCAGTTTCGGCTGCTCAGCAGCCAGTGCGGCCGATCGGCGGGACGGTCGTTTTCGGGTTTGCTCATCAAGCCAAATGAGTACCGCAACGGTGACAATGAAATGAGTACCGCA
>CAYUIQ010000240.1:0-13204 GCA_964444795.1 uncultured Planctomycetaceae bacterium
GTGCGTTTGGGCAGCGACGGCCTCGGAGGGCCATCGTACAGTCCATTCAGGAGTCTCTCGAAGCAAAGCCCTGCGATGTGAATTCAGTTAACGTCCTCGATCAGACTGCGGTACTCGTCCAGCGGCAGTAGCGGATCGACGGGCACATCGGACGCCGCGGGCATGACCATCGCAACGCGATACCGATCTTCGACGACGACGGCCTCGGCTGGCGGGCTGGCGGCGGTCGTCTCCGGCATGTGGTCGTGTTGCTCCGGCCGGTCTCGCAAGACGACGGCCACGAATCCCACGGCAATCGCCACCGCCGCCGCAATGCGGACCGTAAAGGCAAACGCCGGCGCGTGCGGCAGCGGCACGGTGCGGTCCAGTTCGACGCTCAGACGCCGCTCGATTCGGGCCAGCGACGATCGGGGAAGCTCGGGCAGCGAAGCGGAGAACTCCTCGGCGAACTGCGTCAGGTCGTCGTCCGGCCATCGGCGGGCGGGGCGGTCGACATCGTCGGGACGTGCGTCTTCCACGGGTCGTATCTCCGTCAGGCTCTGTCCTGTAATCCCCGTTCAGCCATCGAGCTGGGGCGAGGGGGCTTCCAGCAACTCGCGCAGCTTAATCATCGCCCGGTGGACTTTGACCCCCACGTTCGAGGGTGTAAGCTCCATGATTCGCGCGATTTCCTTGTTGGATGTCTTTTGAAAGAACTTCAGGTAGACGATCTGCTGCTGTTGTTCGGTAAGTTGCTCCAGCGCGACGTGCAGGCGCCGGTCATTCTCACGGCGCTCCAACTGCCCGGACGGAGATTCGGCCGGGTTGACCAAATCTTCATCAAGCGGCAGGGGGCGGCGGCGGCGGAAGTGCCGGGCCAACTCGCTGCGCACGATCGACCAGAGCCAGCCGGCCGGCGAATCGCGGCAGGTGTCGAAACGCCGCACCACCGTCAAAAATACTTGCGCAGTGATCTCCTCCGCCAGGTCGAGGTTGCCGACCCGCGCCAGAATGTAACTGCCGACCCCCCTGCCGTAGCGGATAAACAGTTGCTCGATCACTTCCCGGCGGTCCGCGCCCAACGGGGAGGCCTCCTTCGGGGGTTGTTTGCTATAGAGGTAGATCCGTCAGCCGGCGGTTCATTACGCGCCGGCGAACCGATTTCCGAAAGTTTTCGTCACCAACGCCAGGGGTTGCCCGCGGACGCGATGCTCAGAACTTGCCGAATCGCAGGTAGGCCTCCTGAGGATCGACGCCCTGGAGAATCGCCGTGCGCACCTTGCTCTCGGTGCGCACGACCTCCTCGGTCCTGGCGGCCACCTCCTCGGCGAGCTCCCCTGGGATGACCACGGCGCCGTCGCGATCGGCCATCACGTAATCGCCGCCGCCGATGGCCACGCCGCCGATTTGAATCGGTCCGTCGAACTGCTCCGCGCGCCACCGGCCGACGACGTCCTTGGGCGTGGTGTAGCGGCAGAAGACGCGGAAGGGAAGCCGGGTGATGAAGTCGGTGTCGCGACAGCCGCCGTCGACGATATAACCGCGCACGCCGCGAAAATGGAGCGTTTCGGAGGAGAGTTCGCCCATGTGCGCGATCGTCGAGTCGTTCGGCTGGCAGACCACCACCGTACCCGGCGGTGCCTTGGAAAGTAGCGCGGTCCAACTCAACAGACTCTCGTGCGCGTCCAAATCGGGCACAATCCGCCCGCTGACCGTGAAGATCCGGCCGGCCAGCTTCCACTGACGCAAAAGCGGGTTGATCTCCGGCGGTAGGGCCTGATCGGGGTATCCCATGCCGCGAAGCACGTCGTAGACGGCGCCCGTATAACACGCTTCCAGCCGGTCGGCCAAGCGGTCGGTGCGGGGCGACTCCATGTCAGCCCTCCTTCTTGAAGTAGATGCGCCGGGCGTTCTCCACCAACAGTTTGCGTTGATTGCCCGCGTCTTCGCCGGAGACGAGTTCGGCGGTAACATCGATCCAGCGGCCGAGATCCGCCGTCATGCAGCAGACGGGCCAGTCGCCACCCCAGACGACACGATCCCAACCGAACGACTCGATGCAGTGTTCGACGTACGGGCGGACCGCGTCGGCGGTAGCGTTTTCCGGAGAGCAATAGGCCAGAACTCCGGAAATCTTACAGGCTACGTTGTCCAGCGCCGCGACCCGCCGGATGTTCTCGCGCCACGGATTCAGGGCACCGGCGGCAATATCGGGCACACCGCAATGGCCCAGAATGAATTGCACGCCGGGACACTTCGCGGCCAGGCGGCAGGCCAGCGGGAGTTGCCGGGCGAGGAAACAGAGATCGAACGTCAGATCGAATTTCTCGAGCCGGCGCACGTTGTCGACAAAACGCGGCTGTTGGGAAAAGTCGTCGGACATCACGTGCAGGATGCGCCGGAACCCGACCAGCTTGGGATGCGCCATCGACTCGATATAGGCCTCGAAATCGTCCTCTTCCTCCGGCCGGCAGTTGAGCACCAGGCCGTCGATGATCGATCCCGGCCGGTCGGCCAGCCGCGTGACGAACTGTGCTTCCCGCCTCCAGTGGGAGTCGTCCGGTGAGGTCTCCATGAAGATCGTGCGTATCTCGCCTCGCTCGGCCACCGACGCGACATAATCGTCGTAACGAAACGCTCGCCCGGCCAGTTGCGGGATCTCTCGAGCCCAGCCGTAGGGAAACTCCTCGGGGTAGATCAAGTGCTGGTGGCAATCGATCATTCGCAGGGTCATGGTTCGATTCTCCGTCGGGTCGATCGGCCTGATCGGTCGGGTGACGTGTCCAG
The DNA here is from genome assembly GCA_964444795.1 of uncultured Planctomycetaceae bacterium. Lineage (GTDB taxonomy): Bacteria > Planctomycetota > Planctomycetia > Pirellulales > Thermoguttaceae > JABMRP01. Next base: position 2,767 of record CAYUIQ010000240.1, read on the forward strand.
CGCGGTCGTATTGTAGTCTTGCCGATGAAACGAAGCTATCCCGTCACCTCATTCCGGGCAGCTCATTGCGCGTTCTTGCCGCCGGCCTTGCGATTCGCGGCGTGAACTTCGGGGTCGTCCATCGCCGCACCGGGGTCGTTTTGTTCGGCCATCCAGCGATGGAGTTCCGCGCGCAGGCGTTCCTTGGCTTCGGCGTATTGGGGTCGGTCGGCGAGGTTGTTCATCTCCCAAGGGTCTTCATCGACGCGGTACAGTTCCTCGGCCGGGCGGTGGTGATACTTGTCGTACAGCGTCTTCGCCGATGCATCGCCGCGGGCCGCCGCGTCGCTCAGCGCCTGCCACCACTGCAGGTCGTATCGCTTGGCGGGGCCTTCGGTCATCAGATGCTTCTCATGGTACGACTGATCATGCTTCAGATTGACGAGGTAATGAAACTCGTCGTCGCGAATGGAGCGGATGGGGTAAGGATTACCCTCGGGCACGTTGTTGTGCAGGCCATACACGTAGCGGCGATGTTTGTCCGACTTGCCTTGCAGCACGGGCAGGAAGCTGGTGCCGTCGAGTGGGTGGCCGGACGTGTCGCCGCCCGCCGCCGCGATGAAGGTGGGTACGACGTCGGCGATTTGCACCAGCGCACCGGTTTCCGTACCCGGGGTGATCTGGCCCGGCCAGCGCGCAATCAGCGCGGTGCGAACACCGATATCCCAGTTGGTCCACTTGCCGAAAGCGAAATCCCACCCCTGCTCCGATGAAAACATGACCAACGTGTTGCCGGCTTGCCCGGTTTCTTCCAGCAGCGTGAGGACCGCGCCGACTTCCTCATCCAGCGCTGCGATCTCCGCAAGGTAACCGGCGAACGTCTTGCGCGTGATCGGATTATCGTGAATGACCGGCGGCAACGTCATGCCGTCGCGATCGATCCGCGAAACATCGCCGCCGCGCCACGGCGGATGGGCGTTATGCGAACAGACAAACAGGCAGAACGGCTGCGTCGGATCGCGCGTGATAAACTCGCGCGTACCCGGCCCGGCCAGGGGCTCCTTGACGTGGTCAAAGGGAAACACGTCGGCGGGGCTGGCGTGTTTCTTGCCGGTCAGGCCGACACGGTAGTCCAACTGTCGCAGGTAATGGCAGATGCTTTTCGTTCCCGGCTTGGCAATCGAATGGTTCCAGGCCACGCCGTTGCGCACCGGGTAGAGGCCGGTGTAGAGTTCGGCGCGGAAGGGCGCGCACATGGACATGGCGCAGTAAGCCCGGGTAAACCGCATCCCCTGGCTCGCCAGCCGGTCGATGTTCGGCGTTTTCACGTTCTTGCCGCCGAAACATCCGAGATCGTTGTACGTGACGTCGTCGGCGAGGATGAAGAGGAAGTTGGGCTTTGCCGCTTCAGCCGCGGAGGTCAACGGCAACCAAGCGAGAAAGCACAAAATAGCGGTCATGGCTACTCCGCAAGGAGGTCGGAATCTCATCGGGCGTTTCTCCCGGTTACGCGGGTCAAGGCGAGTAGGGTTCGGGCGGTCTTTCCCGGGGAAGATCGGGCGTATCGAGCTAGGTCGAGCATTTCATTTTATCCCATGGCGGGCGAGGCGGGTAGCGAGATGACGGGATTGTCCTGGGAAAGTCAACGTTAACGGAAAGTGAATGGAAAACAGGGCGCGTTTTTGACAAGTGGGCGGATGTCGGGTAGGTTCAGTGGCTGGATAATCAATGGCTGCAATAACCCAAAGGAAACGGCACCATGATGAGACTCTTAATTCCTGCCGCTATGCTGACGTCGATCATTACGGGTGCCGATTTGGCATGGGGGGAAACCAATGCCGGCATCCCCTTCGAGGCGGCGCTTGAGAATGCCGACGTCGCGCTCTCTTCCATGGCCTCCGGACAGAGCGAAAGCCTGATTCTGGGCAATGGAGATCTTTACGGGATCGTCTGGGAAAAAGACGGCGGCCTCTACATGCGGGTCACGAAGAACGACATTTGGGACGCCCGGGTCGACACCTCGGGGGATCCGCCGATGCCGAAAGTGGATATACCCAACAATACGGTTTCGGGCGCGAAAAGCGCGCCACCCAGCTACAGCCGTCCCTATCCGCAACCCCGTTGTGCGGCCGCCCTGCGACTGGGCTCGATGACGCCCAAGAGCGGTGTGAGGTGGACCTGTATCCGCAGCGCCGCGAAGCATCGGTTCAAGACGGCAGCCGATCGGGCTAGCGCTACGATGCAAGTCGGCGGGGCCGCGGAGGCCTCGACCGGCTATCGGGCCACGTTATCTCATGCCGTCGACGCATCGGCTTTGCAGATGAAGATCACGGGCTCGGCCAATGCCTTGTACTATGTCAACGTCTACGACCAGGACGGCCAAAACATCTTCGCTTCGGGGTGGAAGAAATCCCCGACCACGGCGACAGACGTCAAGCTGGAATTCGTGTCACAGGCCGTCGGGCAGGTGGAAGTGTATACTCAGACCGCCGATGGGAAAACGGCCGAGAACCGACTCGATTCGCTCTGGCTGTCCGGGAACGATGAAAAAACCGAAATCCAATTCCCGACCGCCGCGTCGATGCAGGCCGTTCTCGACTTGCGGCGCGCCGTGGCCACCGTCCATCCATCCGAGCAGTCGGCGACGAAGATCCGCATCCTGGCGGACCGTAACGTGGTTCTGATCCAGACCCCCGAGCCGGTCGTCCTGGAACCCATCTCGGCGGCGACTCTCCCCGATGCGGTGACCGGCCAGACCGACGGCATTGCCTGGCTGCACATGAAACTGCCGGGTGATCTGGATTATGCGGGGATGGAGTACGCTCTGGCCGTTGCCGGCCGGGGAGAGCTGAAGGCGGTGTCCGTCGTGACGTCGTTCGACATCAAATCGGGCGACGCGCGCCAAAGTGCCATCGCCCTGGCCAGGCAGACCCTTGCGGAAGATGAAGCCGATCTGATCGCCGAGCACGAACGCTCGTGGCACGAGTTCTGGTCGCGCAGCGGGATTGAGCTGGCGGATCAGGATATGCAGCGGTGGTGGTATCGGATCCTGTATTTTGCCCGAACCATCTCCCGCCCCGGCGCGGCGCCCCCGGGTCTGATGCCGCCGCTGGCCACCGATGCGACTCCTTGGCACGCGGACTACCATTTCAACTACAACTCCTGGCAGCCGTTCTACTCCGTGGTCTCGGCCAATCATCCCGAACTGGCCGATTCCTGGATCTCCTACGTGCATCACATTCTGCCGCGGGCGCGGTGGCTGGCCAAGGAAGGCTTCGGTTGCGACGGTGTCTTCTACTCGATCAGCCAATTTCTCCACGAGCCGGACCCGGCCGTCTGCAAGAGCAAGAACAAGCGACAAATCCACATGAACCCCTGGGGTCTGACCATTGGCATGGTGGGAATGACCGCGCAGAGCCTGTGGCACAAGCACCTGTGCGATCCGGATCGCGAGTACCTCGAAGCCAAGATCTATCCCACCCTGCGCGAAGCGGCCCGGTTCTATGTCTCGTTCATGGAGCAATGCCACAAAGACTCCAACGGGAAAGTGTTGCTTGGCCCTTCGTATAGCCCCGAGCACGGCCCGTTCGGGATCGCCAATTGTCCGTTTGACATCGCCTACGCGCATTACACGTTCGACGCCTTCATCCGCGCTTCCAGCGAACTGGAGAAAGATCCGGAACTGGCCGCCCGGTGTCGGGCCATGAAGGAACTGCTGGCCGACTACCCGGTTGCCTCCGACGCCGACGGCCAGCCCGTGGTGGTGGATTGGGAAGGCTGCAAATACAAACAGGTGGGTGTCCACAACGTCACCGTGCCCCCGTCGCCCGTGTTTCCCGCCGAACAAGTCACCTGGTTCTCTCCGGAGCCGGTCAAAGACCTATTTCGTCGCACGATCGAAGACACGCGGTTCAACGGCAACAATTCCCATATCATGTTCAACATCGCCAAGGCGCGGCTGTCGATGCCCGAAGCGGTTACCAACGCCCGTGCATGGTTCAAATCCCGGGAGTTGCCCAATGGTCTGTTCATCTGGCAAGGGCATGCCCATGGCACGTTCATGGCGGAGAGCATTGGCGTGGCCGGGCTGATCACCGAATTCTTGATGCAAAGCGTCGATGATACGATTCGCGTCTTCCCCTGCTGGCCGAAGGAACGGGATGCCCAGTTCTGTCGTCTCCGCGCCCAGGGCGGTTTCCTGGTTACCGCGGGCCAGAAGGATGGGGAAGTAGTCCGCCTGGAAGTCACATCCACCGTCGGCGGAACGCTCCGATTGGTGAGCCCGTGGAAGACGATCCAAGCCAACGGCAAACCCCTGACGCCGGATAGGCAAGGCATTGTCAGCATCGAGACCAAGGCCGGCGAGGCACTGACGTTCAACACCTCCGGCGAGAGTGTCCGGTGATTGACCGGACGTGTTTGGGCATCCCGTTCACAACCGGCGGATTATCTCGTTGGCCTTTTTCTCGTAAATCCGCTGCCATTCGGGTGCCAAGAGACAGTCGCTATCCTCTTGAGCCCCGCCCACATTCCTAAGCTGCTCGGCGGTTGGCGCGTAGTAGATATAGCCGTTGGTATAGCCGCCGACAAAGGTCCGCTGGTGGGGAGCCATCTGCTTGACGTTGAGCCCGATTTGCACCGACAGTTCTCCGGGAAACGTGACCAGCACAAAATCGCCGATCCTCAGCCCGAGCACCTCGACGTCGATTGTTGGCTCCGCGGCGGCGGCGTTGTCGGCTTGGTGCTTCCGCAGCAACGTCAGGTTGGCTTGGATTCTCGTCAGTTCCTCCATCGTATGGATGTTGCGGATGTACTGCTCCATGTTCCTCCGGTTCTCGGCGTCCAACTTGCGCAAGTCATCTCGTCCCATCGCTTCGTCGTGAAGATACCGGTGGGAAGAGTATGACGGGAACTCGGCGGACAGATTGTATTTCACGAACAAAGGGATAAACGTCTTCAGGTTGAGGCTTGTTCCTCGCAAGGATCGAAGCAGCCTCGTCTGCTCGGCTTCCATCTCGACGATACGTTGGGCCAAATCGGCTCTCGGCAGTTGGACGACCTCATTGAGGATCCTCAGCCGGCCGTCTTCTTTGGTTTGCACCTTTCTTAATGCGCGCAAGGTGCTCAGCCCCAGCATGTTTCCCAACGGCTCGGCGCTTCGCGGATGGTCGACATCCTTGTACCAAACGGGATTGATGTCCCCGGCGCATCCTTGCAGAAACAGAGCGATCGAGCCCTCGCCCAAATTGTCTTCGATCACTCGGGAAGCAAACCCCGTAATGTCCGCGGTGTTTCCGCCGCTGGGGACTCCCTGGATGGGATGGCAGGCGAAGTTGTAAACAACCGCCAGGGTCCGCCCGTCGGTCCGGTCCAGCCGGAGAACGCCGATTTCCGGATCCACCGGGCCCACTTCGGCGACCTCTTCGTCGGGTGGAAGCGAGTACGCGTGGCGGACGTCCGCCTCTCGGCCGTTCTTCAGCTTCAGTCGGCGGTTCTCCATGATCCGATCCTCGTGTCCGCTGCCGGCGCCGACCTTCACCGCAACCATGTTCCGCGAGGCTTCCTTCACCGCCTGGAAAGTCCGCTCATCGACATCCGCACACACAACTCCGTGGCAATGACTGGCACTGACCAGGACATGCGACGGCGGAATATCGAATTCCTTCCGCAGACGAGAACGGACGTTGGGCAGATAGTCGTTCTTGATGCGGCCGATCTCGCCGATCGCAACGGCATCGACGGTGATCATCACCACGGTCGTCGCGTCATCCTTCAGGACAAGCGCTTTGACAAACAGGGGATCGTTGACCGGTCCCGCCTCCCTGTCGGTAATGTCGACTTTGGCGACCCCCGCCGAAAGCCCCGCCGCCCGGGCAGTGCCGGCCGGGTGCAAGCCGACCGCCACCAGCAGCAGCCCGAGGATCAGCCCCAGCGGCATCCCGCCACGAGCCGGTTCGGCGGTGAACGAAGAACGGTGGATGCGGTTCATGGTATCTCTCCCATGGATCGGGTGTGGCTTTCTCCTCTTGGTCCCATCTTGTCGAACGGAACGGGCGGGAAACCTGGCAGGCGCTTGTACATTCTACCGCTCCCCAGGAAGACCATCAAATGCCGCACCGTCGGCGGTTCGCCGAAACGCGCCGGGATTGCACGCGACGGCCGCTTCACCTATCTTGGAATGGGTGACACGGAGAAAGCGGCAAACGTCACGCTCATTCCCTACTACGCCTGGGACAATCGCGGCGAGCGATCGATGGTCGTCTGGATGCCCCGCAACGAGGAGCTTGCCCGGACGAGTATGATCAGTAACCTTCAGAAACGAAAACAAGGTAGATGATATGGCCTGCAAACTGAAACGAAACATCCTCTCCAGTATCTCCAGACGCTTCCTGCCGATCCTTCTCATCGCATCAACGATTCCATGCGCCGCGGCTTCGCACCCCGTGCCCGAGAGTCCGCTCTGGCTGACCTATCAGGGTGCGGATGGCCCGGGCAACGGCAAGCATATCGTCTTAATTGCCGCCGATCAGGAATACCGCAGCGAGCAATCGATGCCGATGCTGGCCAGCATTCTTGCCAAAAGGCACGGCTTTGATTGCACCGTCCTTTTTTCCGTAAACGAGAAGGGCGAGGCCGACCCGACGATGAAGATCCGTTGGGAAGACAAGAACGTGACTCACAACATCCCCGGCTTGGAACACCTCGGGAAGGCCGATCTGCTGATTCTCTTCAGCCGGCTGATCACGCTGCCGGACGAACAGATCCAACACATCGTCGACTATCTCGATTCGGGAAAGCCGGTGATCGGCATACGCACGGCCAATCACGGCTTCTTGCATTTCCCCTACGAGATCAACGGAACGAAAGTTCGCTTCGGCGACGATGTTCTGGGGGGGGCTTTTCGCGGTCATCACGGTAATTGGCACGCGGATTCGACCCGAGGCATCCTCGTCGAAGCGGCGAAGGACCATCCCATCCTCCGCGGCGTCACGGATATCTGGGGGCCGTCGGATGTGTATCGGACCTACCCCAAGGATAAGAGTCTGCCGGCCGAGTGCCAGGCCCTGGTCCACGGACAGCCGCTGCTGGGCCGCAACCACGACGACGGAGTCAACGAGGAGAAAGAACCGTTGCCGGTCGCCTGGACGAAAACCTGGACCGGCTCCACGGGCAAAACGGCCCGCGTGTTCCACGTGACGATGGGGAGCGCCAAAGACTACCAGAGTGCCGGGCTGCGCCGCCTCACGATCAACGCCGCCTACTGGTGTCTGCACATGGAAGAGAAGATCTCAGCCGACCGAAGTGTTGACTATGTCGGCGAGTACAAGCCGTTGGCCAGCGGCTTTCAATACGACAAGTTGAACGTGGTACCAAGAAAACCGGCCGCCTTCAGGTAATACGCTCCTTCGGAAGAAGATCTTCCACCGGCTGGTGCTACTCGCCGGCGCGCATCGGCGGCGCGCCGCCACGAGCAACGTTGAGAACTTCGCCGGTCGTGTCGTTGTAGGCCTCCCATGCGCGAATGCACGGATTTCCGCCGTCTGTCTTGACGATCAACAGCCGCACCTTCTTTGTCGTCCGGCCGACGATCGGGGCCATGAATTCGGCGCCGATGGACCGGCCGTTGAAACAACCGACCCATCGCGAGTTCTTGTCGTCCCAACACTCGATGACATAGCGGATAACCGACGAGGACGGGTCCTCTTGGATCTTGAATTCATTGATCGTGGTGGGCTCGGCGAAATCGATCTGGAGCCACTGGTCCGCCGGCGACGCGGCCTTCCATGAGGTGGCCGCATTGCCGTCGATGGCCTTGGCCGCCTCACTGCCCGCCTCCCGCGAGGACGCTGAAGCGGTTTCTCAATGCGGAGGGGCCCCGGTTCACAGTGTAATCGAGTTGTGTTAGCGTTACTAATGCCTCCTTTGTTCTCGCTAATGATATCCAGTGAGTCCTCGGGAGCCCGAGCTACGACCGACTCCCCCAACGGAGATTTTCCCCAGCGAATATTCGCAAAACGTTGGGTAGTAAGGAGTTGCTGCCGAGTCAATTCATCGAAACCGTGTGAAGGAGCCACCAGCCGTGCCAAAACGAGACGACATCAACAAGGTGATGATCATCGGTTCCGGGCCGATCGTCATCGGTCAGGCGTGTGAATTCGACTATTCGGGCACCCAGGCGTGCAAGGCGCTGCGGAGCTTGGGCTACCAGATTGTGCTGGCCAATTCCAATCCGGCAACGATCATGACGGATCCTGGCACGGCCGACGTGACGTATGTCGAGCCGCTCAATCTTCGAACGATGACCGAAATCGTCGCTCGGGAGAAGCCCGACGCCCTGTTGCCCAATCTGGGTGGACAATCCGGGTTGAACCTGTCGTCGGAGTTGGCCCAGGCCGGTGTTTTGGAGGAACACGGAGTCCAAATCATCGGTGTCCAAGTCGACGCCATCAAACGTGGCGAGGATCGCCAGGCATTCAAAGACACGATGAATCGGCTGGGCATTGAAATGCCCCAGAGCAAGATTGCCAATAGCCTGGAGGAGGCCGAGGTAGCCATTGAGGAGATCGGTTTGCCTTGCGTCATTCGGCCGGCTTACACGATGGGTGGCACGGGCGGCGGACTGGTCTACAACATGGAAGAGTTTCGCACCGTCGCCAAGCGGGGGTTGGCCGCCAGTCTGGTCGGGCAGATCCTCGTCGAGGAATCGGTCCTCGGCTGGGAGGAACTCGAACTCGAGGTCGTGCGTGACGCCAAGAACCAGATGATTACCGTCTGCTTCATCGAGAACGTCGACGCGATGGGCGTTCACACCGGCGACTCCTATTGCACGGCCCCCATGTTGACCATCGACGCGAAACTCCAGCAGCGTCTGCAGAAATACTCCTACGACATCGTCGAGGCGATCCAGGTGATCGGCGGCACGAACATCCAGTTCGCCCACGACCCGAAGACCGGACGCGTGGTGGTCATCGAGATCAATCCGCGGACCTCGCGCAGTTCGGCACTGGCCTCCAAGGCGACCGGTTTTCCAATCGCCTATGTCTCGTCGCTTCTGGCGGGCGGACTCACGATGGACGAGATTCCCTACTGGCGCGACGGCACGCTGGAGAAGTACACGCCTTCGGGCGATTACGTTGTCGTGAAATTCGCCCGGTGGGCCTTCGAGAAATTCGAGGGACTGGAAGATAAGCTGGGCACGCAGATGCGGGCCGTGGGCGAAGTGATGAGCCTGGGGAAGAACTACAAGGAGTCGCTGCATAAGGCGATCCGTTCGCTGGAGAGCGGGCGTTCGGGCTTGGGATTTGCCAAGGATTTCAACGAGCGGCCGCTGGAAGAGTTGATCGGCATGTTGGCCGAGGCGTCCTCCGAGCGGCAATTCATCATGTACGAGGCGATCCGCAAAGGCGCCAGTGTGGAAACCCTCTACGAGTTGACCCACATCAAGCCCTGGTTCATCGGGCAAATGAAGGAATTGGTGGAGTTGGAGGAGGAAATTCTCCAACACAAGGGCGGTAGACTTCCCGACGAACTATTGACCCGCGCCAAGAAAGACGGTTTCGCCGACAAGTACCTCGCCCAGTTGCTGGGCGTGGCGGAGAAGGAGATCCGCGAGAATCGCACGGCCTTGGGCGTGGTCGAGGGCTGGCATGCGGTGCCCGTCAGCGGTGTGGACAACGCGGCTTATTACTACTCGACCTACAACGCTCCCGATGAGACCGAAGTGTCACCCAACCGCAAGGTGATGGTGCTGGGTGGAGGCCCCAACCGGATCGGGCAGGGGATCGAGTTCGACTACTGCTGTGTCCACGCGGCCTTCGCGCTTCGCGACGAGGGGCTCGAGTCGATCATGGTCAACTGCAATCCCGAAACCGTATCGACCGACTACGATACCTCGAACAAGCTCTACTTCGAGCCGCTGACCGTGGAAGACGTCCTGCAGATCTACGCCAAGGAGAAGCCCATGGGCGCGATCTGCCAGTTCGGCGGGCAGACGCCGCTGAACATCGCGGCCGAGCTCGAAGAGGCCGGTGTGAAGATCCTCGGCACCACGCCCGAGACCATTGACCTAGCCGAGGACCGCGACCAGTTCCGCAAGATGATGGACCGGCTCGGCATCCCCATGGCCGAGAGCGGCATGGCCAGCGACATCGACCAGGCCCTGGCGATTGCCGAGCAGATCGGCTACCCGCTGATCGTGCGACCGTCTTACGTCCTCGGCGGCCGCGGCATGGAGATCGTCTACGACGAAGAGATGCTGCGCAGCTACGTCTCCGCCGCTGTTGGGGTCACTCCGGATCGGCCGATTCTCATCGACCGTTACCTGGAAGACGCCACCGAGGCCGAAGCCGACGCCATCGCCGACGGCACCGACGCCTTTGTCCCGGCCGTAATGGAACACATCGAGCAAGCCGGCATTCACTCCGGCGACTCCGCGTGCGCCATCCCGCCGACCTCCATT
>CAYUIQ010000241.1:0-13122 GCA_964444795.1 uncultured Planctomycetaceae bacterium
AACGGCGCACGATCGTAAGTCGTTACCTGGACTATGGAAGTGCCATTCGGGTCAGGACTCAAGCCATGAAATCCCCCAAAGCGTTCCTGTTGACTTTCGTCCTTGTGGGACTGGCCGTGATCGGCTGCGGGCCGCAAGCAGAACCGGTGACCCCGGACGAGGCGAAAGCATACTACAATCGGGGCAATGCCTGTCGGGACGAAGGTGACCTCGACAAAGCGATTGATGAGTACAGTGAGGCGATTCGACTGAACCCGGACCTTGTGGAAGCATACAACAACCGGGGCCTTGCCTATGGGGACAAGGGCGAGTTGGACAAAGCGATTGCCGACTACAGTCAGGCAATTCGCTTGAACCCGGACTATGCGATCGCATTCAGCAACCGGGGCAATGCCTATCAGAACAAAGGTGAGTTGGACAAAGCGATCGCCGACTGCAATCAGGCGATTCGACTGGCCCCGGATGAGGCGAAAGTATACTACAATCGCGGCTCAGCCTATCAGGACACGGGCGAGTTGGACAAAGCGATCGCCGACTTCTGTCAGGCGATTCGACTAGACCCGGACCTTGTGGAAGCATACCACAACCGGGGCTTGGTGTATCAGCAGAAGAGCGAACTCGACAAAGCATTTGCCGACTGCAGCCAGGCAATTCGACTGAACCCCCACGAGGCGAAAGTGTACTATATCCGGGGCTTAGTCTATCAGGAGAAGGGCGAACTGGACGAAGCGATTGCCGACTACACTCGGGCGATTCGACTGAACCCGGACCTTGCGCTAGCCTACAACCAGCGAGGCATTGCCTGTCATGACGAGGACGATCTCGACCAAGCGATTGCCGATTACACTCAGGCGATTCGACTGGACCCGGACCTTGCGGAAGCATACTACAATCGGGGCAATGCCTATGGGGAAAAGGGCGAGTCGGACGAAGCGATTGCCGACTACAGTCAGACGATTCGACGGAACCCGAACCATGCGATGGCATACCATATTCGGGGCGTGACCTATGGGGAGAAGGGCGACTTCGACAGGGCCATTGCCGACATCAGCCAGGCGATTCGAATGGACCCGGACGATGCAATGGGCTACCACAGCCGGGGCTTAGTCTATCAAGAAAAGGGCGACCTCGACCAAGCGATTGTTGACTACAGTCAGGCGATTCGACTGGATCCGGACGATGTAGAACCATACAACCACCGGGGCATTGCTTACGGGAAGACGGGCGATCTCGACCGAGCGATTTCGGACTTCAGTCAGGCCATTCGACTGACCCCGGACGATGCGGATGCATTCACCAACCGGGGCCTTGCCTACTGGAAGACGGGTGGCCTCGACCAAGCGATTGCTGACTACAGCCAGGTGATTCGACTGGCACCAGACGTGGCGGAAGTGTACTTCAGTCGAGGCTCTGTCTATCGGGAGAAGGGCGATCTCAGCCGAGCGATTGCTGACTACAGTCAGGTGATTCGACTGAAACCGAATGATGCGGATGCATACTACCGCCGAGGCTCAGCCTATCAGGATCAGGGCGACCTCGGCCAAGCGATTGCTGACTACAGTCAGGTGATTCGACTGGACCCGGATGATGCGGAAGTACACTTTAGCCGGGGCTATGCTCATAAGCAGAAGGAAAACCTCGACCAAGCGATTGCCGACTACAGTCAGGTGATTCGACTGAAACCGAATGATGCGGTTGCGTACTCCTTTCGGGGCTCTGTTTATCGTAAGAAGGGCAATCTCGACCAAGCGATTGCTGATTACAGCCAGGCGATTCGACTGGACCCGAACCTCGCAGTTGCATATTCCGGCCGGAGTATCGCCTTTACGCTCAAGGGCAACAGAGCCAAATCTCAGGCCGACTGGACACGAGCCAAGGAACTCGATCCGAGCTTCGAATAGCGACCCAAACCCAGAATCCCCCTCCTACCTCTTGCGCAATCCGTGCGATCACCACGGCAAGGCCGCTCGATTGGTGCGTCTCTGTGTCCGATGGCCCTTTGTTTGTAGACACCGCCGCCGTTGGTGCGGATAATGGAAGTCGGCTGGGAATCTTGGAGAATCCATGCGCAAGTACTACATGCATGCGGCGCACGAAACGATCGGCGTGTCCAACGCCACCGCCGCGCTGCGCGCGGGTCGGCCGGTGCGGGTATGTCTGGTTTGCGCTGGCGGCGGTTCCCCCGCAAACGATCCGCTTGCGGCGCTGGAGGAATACCTTGCCGAGCATTCTACGACCGCGGGCGACGAGTTCTCCTGGGTCGTTGCCGATAGGGCAGATGCCACGAGCCTTCGTGAGGCCGATACGGTCTTGCTGTACGGCCGCCCGGAGGAGGATCGCATCCGACGGGTCTGGCAAAGCGGCCGAGGGATCGTCGGCGTGCGACCGCCGGATGAGACAGTCCCGGACGGCTCGCCGTGGAAGAGCGACGTGTTCGGCTGCGAGGTCCGGGGGTGTTATCCAGACCGCCGCGTGCGGGTAACGCCCGTCGAACAGGCATGGCGACATCCCGTGCTGCGCGGCGTCGATTCGTTTGCTGTCTCGGGCAGTCTTCCCCGCCATGCGTGGATCGCCCCCGATGCGACCGTGCTGCTTCAGGGTCGGGTATCCGAAGGCAACGAGCCGGTCGCCTGGGTCCGAACCTCGCCACACGGCCGAGTGTTTCGTACCTCGCTGGGCCACCGGGGTGACTTCGACAACAGGGCCTTTCTCCGCCTGCTGGCCAATGCCGTGTTCTGGACGGCAGGGCGAATCGAGGAATGAAAGCATGATCCTTTCGCGGACAGCAACGGTGATTCTCGCGGGGATCGTCTACGCGGGTCTGGCAGGATGGCCCGCCGAGGCCGCCGAGCAGGAGCGGCTGAAGATCGCGGTGCCCAGTTCGCTCGACGGAACCGAGCAGCCGGCGTATTTGATACTGCCGGCGGGTGTGAAACCCGACACGGAAAGCGACAAGGAGGTCCCGCTGTTGGTCTCCTTGCACACCTGGAGCAGCAACGTCGAGCAGCGGCTCGGACCGATGGAAGCCGCAGGCGCGCGACGCGGTTGGGTGTACCTTTTTCCCGATTTTCGCGGCGCCAACCGCTCGCCCGACGCCTGCGGATCGGAGAAAGCTCAACAGGATATTTTGGATGCGGTCGACTGGGTGGTCGCGCGTTACCCGATCGATACGCGGCGGATCTATCTCACCGGCGTTTCCGGCGGCGGACACATGGCCATGCTCATGGCCGGACGGCATCCGCGGCGGTGGACCGCGGTGAGCGCCTGGGTAGGGATCAGCGATCTGGCCGCCTGGGAAGCACGGCACACCAAGGGCGGCTACGGGGCGATGGTCCGGGCAAGTTGTGGCGGCCGGCCCGGCGATAGCGAGACGGTCGATCGGGCCTATCACGATCGTTCGCCGATCCACTGGATGGCCGGCGCGGTCGACGTGCCGCTCGATCTGTCTGCCGGTGTGCATGACGGATACAAGGGCTCGGTTCCCATCCGCCATACGCTCGACGCGTTCAACCGGGTGGCCCAAGCTCAAAAGGCACCGGTCATCACCGAAGCGGAGATCGCCCAGTTGAGTCGTCCGGGCGGCCGTCTAACGAACCCGCAACCGAGCGACCAGGTGAAAGACCCCACTCTGGGACGCGCCATCCATCTCCGCCGAACGGCCGGCAAAGCCCGGGTGACGATCTTCGAGGGCGGCCACGAACGGCTCGACGAAGCGTCGGCCGCGTGGCTCGAGCAGTATGTGAAGCCGTGACAAGCGTGTATAGTAGCCATCTCGCTCCGCGAGATGTGGCCTTTCAGAGCGACCGACTATCTTGCTCACCGAAGTGCAGTTCTGCGTGGTGCAGCCACATCTCGCGGAGCGAGATGGCTACTATAAACTCCCTCACGGCCGCAGCGCAACGAGCGACTCAAGTATCTTCGCTCTCACGGCGTCGGCTCGGGTTCGATCTTTCGGCTCGTGCCAGCGAAGACTCTCCGGACCGATGCCTTCGAGCACTTCGGCGGCGGCCGTTCTTAGCAGAGTTTCCGCCCGGTCGATCGCCTCGTCGCGGCGTCCGGCCGCTTTGGCCCGCTCGATGGCTCGGCGGAGCATGACGAAGGTCTCGTAGTCCTCGACGCTCTCGCGGATCGCTTCCATGTGTTTGCCGGCGGTGACCGTCCGGTCGTCGAGAAACAGGGGCGTGTACGGCCCGGCCTTCACCAGATACTCGTTCCACGAAGAGGCCCCGCTGTTGTCGCCGAAGGCCCAGAAGAACGACCCGGTCGCGCCGGTTTCCCAGCACTGCCACGCCTGCAACCGGTGATAGGCATACGGGTCGAGCAGCTTGGCCGGCCCCGAGCACGAGTAGAATTGCAGCGTCCGGCCGGCCGTCTGCTGGTCGCGATAGAACCGCGCAAACGGTTTCCCCTGGGCCAGCCACATGGGCCGATTGGGACACAACACGTCGCACGCCTCGAAGAGTTCCGCCGGGGCTTTGGCCGGATCGCGATACGTGGGGTCTTCCCAGATGAGCACCTCGGGTTCGGCTTTCTTGATCGCCCGAGCCCAGGCCAGCAGCGCCTCGACGTCGCTCCCCTCGTGCGGTTCGTCGTGGATGAGCAACCCCAGCCGGTTCGGCTCGACGCCCTTGCTCTTCAAATGACGGACCCAGGCGGAGATCCACGCCCCCACTCGGGCATCGAACTCCGGCGAGCCAATCGCCGCACCGCCGAGCGAACTCTTGATCGTGCCCGAGTAATGGGCAACCGACAGGAACACGAGATACGCCCGGGCGTCGGGCCACTGGCCGATCCAGTCGTCCATTTCGGTCGTATCCAGGGCGATCGATCCATCGTCGGCGAAGCGGTAGTTCATCAACACGCCGGAAGACGCCCAAGGCGCATTGACGAACCGATCCTGTAAATGCCGCAGAAAGGCCTCGCGGTTTTGCCCGGTGATACCGTAACGCCCGCCGCCGTTGCTGTAGCTCCAACCACCCAGCCAGAGTGTGGTTCGCTCGGGGAATTGCAGCGGATAAACGCACACTTCCAGCGGAATCTTTACCGCCGGGCCCTGCTCCGGCGTCATCGTAACGGTGGAGCGATGATCGCCCGGGGGCAGGTTCTTAATGTGCAGCGTAAACCAAACCTGCCGCACCAGTCCGGGAAATACACGCACTTGCCATCCGCGCGGCGTCAGCGGCGCTTCCCGCAGGGCGGCGGCGATCGGTTTTCCCTCGGACGTATCGGTCCACGGCACTTCGTATACGGTGACTTCCGACTTCGGCAACCCCGGGTCGACCCATACGCTCATGGGCGCGTCGCTGCTGTTGGCCAGATGGATCACGGCCGACCGGTACTCGCCCCGCATCGTATGCACGACCGGCACGGGGACGGCCGATTTCGGTCCCGGGGCGTATGGATCGAGCGGATCCCACGCGCACCCGCCCCATGCGGCCAACGGCGGACGGCCCAGCGCCCGCCAGAGCTCGGCTCCAACGGCAAACAGCCGCGCGTGGTTCTCGCTGAGCGGAATTACGGCACGGAAGGAATCGTCGACGGTGATCGCCTCGGGGTCCCACTGCTTGGCAATCTCGGCCACTCGATCGAGCAATCGCCGGCGAAGCGTCTCGTCGCCCAAATCGGACGTTCGAATTGCCGCCGTCACACCGGCAACGTCGGCTTCGTGGCGCACGCGCAGACTGGCCCGAGTTCGCCAGTGCCGGAACAACTCGCGCACGTCGCCGACGATCGGCCCGCGCGGTGGGCGCTCCAAGAGTGTATCGGGACCGCGCAAGACTTCGACCTCATCGCAAAACGTGTACGGTCCGCCGGGCATGGGAATCACCAGGAACCGAACGTATCGGCCCCGGGTGTTCAACGCGCCGGTGGCCAGTCGCCGGATGGCGTATCCCTCGGGCCAGGGACCGCTGACCTGGTGATCCATGGCGACCAGATCGCCGGCGTCGCGGTACGTCTTTCCATCGTCGCTAACCAACACGCGAATCGAAGCCGGCCAGGTCACGCCGGCCCGTCCGGCAGCCGTCCGAAACGCGACGCCGCCGATCGGTTCGACGCGTCCCAGATCGACGGTGATCGTGGCATATTGAACGCGCTGCCAGCCGACCGTTCCCTTCTGTGTCCAGAAGTACTCGTCGGTCGTCCGGCCATCGGTCAGTTGGACCGTATCGCCGGGATCGGTGCAGTGGACATAAGTGGGTCCCGGCGATAGCACGTACTTGGCGCCCAGGGCAAGGTTCTTCGAGGCTTCGTCCGGCTGCTCGGCTGTCGCGATGAGGCCGAGTCCGCAGACGATCAGCATCGCGCTAGATCGCAAGAGCCCGGAGGAAGGAAACGGATCGAATCGGGTCATGGTCGAATTCCTCCGAGTGAGAACTTGTTTCCGGCACTGTATTGGACCAAACGGGCGAGGGTTGCACAATGATCGAGCCCGGAGGAGAGCCGTTCGGGGAACCCTTCTTGGCCTCGAAACCCCGGCAAACGGGCCGTTTGCGTGGTGGATTTCTCGGACCTACACTTAAGCAGGTAGAAATATCGTCTCAACCGCAACCACCATCAAGCCGGCCTGCCATGGATTCCGATCTCTCGACCGGCGACCCCCGAGCGTTCCGCGGTTTCGCGTGTTTCGTTGCCGTGCTGGTTGTCGTCAGCATCTTCATGCAGAGCAGTGTTTACATCGGTCACGATGTCGGGTGGATCCTCTACTCGGCGGATTCGATGCTGGACGGTGCCGTCTTTTCGGAGGATATCGTCGACGCGAACCCGCCGCTGATCTGGTATCTGAATATTCCCCCGGCGGCCCTGGCGCGGCTGCTGGATGTGTCTCCCGTTGCCGTGTTTCGAGCGTACGTCTACGGTCTGGCTCTGTTTTCTCTGCTGCTCTGCCGCGGTGCGCTTCGGGCGACTCGGGACCGGGGATCGGCGGTCGAGACCAACTACGTTATGGCGGCGCTGGCCTTCGTGTTTGTCGTCTTCCCCGGCCAAGATTTCGGACAGCGCGAGCATCTGGCGTTTGTATTAGGCGTGCCGTACGTCTTGCTTATGACGTCGCGCATGCGCCAACGCCCCTCGGCGCGGTGGTTTGCGGCAACTGTCGGAATCACCGCGGCTCTGGGCTTCGCCTTGAAGCCGTACTTTCTTCTCGTTCCCCTCGGGCTGGAACTCTGTCTCTTGTTTCGCACGCGACGGATCACGGACGTCTTTCGGCCCGAGACCGTGGCCTTCCTGCTCACGATTCTCGCCTACGTGGCTTCGGTCCCCTTGATGGCACCCGAATACTTGACGAGCATTGTGCCCATGATGCGAGTGATCTTCGGGACCTTCGAGTTGCCGTTGGGATATGTGCTCTCGGGCCTGGTGATCGCTTCCTTGCCGCTGGCGATCGTCTTGCTCGTCGTGTCACGGTCGGCGCGGATGAAGCCTTACGCTCATGCCGCCTTGGCCATCCTGACGCTCGGCTTTGCCTGCAGCTACTTCATTCAGGCCAAGGGCTACACGTATCACGCGTATCCGGCACTCGCGTCGGTGTTCGTCTGGTCGGTCTTCTCCCTGGCCACTTCGTTGCAGGGGCAAACCTCGACCACCGGCCGGGCTTCTTTCCGGTTGCGGCAGATCGCAACGATCGCGCCGGCCGTGGTCATCACGACGACGATCCTCTACTGCGTCCCGCTGTTGAAATGGTATTGGATGGCCAATACGTTCTTCGGGTCGCAAGCTCAATACGTCCAGCGGATGGTAACCGAGGTCGACCGACTGGCCGGAAACGGTTCGTTCTATGCCTTCTCGACGCACCCGTTCCCCGGTTTTCCGGTCGCCAACTACAGCACGGCCGACTGGGCCGGTCGAGCCAATAACCATATCTTCCTGCCGGGGATTATCGAATCGCACCGATCGGGAAGCCCCGAGAAAGCCGCGCAAGTCCGAACCGTGGAACAGTACGCCCGAGATTCCGCGGTCGAGGACATCGCTCGGAGTCAGCCGAAGTTGATTCTTGTCGACGCCCACTCGCAGCACCACGGCCTGGGGAGCATCGACGGGAGCCTGCTCGACGTCTATGCGACGGACCCTCGTTTCACCGAGTTGTGGAACGACTACGCCGAGCAAGACGCCGTGATGGGTTTTCGCGTGTTTGTCCGGAAACCAGGTTCATCCGGCAACTGACTGCCCAAGTTTGTGACACTTGGCCCGATGGGCTAGACTGGCGAGTGAAATCACCACGGGTGCCACCATCGAGGGCCACAATCATGACGACGCGAACGAACCGTGTGGCGATGCTCCTTCTTCTCGTGGCGGCCGTGCTGCCGTTCAACCGCGGAGCATTTGGCCAAACGGCCGAAGCCCCGCCGCCGAATATCGTCTTCATCATGGCCGACAACTTACCAAGCTAATGGCCGAGGTGGACATCACGCCCGAGCAGTTGCCGGCCGGCGGAAAACCGGCCAAACGCAAACGGAATCGGTGAGTAACCGTGTACGAGAAATCGATTCGGAGCGGCCGATGAATCCCGTCACCCTCTCCCGCCAACAGTCGCGTCTCGTCGACCAATGGGCAATCCAGAAGTACGGCTTCACCCCCTTGGTGCTCATGGAAAACGCCGGGCGGGGTGTCACCGACGTCCTCTGCCGATTGGGTGTGGACGGGCCGGTGGTCATCTGCTGCGGCAAGGGGAATAACGCCGGTGACGGGTTCGTCGTGGCCCGGCATCTGGAGATTCGCAAGATCCCCGCTCGGGTCCTGCTTTGGGCACCACCCGAGGAACTGACCGGCGACGCCGCGGCCAATTTCCAAATCCTGCAACACACCAAGGTGCCGATCGAGGTATTCGATTCCCCGCCAGATGCCACGCGACTGGGCCGGATCTTCAGTACGGCCGGCTGGATCGTCGACGCCCTGCTGGGTACCGGTGCCCGAGGCGAGCCTCGGCCGCCGCTCGGCGGAGTGATCGAGACCATCAACGCCGCCGCCGTGCCGAAGTTGGCCATCGATCTTCCCAGCGGGCTGGATTGCGACACGGGCCAACCGGCTCGACAAACGGTTCGGGCCACTCACACCTGCACGTTCGTGGCCCTGAAGACCGGATTTCTCGCGCCGGGTGCCGAGCCATTCACCGGCCAGATCCATGTGGTCGGCATCGGCACTCCTCCCTCGCTATTGGCCCGTCTGTCAGATACCGCAAAGTAGCCGGACTCGGCGGTCAAGTCCCCCGGTCGTCGGCGTTCGGCAGCGCCTTCTCCAAATCGGCCACCCGCTGCTGCAATGCGCGGATTTGAAACTCCAACTGCCGGATACGCGTTTCGGCGTCCAACGCGGTCGGCACGGCCGGACTGGGCGACTCGACGGGCACTCTCGCCGGATCGAGAGACGTTTCCGGCGCCGGGAGAATTGCCGGCTCGCGAGAGACGTCCGGGTCCGGCAAGTCTTCAATCGTCGGTAATTTCGCCGGTTCCGGCGGCGCTGGAGGCATGGAGGGTTCCCCACTCGCGGGCGGCGGGGCGGGAACTGATTCCGGGCCCGGTCTCGCCGGATCGGCAACATCGACCGACGGACGCGGGACGGGCGGTGAAGGCGCCCCTGGCCGCCGGGCCAGGGTGGCTTGGACTTGCTTGATCAACGAGCCGCGATGAATCTGTAGCGTTAGCGTGGCGCCGGCGGGAATATTCTCCATCCCCGCGGCCAAATCGGCCATTTCGCGCACTTGGATCCCGCCAACGGCGGTGATCAAATCGCGAGTCCTCAGACCGGCCCGGGCCGCCGGGCCGCCAGGGGTCACCTCGATAACTCGCACGCCGCGGCCCCGATCCTTGCGATCGTCGACCACCACCCCCAGATAGCCCGGATCCGCGACGGGCGGTGGCATGGGCAGGGCTTGGGGTGCGCCCGCCTGGCCCTGGATCTGCTGCTCCAGACGCTGCAGAGGCGACTGGGCTGATGCTCGATCGGCGGCCGATACGAGCACGACCGAAACGCACAAGAACGCCAGTACAATGGCGCGGAGAAAAACGTCCATTTTTTCTGCCTCCCGTCTTGGAGTGATCTTGCCTAGTCTACACTACCGTGGGCATTATACTGTGTGAACGCTGGTTTTCGTACCGATGTTATCGACGGATATCGTGATTTCCTTTCACGTTTAGTGATTTCCTTCCACAGAACAAGCGCCGAGGTGAATGCCCAGTGTCCGAGCGGTCCCATACGTTGCAGATCGGTGCTCCCACGGCGGAGGAGATCGACGGGGGGTTTGCGTTGGTCTTCGGCCATTTAACCCCGTCTGACCGGGCCGCCCAAGTTAACATGCTGATCGGCAGTGAAACGGCCGCCAACACCGCAGCCGAGGGATTGTTGACGGCTCGTCGTGATGGGCAGGTCGTGGGTGCCGTCTTCTTTCAGGTCCAACCCGGACGGACAGCCTTGGTCTGGCCGCCCCGGCTGGCCGATGGCGAGCCGGAGACGACCGCTTGTGCGTTGCTGGAGACGGCGTGTCAACGATTGCAGGGCAAGGGTGTGTGCCTGGCCATGGCGCTACTGGAGTCTCCCGCCGGGGCCGACGAGCCGTTGCTGGGACAAGTCGGATTTGCGCCCCTGGCCGATCTCTCTTACATGGTCAGCACGGAAGACCACTTTCCCCGCTCCCAACCGAGTGGGCCGCTGCAGTTGGAGCCCGATAGCCAGGTCAATCACGATCGCCTGGTGGGGGTGATCGAGGCCACCTACGAACAGACGCTCGACTGTCCCCGGCTCAACGGTGTACGCCGGACCGAAGACGTACTGGCCGGTTATCGGGCTACGGGCGTCTATTCGCCGGAGAACTGGTTGATTGTGCGGCATGATCGGCGGGATGTCGGCTGCCTGATCCTGGCCGACCACCCTAGCCATGGCAACTTTGAACTGGTCTATATGGGGGTGATGCCTCGATATCGCGGGAAGCGGTGGGGAGTCGACATCACCCGATTTGCCCAGTGGCGCGCGGCACGCACGGGTCGCCAGCGCCTGGTGCTGGCCGTGGATGCCGCGAACGTGCCAGCCATCGACATGTATCGTTCGGTCGGGTTTCAGGTTTGGGAGCAGCGCCGCGTGTTGGCCCGAGCAGTCCGCTGAAAAGTGACGATATCCGGGATTGAAGAGAATTCTCCTGTAGCTACCGTCGCCAGACGGTGGAATGGATCCACGGTCTGGCGACCGTAGCTACGGAGCGGAAGATTCTGCCACGCAACGAGTTCTGCCGAGCGGCCGATGACCGGCCTCGGGCCGGGTGAACAGGTTTTCCACCCTCGAACTCCGGTCTGGGGGCAGGCGGACCTGTTTTGCCCGGCTGCCACGGAGATCCGTTTTTTCCGAAGAATCAGGCGTCGCGGGCGCGGAAAACGGAAAAATCGCGAATTGATCGGTGGGGGACGTTTGACAGCACAGCTAGCAGCGATACAATCAGCTTCTCGGGTGACTCAACAATCAAACGCGACGGCCGACCGCCGTCGATAACAGCCGTCTCTTCTGTCAGGATCCTTGGGCGCTGCCCCCTTCAGGGCAATCGCGCAAGCAATGCACCGATGCGATTCTGTGCCCGAAGAGGCTGCGCGCGGGGGACTCACAGGAAGTGATCACTCACGATAAGGAGATCGTGTCGGTTCTCCGTGCCAGGCTGGCCGAGAAGGTAGGCCGCGACCGGTTCGACCTTTGGTTCGGCGCCAACACCTGTTTCTTGTTGCGCGACGACCGCCTGACCATCGCTGTTCCCGATTCGCTCTCACACGATTTCGTTCGCGCCAATTTTCGCGGGCAGATCCAACAGGCTTGCGTCGAACTGCTCGGCGTCGAAGCCGAGTTGATTTTTGAAATCGATCCCGCGTTGGCCGGGGGCGGCGAATCTGAAACGCAAGAATCGGCCGATAGCGGCGCGGAGTCGGCACGAACCTCGTCTGGTTCCGCTACGAGGCGTCGCCGCGACGCCGGCCCGCGGAAGGGTGGCAAGGCGCACGCGGCGGCTTCTCAAACGCTCGGGCACCGGCGGCGATTTTCCAGCTTGAGTTCGTTTATCAAGGGACCGCAAAACCAACTCGCCCTTTCCTCAGCCGAAATGGTGGGCGGCGATCCCGGTTGCATGTCGCCGCTGTTGATCCACGGTCCGACCGGAGTGGGTAAAACACACCTGCTTGAAGGCATCTGGACGACGGTGCGAAAACAACGCGGCGGCCGATCGGTCGTCTATCTTTCTTCCGAACAGTTCACGACCTATTTTCTCTCGGCCTTGCGGGGTAGCGGCTTGCCCAGCTTCCGGCAGAAGTATCGTGGGGTCGGCGTGCTGATCATCGACGATCTGCAATTCTTCATCGGCAAGCGATCCACGCGGATCGAGTTGCTGCACACGATCGACACGCTGTTGCGCGACGGCCGGCAGTTGGTCTTCTCGGCCGACCGCTCCCTGGACGAATTAGCCCCGTTGGGGCGCGAGTTGATCACCCGCTTGGAAAGTGGAATGGTCAGCCCGATCGCGCAGCCCGACCGGGCGACGCGCGCGGGAATCGTCCGGCAGTTGGCCCATCGCATGGGGATGCGCGTGCCGGACGACGTGCAGCGATACGTTGCCATGCACTTGACGCAACACGCCCGCGAACTGTCCGGTGCGTTGTGCCGTCTTCGGGCGACCAGCCGGGCGCTGGGACAGCCGATCACTTTGGCCACGGCCGAGGAAGCGCTGGTCGACATGATTCACGCCAGCGAGCGAATGATCCGATTGCCCGACATCGAGAAGACCGTCTGCGAACTCTTCGGCGTAACGCCCGACGCCCTGCACTCCAAACGCAAGGACACCAGCGTCAGCCATCCCCGGATGTTGGCCATGTGGTTGGCCCGAAAGCACACGCGTTCGGCGCTGAGCGAAATCGGGCGTTTCTTCGGCCGCCGAAGCCACAGCACGGTGGTTTCGGCAAAGAAACGGGTCGAGGACTGGATGGCCAACGACAAGTCGGTCGAACTGGCCGATCGCACATCCTCGGTCGAAGAAGTCATCCGCCGCGCGGAACTGCGACTGATGGTCGGGTGAGTTTAGCAGCTCGTGGAAAAAGGCGTGTGCCACTGCTTGCTTGCAAGCAGTGCCGTAGCTCCGAGTACGAAACCCGGCAAAAAGGCACT
>CAYUIQ010000242.1:0-13092 GCA_964444795.1 uncultured Planctomycetaceae bacterium
ACTGGTTTCATGCGGCAAATAGCGGCACTGGTTTTGACAGCGGTGGCTGGGGCTGCTACATTTGCCGTCATCGAAGGCGACGACAGTCGGCCGTCGCTTCGCCAAGTATCGAAAAGGAGCGATTCGTAATGAGAAGTACCCCCACCTTCGTGGTGTTCTTGTCCATTCTCCTCTCGTCGGTCGGCACGGTCGCCGTCGTGCCTTGCGATGCCGCCGAGGTGGTCGAGGCGGCCACCAGGGAGGAAATCGTCAAGGACTGGATGCTGCAGGATCACGGCCCGGACGTCGGTCCCTGCTTTACCCGCGGCGAAAACGCCGACATTGAGGTGAAGATGCTGGAAAGGGTGCTCGCCGAGCTTGGCGGTTCCGCCCATTCGCTGCGGGCGAAGATGGAAGGGCTGGTGAAGTCGAAGAAGCCGGGAAACGATCCGGCCTGGAAGGCGCTTTACGTCGCCGCGTGTGAAGAGCGACGCCACCAACGTCTGGCATCGCTGCACAAGGCCACGAAGCGGATCGTCTTCACCAAGCACTACAATCTGGGCGGTTCGCATTACGCCTACACGGAAGGCCTCTCCGACGCGCAAGCCGAGCGCCATTTCAAGCCCGGCACGGCTTTGTGCGTGCTCGAAATGGCCGACGACTACGGCGAGGTCCGCACCCTAATCCGCGACGAAAAGGGCGTGATCCGCGATCCCGACGTCTCGTTCGACGCCCGGCGAATCCTCTTCAGTTGGAAGAAGTCGGATCGCGAGGACGACTACCATCTGTACGAGATGGACGTGGCCAGCGAAGAGGTCCGCCAACTGACCGACGATCTGGGGCACGCCGATTACGAGGGCATTTACCTGCCCAACGACGATATCCTCTTCAACTCCACACGCTGCGTACAAATCGTCGATTGCTGGTGGACGGAGGTGAGTAACCTCTACACGTGCGACAAGGACGGGAAGTATATGCGCCGACTCAGCTTCGACCAGGTGCATACCAATTATCCGCAGTTGCTCAACGACGGCCGCGTGATCTACACGCGTTGGGACTACAACGATCGGGGCCAGTTGTATCCGCAACCGCTGTTCGTGATGAATCCCGACGGTACGAATCAGGCCGAGTACTACGGGAACAACTCCTGGTTCCCCACGACGATTGCCCATGCTCGAGCCATCCCTGGTTCGAATAACGTGATCGCCATCGCCACGGGCCACCATAGCATCCAAACCGGCGCGATCATCCTCTTGGATGTCAAGCATGGCCGGCAGGAGACCACCGGTGTCACGCTCATGGCGCCGCGAGTGGACGACAAGACGGATCGCCGCTACCGAAAGGTCGACGGCTACACGGGTTTCGACGGCCATTTCTGCTATCCTTACCCGTTGAACGAGAGTGAGTACATCGCTTCCTACAGTGCCACGCAGACGGGCCGCGATTCGATGAACGGTTTCGGTCTGTATTATGTCCGCGAAGACGGGGCGCGGGAGTTGCTTGCCCTCGATCCGGCCCTTTCCTCCCATCAGCCGGTGTTCCTGACACCCCGGGAGCGGCCGCGCGTTCAGGTGACCCGCGTCGACTACACGAAGAAGACGGGGACCTACTACGTGCAGGACGTCTATGAAGGTCCCGGGCTGAAGGGCATCGAACGGGGTGTGGTGAAGAAGCTCCGCGTCGTCGGCCTGGAATTCCGCGCCGCGGGGGTCGGAAGCAACGGCAACGGCGGTCCGGCGGGAGGCGCATTGGTCAGCACGCCCATCGCGATTCGCAACGGCACCTGGGACGTGAAGACGATCTTGGGCGAAACCCCGGTCCATGAAGACGGCTCCGCCCACTTCGAGGTCCCGGCGCGAACGCCCCTCTATTTCCAGTTGATCGACGACGACGGTCACGTGGTGCAGTCGATGCGAAGCTGGTCGACGCTCCAGCCCGGCGAAAGACTGTCCTGCTTGGGATGCCATGAAGACAAGAACGTCACCGGATCGATCGAATACCGCTCGACGATCGCCATGCGGTCCAAGGCACAACCGCTTGTGCCGTTTCACGGTCCGCCGCGGGGGTTTAGTTTCATCAAGGAAATCCAGCCCATTCTCGACCGGCACTGCATCAAGTGTCACGACGACCGATCGAAGACCGGTCCCACCGGCAACGTGCCGGACGACAAGAAAGCCTTCAGTCTGCTGTCGACCGCCGACAAACCACGCGACGGCCGGTTCTACAGCGACGCCTACGTACACCTGACACAAAACGGAAAACCCAACCCGACGGTCAACTGGCTCAACGTCCAGTCGATCCCGCCGATGCTCCCGCCCTACTTCGCCGGATCGGCCAAGAGCAAGTTGATGGATATCCTCCGCGAAAAACACTACGAGGCGAACCTGTCGCGCGCGGAGCTGGAGAGGATCGCCTGCTGGATCGATCTGCTGGTGCCCTACTGCGGCGATTACATGGAAGCCAACGCCTGGGACGATCGCGGGCGGGACAAATACCTTCATTTTCAAGAGAAGCGCGATGACATGGAAGCCCTCGAGCGCGAGAACATCCAGGCGCTACTCAAGCGGAAGATGGCCACGAAGAAGCACTGAACCCGCCGCCGCGTCTACAGCAGTGACCAGCCGTCGCGGTACGGGCAGCGAATCAGCGGGTCGGCCTCCGGGGCGTTGGTGGCCCGCATCTGCTGGTGATCCCACACGAGTTTCTTGCCGACACGATAGGCGACGTTGCCCAGGTGGTTTGCTTCGGTGAGCCAGCCGGAATACACGAAGTTGGCGCTGCACGTGGCGCCCGTCTTACACGCCTGGAGCCATTCGGCGTGATGGCCCTTGACGCGAGGAATGAAGGGGTCGGGCCGCTTGAAGTCGGCGAATTGGGCTTCCGGCAACAGCACGTGTTTGCCATAGTCGGATAGCAGCATGCCCTTTTCACCGATGAACAAGTGGCCGTTGCCCCACTTGGGGATGCCGCCTTGCTTCCAGATCTCGGGCTTGTTCTCGCCCTGATACCAGGTCAGTTGCACCGGCGGCATGTCGCCGCGCGGTCCGAACTCGTAAGTGGCCTGCATTGATGCCGGGGCAATTTCCGGGTGCGGCGGCGGGCCGCTCCCTTCAATCGTCAGCGGGACCTCCAACTTCAGCGCCCAGAAAGGCAAATCGTTGAAGTGACTGCCCAGGTCGCTCATCGTTCCGTTGCCGAAATCCCACCACCGATACCACTTGGGCCCCGGAAAATAGACCTGGTTGTACGGACGATACGGCGCCGGTCCAATCCACAGGTCCCAGTTCAAGTGCGGCGGTATCGGCATCTCCTCCTTCGGGCGCTCGGTGACCTGTACGATGTCGCGGTGGCGCTTGGCTGCCTCCGCCGATTGCCAGCCCCACGCCCGCGAGACCCACACATGGGCCTCCTTGACCGCGCCGATAGCGCCGGTCTGGATCAACTCGACGACCTGCCGATAGTTCTCACCGGAATGGATCTGAATGCCCATCTGCGTGGCGACGTTGGCCTCGACCGCCGCCAGCCGGATTTGTCGCGCCTCCCACACATCGTGCGTCAGCGGCTTCTCGCAATAGACGTGCTTCTTGTGCTTCAGCGCCAACATCGTGGCCATGGCGTGCGTATGCTCGCACGTGGCCACCGTCACGGCGTCGAATTCCTTGTGGTGATCGAACACCTTGCGGAAGTCGGCGAACTTGCGGGCTTTGGGAAACCGGCTGGCCGCTCTGTTGAGATTCGACTCGTTGACGTCGCACAGCGCGACGATGTTCTCCGACGCCGCCGCAGCGCCCAGACTGGCCCCACCTCGACCGCCCGTGGCAATGACCGCCACGTTCAGCTTGTCGTTCAGGTTCTGGCCGCGCACCAAGGCAGGAACGCCGAGTACGCCCGCGGCAGCCACCGTCGCCGTTTTGGTGAACTGTCGCCGGTTCATTCGAGACGTGTCGCGGCGGCGTGGGGAAGTCGTAGTCATGGCCGTTGCTCCAAGGGTTTTCGTCGGCGAGCCTGAAACGGTTCCAGGCTTGGAACCCATACTATCTTGACAGCGTCTCCCCCCGTGTCAAGCGCGGGGTGGATTTCTCGGCATTGTTTTGGCGAGCCACGACTCGCCATCCCCGAGCCAAATGGCCTCGAATCATTTGACTTCCATAGGCGAAATGGAGGGGAAACAGGTCAACATCTTGGCAAACGGGGGCCTGTCGGGTAGGTTCAGTGGCTGGATGGGGATTGAAATCGCTATCGGCAAGCCGATATTTCGCGCCGGTCGGGCGATTACACGGTTTCGTGATTAGGAAGCGGGATGACAAACTCCAACGGAGGTTCTACCTGTCGATGAAAGACAAGCACACGTTTCCATACGGCGCGGTTGTATGGATAGGCATGGCGATGTATGGCTCGCTGGCATCTGTCAGCGCCGCGGACACTCAAGCGGTCCCTCCCCAACAGGCTGAATCCGCGAAGGACAGGCTGCTGAGTATCTGTGCGACCGAGGAGTATGCACTCACGCCGAAACTGCGCAAGGCTTTTCTTGCCTATGCCAAGGAGCATGCGCTTGCCGGCCTAAAGGCTGATGGAAAGTCCCTCCCGAAGGATTTCCTGGCGTGGATCGATTCGGACCCGGAGGTGGAAGCCAGCGTCTATGGCGCTCACGACAAACCGGGGGACGTGTTGTTGTGGTTGTACTCGCTGCGTCTGGACCTCGGAAAGGCCAAATTCGAGGAGTATCGTCAGTTGGCATTGGCGGCGGCCATCGTAAGCGCCAAAGAGGAAATGGAAGCCGACATCACGCCGCGAGAACCGTTGAAACTGGTCATCCCTGGCGATCCGCGCAAACCGGTCGACACGAAGGATCCCGACCGTGAACTCGACACCAACGACCACATTGTCAACTTCCTCAACGAGAACACCATCGAAGAGGAGGTCGTGGTCGGCCACAAGGAGGTGCTCCCTGAGCTGAAGTACGACGAGCGCGGCATCGCCATCCCGACCCCCAAGGGTGCGAAGCCCAAGAAGGTCCCGATTACCGAGACACGCACACGCACGCTTTACGCCGCCGATGTATTGGCCAGCGAAGAGCTTCAACAGAAGTTCAACGCCTACATGAAGGCCAAGGGGCAGGATGTCCAGATCGATTGTGGCGAGAGGATCATCCACTGGAAGAGCCGGGACATGGTCCGTGGCCAGCAGTACCGGAAGATCAACGAAGCCTACCTGATGTTCCGCGGGGCCTATGAGGCCAAGGGGTTGTTGCCGGCGGCGCGCGACCCGTTCCCGTCGCCGGCGGCGCGATGTGCGTATCTTATCCGCAACCACCAGTACGAGTTTCCACCAGAACTCCGGGCCGAGCGCAAGTGGCCGCGTTTTCCTCTAACCGCGCCTTGGCCGATCCTGACCATGCTCGCGGCGAATAACCAGCCCTTGCGCGAGCGCGAGGAGCGGTGGGTGGCATTCCGCGACAAGGGGGAGTTTCGAACGTACGGTGAATACATCGGCGGCGTGGCCCAGCAGCATGCCATGCAGTCGGCGCGACGCCTGAAGCCGCACCCGTTCACCTACGCCACCATCCAGATGATGCTCAAGGACGGCGGCGTGTGCGGGACGATGGGCGCTATTTCATCTCGCTCCCACAACACGCTGGGCATTCCGGCCTCCCAGGCCACCCAGCCGGGCCATTGCGCCATGGTCGCCTACCGGTACGATCCCGAGAGCAATACGTATCGTTGCAAGGGCGGACAATACGCTACCGGCGGCGACGACAAAACGGGACCGTTCACCCCCTGGCCATTCGAAGACGTGTTCAAGCGGATTGGCCGGAAGGGCGGCTATGAGGTCTCGTTTCATCAACGCAAGCCCATGGTATACCACCAGAGCGTCGCCTGGGCGGTGAACCACGGCGTGCGGTCTTACCTGGATTCCACGATGGCCTATGCCGTCTTCCGCCTGCTTCCGGAGGACCAGCGCCGGACTCGCGGGGTGAAACTCCTGGAAAGCGGCCTCGCCCTGAACCCCTACAACTTCCTCCTTGTCGACGCGGCCCAGAATACCGCGGCCACACCGCAAGAGCAGATGCGATTCTGGAAGAGTTTCCAGCGGGCGCTGACGTCTTCCGGCGGCAAGCCGGGTTGTCCAACCGAGGGGCTCTACAATACGACCGTGAAGAACAAGATGTTCGCCCGGATAGCCAAGCTGCCCGTACCGGAAGACAGAAGAGCCGTTGGTGAGGTTCTGGCGTTCTTGGAGGAAGAGAAATGCGACATTCCCGCGGCGCTGGCGGCCTACCGCCTCGCGCTGGATGGGCTCTCCGGCCAGAAGACGGCGCCGGCGAAGAAACGTTCAAGCCGGTAGGGGAGGGTGCCACCTTCTTACCTCAAGCTCGTCTGCGGTGCGCGTTTGGCTGAACGTCGACCCCGACGTGATGATCGGACGCGCCGGCGTCGGCCGATTGGGCAATCATGAGGAAGTTGGGGGAGTAGGACTGCCGCAGCCGTGCCGGCCAATTCTTCCAGTTCCCGTGTTTACGCTTGGAACGGATCCAGTGCATTCGGCAGACCCGGTAACCGGTCATTTCAAGCAGGTGCCCCAGAGTCCGCGGATCGAACCACATCGTGTGTTCTTCGTGTACCCGGATGTCGTCATACTTGAAAATCTTCAGAAACTGGTTTGCGCAGAACGGATTACAGGTCGTCAGCACTAGATTCCCGGTTGGCTTCAAGTGCTTGCGAATGGTCTCCAGTGCCCGGCCGGGATTGGGCAGGTGTTCGATGATTTCGGCGGCGACAATGGTATCGAACTCGCGCTGGAGGTTCATCGTCTCCACATCGTCGCATAGCACACTGTATCCACGCGCCCGAAGCATGGCGATCCCCTCGGCGTCGATGTCCACGCCGACGACTTCCGAGCTGAGCTGCCGGATACGCTCATGCAGGCTGGATGCGAAGCGGCCGATGACGTCGGCTACTGGTTCCAGTGCGCGCCGGGAGTCGACCATTCCCAGATCGAGCACGCTACGGCCGGTGACGAATTCGCCGATGACCGACGTGCGGTCCGCGATACCCGACGCTTCCGCCAGCCAGTCTGGTTTGTGCGGCCGACGGCGACCGGTCGAGGCCATTTCTCATACCCCTATGCGAGACAACGGATGATGGAGCGGATAACGATACCCTCCCTCCCTCTTCTAGCTATCGGCCGCATTACGCCGCCCGCATAACCGAAACATCCGGCACACTTGGCCTATTCGACAAACTCGATGCCCTCCTGGAGAATCGGTTTTGACCGGCCCATCCTGGTCTGGCGCGGGGGCCCAGCGGGACAATTCCGAGGGGACAGATCCAATCCCGTTCGACACCAGACTTGTGTCGACGAAGCAGGGTAAGATGCGCGGAATAGCTGGACTTGCGATCTCCGCCAAGATCGCACAGATTCAGGCGCATGGCCGGAAAGAAGCGTAAAGACGTTCGTGACGAGAACACCACGGGCCTGCGGATCGTTACCGATCTGATTGGCGTGCCGGCCGAGGTGATCGCGGAGATTTACCGAGAGGTATTCCCGGCTTCCGCCTCGTCTTCCTCTTCGTCTTCCTCTTCCTTCATGGGGCCGAATATCTTGGCCAGCTCCTTGCGAAGCTCCGGCCCGCGGGCCGCCGTCGAGATCACCTTGCCGTCGCGGCCGACAAGGATCAGCGTCGGAATGCCCGTGATTCCGTAGTAGTCGGCCGTGGGATTGCGCGTCTCCTGATCGTTAACAATGGTCCAGGGAGTCTTCTCTTTGGCGAGGTACTCTTCCAGCGCCTCGCGATCCTTGTCCAGGCTCACCCCGATGACCTCGAAGCCCATGTCGTGGTAGCTCTCGTAACACTTTCTCACGTTGGGCATCTCGGCCAGGCAGGGCCCGCACCACGTCGCCCAGAAATCGACCAGCACCACCTTGCCGCGGTACTGCGACCAATCCAACGGCGTGCCGTCGAGCAGCGTTCCTTCCAGTCGGAGTTCGCTGCCCGGCAAATCGAGCCAGCGAAGGATGCGCTGCATTCCGGCAACCTGCTTGCCGAATGCGTCGTCGTGCTGGCCGAGGATGTCGATGAACTTCTTGTATGCGTCCAGGGCGCGGTCGGTGTGGCCGATTTTTTCGGCCAATCGTGCCGACGCGACGGCCAGTTCCACTTCCTCGTCGCTCGGCTTCTCGTCGCTGAGCATCCCGGTGGCTTCTTCGATCAGCTTTTCCAGGCGTGCCTCGACGTCTTCGGCGCCTTTCTTGGCAAGCGCTTCGAGTTCCATCTTGAAGGCCTCGCGGCGCAACTCCTGGCCGATTTCGCCCACGCGATCGGCCACTTTCTTCGCCAACTCGACGCGGCCCATCCGTTTCAAGTCCTCGGCGAACCGGACATACTCGGCCTGCGTCTCCAGCGCGAACATCTTCACCTTGACCGCGGTCTTCGCCTGGGACTCGGTTGGATCGGCGGCGAGAATCTTATCGGCCGCTTCGCGGATCGCCCGTTTCGCTTCCGTGACTCGTTCCTCGCGGCTCGGCCACCGGTCGATCATCAGGCCTCGAACGAAGGCGAGCAATTCCTCGGGCGAGCCGTCGGGAACGACGTATGGTCTGACCGCCGGTTCCTCGCCGGTCGTTTCTTCCTGGTCAGTCACCTCGGGCTCGGCCTGAGCATCATCGGCCCAGGCGACACGAGTTGTCCACGAGGCACAGGCTGCAGCGGCGATAGCGATCAACCAATATGGACCCAGTTTTCGCAACATCTGCAGTCTCCTGCTCAATCCTAGTTTGACGAATTCACATACCTTACCGCAGGTGTCATCGTAGTCGCGCGCCCGGCCCCGGTCAAGCGATCGACTGATAGGGAATGCCGACCAACGAGTTCCCTCGCTCACTGCTCGATCTTCAGCGTCGCCGCCAATTTCGACCGATAGTCGGGCAGAGCGAGAACGGTCCATTCGCGAATTCGGGTGAGCCCGCTGGAGGCCAACGTCGCGAAGAACGGCTTGAATCGCTTGCGAGCCAGATCGACCAACGGCATGTCGGCAGGTTTCTTCGAGGCGGCTTGAAGCCGAGCCCGTTCGAGGATCGCGTAGTCGACGCTCATGCGCGACAGTTGCACGCGACGTAAGACCTCGGCTTGGTCGGCGACCGATGCCTCGGCCTGCTGCCAGAGCCGATCGGCCGCGATCAGCAGTTCGTTGGTCAGATGCGGGCTGGTCGGCGGCGCCCAGATGTTCACGTGGATCTTCTGCTTGGCCACGCGATCGTGCAGCAGATCGAGGTACTGGCGAATCGGCGCCGCCGCCTTGCCGTAGTAGCCTTCGAGGAATTCGCTGATGGCGGTCTCTTCGTCGTACTCCGGGTCCCAGAGAAACTTGGCCGTCATGTATCCGCCCAAGGCGGCCATCTCGCTGTGCGGCGAATTGTAGGTATCCTGCTCGAAGATGCCCCGCACGTTGTTGGCGACGTACAGGCGGATGTTGTCGTCTCGTACGCGCTGGTTGGGAAACGGCAGCAGATAATGCCGGAAGTCGGTCACGTAGTCCCAGACCCACAGCCGCTGGGATACTTTGGCCCAGCCCCGGAGATCCTCGCAGAAACGGCGGTTGGGCTCGCTGTCGCAAGTCTCCAGCGGATGGGCAAAACAACACTCGATCGAACAGAGGCGGATGATCACGTTGGGCCGCGGACGCATCGTCTTCGGCGGGCGGCGCGTCCACTGATAAGCCAGCGTCTCGACCGCCTTATCCGGAAAGTCCTTCTCCGCCGCCTCGGCCACTCGATTGACCAAATGCAGCACGGGCGCCATCCGCGAGTCTTCCCGCTGGATCAAGGCGCGACACTTGTCGCATTGGCAGTCGTTGTGCCAGTCGTTCTGCGAGACGGAAAAGACAAAGGCGTCGGGCTGGGCTCGCATGGCGGCCAGGATTCCCTCGGTGCAAAGCCGGATCACCGCTTCGTTGGTGCAACAGAGTTGCGAGCGATCCTTGAGCCGCTTGCCGTCGACAAAGGAAAAATACTCGGGATGCTCGTCGAAGTACTTCTCCGGCGGCACCAGCCGGTTGAACGTATGGCAGAAAAACCCGCTGCCGAAGCGAATCTTCCCGCCGTGTTGCGGACCGAGCCGCCCGGAGCTGGAGTTCACCCGATTTCGAGCACACCACGGGCCGTCAAAGCAGTCGAAGGTAAACGGCTCGCGATATTCCAGGATCGGAACCTTGGTTTGGTCCAAAGGGCCAACAACCAGTTTCGCGTGTTTCGGAATGCGACTCACGCCCGGGGCAAACCAACGGCATCCCAAGTGGTCCTCCAGCAGCCCGTACACGCCATAGAGATTCCCCCGCAACGAGCCGCCGGCAATGACCAGATGGGGACCGACCGTGCGAAGAACGTACCCCTCGTTGCCCAGCGCATCGAAATCGATTTTTTGTCCCAGGTGTCCAAGGCGGTCGCTGTCGCCGAGAATAATTTCTCGCTTTGCGACGGGCGTGACGTCGGAGACCACGGGCAGCCGGGCGCCGGTGATCTGCTGGAGGAACATGTGCAGTTCCTCGGCCGCGTGCCGAGTCGAGGGCGAGGCCTTCTCGGCGACGACGATCTGGTAGTCCGATTTTCCACCGTCGGCGATCACCAACTCCTCGGCCCTGGCGCCACCGCCGACGGCGGTACACCACCCGACGATCAACGATCCGAGCAGAAGCACCCGTGTCAGATAAGAAGCAGTTGTCATGGCTCGGTTCCTCCGGAATCGCTATTTGGCCGAGTTTTGGTACGGGATAGGATGACGCGCGGGGGCCATTCATGCAACGGTTGGCCGTATTCCTTCGTGACTCGGCCGGCTGGCGGCCAGTGCTCTCGCGCCGGGCGAAGCAAAGTGATCGGCGAAAAGGCGTCACGGGGGGGATTGCTCGATAATCCCCGGCCGCTATTATCAGAAGCAAGCAACCCGGCAGCGAAGTGGCCGCCGAAATCGCACGACTCTCGGTCCATTGGGCGTTCTCTTCGGCGAAGACCGATCCATGTGCCCGCGAAGTGGGCGTGGTTTCGGAGCGAACGACTACGGGCGACCGCTGGTGATACTGAGACGCAATATCATTCCGGTTCGTAAAAGGCCGGTCGCTTCGTCGCTTGCGATAATTGTGTCTGGCCGCCTTGACGAAAATGCTCTCGGCCTGTTACGGTAGGGGGCGTCGCTGTTCGGGAATGACCCTAAGGCAGCGGCAAAGCGGTTCCGAATGAACCTTCCACAGGAGGTCGTTGGCATCATGGGTGATTCAACGAGTGACGATCGGGTGACGCCCGGGTCCGAGGAGGACCGGCGGCAGTTTCTATCGGGATCCTCGATTGCCATGGCGACCGGAGCGGTGGCCGGTTACGGAATGCTCGTTGCCATGGCCGGGCGATTTCTCTATCCGGCGGGTCCCGACGCCAAGCAGTTGCTGTTTGTCGCCCGAACGGATACGGTCGCCGTGGGAGACTCGATCCAGTTCAAGGCTCCCAACGGGGCCAAGATCGTGATCGTCCGGCAAACCGACACGGGAACGGTCGACGATTTCGTCGCTCTGTCGAGCGTTTGCCCACATCTGGGGTGTCAGGTCGATTGGCAACCGCACCAGAACCGTTTCTTTTGTCCCTGCCACAACGGCGTGTTTACACCCGATGGTGAAGCCACCGAGGGGCCACCCGCGGCCGCTGGTCAGTGGTTACCCCGCTACGAGCTGGAACTCGGTGAAGACGGGCTGCTGTTGTACATCAATTTACCCGTTGAGGGCCTCGTTGTTCCTCAGCGGCATATAGCGGCCGGTTGGACGAGCGATTCGGCACCGAGCCACTGCCGCCTGGCCCTTGGGCGTTCCGATTCACATACTCGGCGATGGGAGGCGTAACCGATGCAAGCATTGAGGCAATGGTGCAGTGCCCGCGTACCCATCGTCGCCCAGTGGTGGCAATCTCGCGTACCCGTCACCGGCGAGCAACTCCTGGCGATGACCAACGAACCGGTCCCCAACCACTTGAAGCGATGGTGGTTTTGCCTGGGCGGGACACCGGCCTACCTGTTCGTCGTTCAAGTTGTCACGGGGATCATGCTGGCCGTCTACTATCAGCCGTCGGCCGAAACCGCGTATGACTCGGTTCGCTACATCACCCACGAAGCAACCTTCGGTTGGTACTTCCGCAGTCTGCATAAGTGGGCGGCCACGTTCATGATCGCCGCCGTGATCTTGCATCAGATCCGGGTATTCTATACCGGCGCCTACCGCGAGCCCCGCGAGTTGAACTGGGTGGTGGGCATGTTGCTGCTGATCTGCACGCTGGGGCTCGGGTTCACCGGCTACAGTCTCGTCTTCGAGCAACTCAGCTACTGGGGGGCCACGGTCGGAGCGAATATCTGCGATCAGGTGCCGATCGTCGGTGGAATAACGAAAAACTTCATGCTTGGCGGCGAGGAATACTCCAGCCGAACCCTGTCGCGGTTCTATGTCCTCCACGCCGCCGTATTACCCGCGGCCGTGGTCGGTCTGTTGGTTATTCACATTACCTTCATTCGCATGCACGGGATTACCGAGTTGAAATTCGACGATGAGCCGGAAGATCAACCGAAACATTTCAATTTCTTTCCCGACCATCTCTACACGGAGATCCTCATCGGCCTGTTGCTGATGGTGCTGCTGAGCGTTCTGGCCACGATCCAACCGGCCGATCTGGGGCACCCGGCCGATCCGCTGACCACGCCCGAGGTGATCAAACCCGAGTGGTTCTTCTACGTGACGTTTCGCTGGCTGAAGTTGTTTTCCGGCACGTTCGCCGTGTTGAGCATGGGTCTGGTCGTGTTTGCGATGATCGTCTGGCCGTGGATCGACGCGCAACTTCGGCGGTGGACCAAGTCGGAGCTGCCCAGCATCGGCATCGGTATTGCCGTGGCCGTGGCGATCATCGGCATGACCGTTTGGGAAGCGGCCGTGGCACATTGATCTTTCTTGGAGGAAACGTACGGTGGCCCTCCGAGGCCGTCGCAACTAACAAGACACGGGTTCTCGACGGCCTCGGAGGGCCATCGTACAGGTTTCGAGAAGAGCCTCAGCCGAGAAGATCCTACCGTTCAACTATCTTCACAACGACCAC
>CAYUIQ010000243.1:0-13008 GCA_964444795.1 uncultured Planctomycetaceae bacterium
ACGACAATAACCCCCTCATGCGGAGCGGCGCCAAAGCGGCACTCCTAGCAATTCAACAGAATTCCGAATCGAATTCCGGGCGCAGCCATTAAGGCTCGCTGGTGACGGTACTCGGAACCGTCCAGAGTTTTGGCCCCTCGATCGATCCGCGATAAAGCGCATCGCCCTCGGGACTCAGCACGGGCAGGTTGATCGGCGAGGGACCCGGCGTGAGAACGGCGCACAGCGGCACTCCGCGGGTGAGATCCCACAGGGCCCAGAGTTCTCCCCGCGAGCGGACCTCACTCAGAAAAAGACGGCCGTCGGCGGAGAATGTACCCGCTCTGCCGCCGGGCCCCGCGTGACTCCACAACTCGCGACCGGACGAAAGGTCCCACATCGTCAAAAGGGTGCGCCCGTCGCGGGTATACGGCTGACCGACCAGCAACCGCTGGCCATCGGGCGTGAATCGAAACCAG
Source organism: uncultured Planctomycetaceae bacterium (assembly GCA_964444795.1). Classification (GTDB taxonomy): domain Bacteria; phylum Planctomycetota; class Planctomycetia; order Pirellulales; family Thermoguttaceae; genus JABMRP01. The sequence continues at coordinate 459 of CAYUIQ010000243.1, forward strand.
CGGACCGGCAGCCGATTTCGTAGCGTTTGCACCACGTCCAGCGTCTTGGGGTCGCGCAGATAAACGACCGTGTCGGGATACTTGCTCGCGACAATGTATCGGCCATTGGGGCTGTAAACCGACAACAACCCCGCGCCTCCGGCGGAATTCTCCACGGCGGCCATGAACTCGCCCGTCTTGAAGTCGCGAAGCTCCAGGTTGTTGTTATTGACTTGCAGCAGGATCGTCTCTTCCTTGGGATCGATCTTGATCGAGTTAATATACCAAGTATCAAGGTCGTCGATGACTCGTCGCAACTTTCCAGAATCGCTGTCGAAGACGTGTATCTCAAACCGCTCGCCTTCGGCCGATCGAAGCCTGCGCACCATCGCAACTTCCTCGCCGGAGGATGAAATCGCGACGTGCGACGCGTTCGGGCGACCCTCCCAGGTTGTTTGGATTTGCTCCCGCTCGTCGACGAGAACGACTTGGTTTGCGCCCATCGAGACACGGACGCTACGGCGACCGTCGCGGCTCGTTCCGCAGAGCTTGTAGCCGTAAAGTGCCCCTTGTGTGCGCGGTGGCTTGGCCGCATCGTGGTGTCGGGTTGCTTTGGCTTGCGAAAGCCAGTTGCGGAGGCCCCAAGGTAAGTGGCCGTGATTGACGTCGCCCACTTCGATGACCGACCATTGCGATTGCCCCAACGCAGGGCTGCTTCGCCGCGGCCGGGGACTGTCCGTGGAAGAGGATCTCCCATGCGACGGCGGCGGGAACGCCTTGATCGATTCGACAATCTCAAACGAATCGGCCAGCGCATCGGGCGGCTCGTCGAATTGCACCGCGTTCCACATCGCGGCTCCGTCCTCGGCCACACTCAAGATCGAGTCGGCGCTGGGGCTGAAAACGACCCGACGAACCGGGCCCAAATGCCCACGAAACACATTGATCTCGCGACCGTCCTTGGCATCCCATAATCGAATCGTCCGGTCTTGCGAACCGGTCACACAGCGCGAAGCATCGCGGCTAAACTCGGCGGTCGTGACCGGCCCCGCATGTCCATCCAGCGGCAGAGCCTCTTTCGTTGCAATGTCGTACAGTACGGCCCATCCGCTATCGTCTTCGGTAACCGGCTCTCGCCAGTCATCATGCCCCGTCACGCCGCCGGCGATCACTTGCCGGCCGTCGGCGCTGTAAGCCAGACACAACACGCGTCCTGGAGGAGACCACGCAACGCCCAGGGACTCGCCGCTCTCGAACTCGATCACTTCGAGTCCTTCTTCGGTCGCCGCCAGAAAACGATCGCCCTCGGGATGCGCGGCAAGGGCCGTCGCGCCACGCCTCAGGATGACCGGAGCATCCGGCCGCGATGTTTCCAGCAATGTCAATCTCGCGTCCGACGCACCGCCGTTGTCGATTCGGTACGCAACCGCGATCCGCCGCGTGTCGGGGCTAATCACCGCGTCGACCAGGCCGTAGTGGATCTCCAAAGGCAGATACCAGTAGACCTTGCCGCTGGCCACGTCGGTCAGGTAAACGCCCGAGTGGTCGGCCGAGAACAACGTACGGCCGTCCTCGACAAAGGTGTATCGTTGCTGCCCGTTCAACGACCATTTGCGTTGTTCTCCAGTCGTTCGATCCGTGAGAAGGCAATGACGAAGCCAATGCATTTGTCCTACCAAGAACTTCTCGCCGTCGGGCGCAAAGGCCGCCTCGGTTATCGGCCCACGATACTCCGGTAGTGTCTTGAGGGTCTTTCCCGTCAGCGTATCGCGCACCTCGAAGGCCGCGGATAGATCGATAAACCGATCGCCGTCGGGAAAGAAAAACAGGTTCTCATCACCGTTGTAGCTGGCAAACAGGTAGTCATCGATCGGCAATTTCTCTCCCGTGGCCACGTTCCAACCGTGGAGATGATGGTCGACGTCGTCGTCAACACCGTTGGGTTCTTCGGTCGTCGCAAATCGCCACACGCCACTGGGGCCGTACGCAACGGTGGCGTACGGTTTCTCGGAGGGAAAGCCCTCGAAAACTATCTCGCCCGTCGCCACTTGCCATTCGATCAGTCGTCCCTCGGAAGGGGGCACCCCGTCGCCGGAGTCTCGGATCCGCAGCGCCGCCAGCAGCCGCTCGCCGGTGGGATCGAACGTGAAATCGCGCGATGGACCGGCGTGCGTGAAGGTCCGCACGGCCTCGCCGGTCTCGGTATCCCAGAGCGTCAGTCGAGTGGAATCGGGCTTCTTCGCGTGACGGGAGGCATAGGAACCGCCGATACCCAACAACGCCCCCGTGGCGATCCGACGACCGTCGCGACTGGTGCGAGTGAACTCGCCCGGCGGGAACGTCACAACCACATCGCCGGTTTGCGTATCCCATAACTGGATCGTGCGCTGGCGTTGCTCGCTTCCCCAGTCCAGAAAGCGAACGAGCAATTGATCGCGATGCGGCAGAAACTCGATCGACGAAATGGTTGCCTTGTCGGGCATCGGCAGCGACTTCTGGAGTTGCCCGGTCTTCACGTCATGGACGAGAATCGCTTGCGGTAACTCGGGGTCAAACGCCGCGCCACAATTGGTGATCGCCACTTGGCTTGCGTCGTGATTCACGGCGGCGAGAGCCCGCGGCGGATCGTTTCTCGGCGCTTTCCACGCGGCCGTCCGGCCGGTGAATCGCCGCCGCTGGACACCTTGCTCCACATCCCACAAGACGACGTCATTCCGCTTGCGAACCATCAACAGGCAACGCCCGTCGCCGCTGAATCGGGCCGCGCCGGCGCGGCCGATCCACCCGTGCAGCCGCTTGCCCGAGGTAAGATCGTAAAGAACCGTCTCGCAACCCGCTTGAACCAGGACCCGTTGGCCGTCAGGAGCAACAGCCAATGGACGCGACCGGAGCATGTTGAACTCCAACCAGCGTGGTGCCGGTGGTTTTGACGCTGGCTGTACTGGCGCCGGAGCGGGAGTCGGCGTTGGCGACGTGTCCGGGGCCGAGTTGCCGCCGCAGCCAAGCATGGTGAGGACGACGACGGGGTAGATTCCGTGGAGACGCACGGATATTGCCATACGGGGCGAGATTCGGCGGATTCCTCGAAGGAAGGTTAGAATCGGCATGATTGTCATCGACCGCTCCCTCGCATCACCATTAAGCCTGTCCTTTTTCTCTTTTTCTTCTCCCTATTTGGGTCTTCGCGGCGCAGGCGGCCGCCACGATCTGCTAATTTCTTAACACTTCAAGGCCGGAAAGTCAACCGAAAGGGAATTCCGGCGGGAAATCCGGCGGGAAATCCGGGGACACGAACGGATATTGGCATACGGGGCGAGATTCGGCAGACTCCTCGAAGGAAGATGTAGGACAGGCATTATTGATGTTGACCGCTCCCTCGCATGACCATTGCGCCTGCCCCTTTTTCCTCCTTTCTCCGTTGCCCGGTCCGCTGAACGCAGGCATCCGACCTCATCCAGACTGTCGACCGCAAGTCTCCCTCCCGTGCGAACCGTGGAGAAGATCGCTAGAATGGACTCCGGTTTCCTTCTTTCGCTCGACAGACCCCACATCGTTTACAGGAGTGCCCCCATGGCCAAAACGTACCTGACTCTGCAGCAGAGCGAAGGATACGTCATTCTGGCGGCGGCAAAGATCTATGCCGCGTACGTCGGCTCCGACCGGTTCGAGGAAGCCCAGGAAGAGGCCTATATGGAGAAGTCGATTCGAGACGCCATTCGCATCGCCAAGACAGTCGACGCCGCGATCATCGCGGAGGGCGAGATGGACACATGATGGTCAGGAGTGGGATCAGCCTGTTTTCTTATTCTCGGGCGAGGACTACTTCGATTCGTCGCCCAAGAACTTTCTGAAGAATTCTTCGGCGGCCGGATGCAGCGGCAACATGGGCCATCCGGCCGCCTCCTGGCGAGATGCAAGTCCAAACTCACGGGCAAGCTCCGCATCCGCATACAGCGTATCGAGTACAATCCGCACGAATTCGCTCGATGCATCGCGGTGGACAACCAGAAACGTTGTTGTCGCCACGGTGTGAACGTCCTCCGCGGGGATCGCGGGTTCTTCAGAAGAACGTTCAATCAGCTCACCGGCTCGGATGGTCACGGGCCGAAACACCGGGCCCTCGAGCCCGTCGATCTCCTCCTCCGTTAACGAGAGAATCTGAAACCGATCGTCCCGGAGGAGTGATTTCAACGCCTCGTTCCGCGGTCCCGTCGTCACCACGGCCGCATCCCACCGGGGATGGTTCGGCAATTCCGAAAAGTTGGCCTCAATCAAGTTCGGTGAGATCTTCAGTTTGTCGAAAATTCGCCGCGCCGACAACTGCATGCCAGATCCCGGGGCGCCGATAACAAGCGTCTTGGAAGCGAGTTGCTTTAGATTGCCGGGAGGACTCTCGGAACGAACGACGAAGTAGATCGCCTCGGGATAGAGTGGCGCCACGACGGCCAGATCGGCGGACGAGACCGCGCCGGCCTGGAGCAGACCGATTTCCGCGTCTTCCGCGATGAGGCGATTACGGTTGTCGACCGCGCCGTCGGTCTCCAGAACTTTAACGTCAATCTCCAAGCGTTCCTTCAGTCGATCACGAAACTCCCGTCCGAAATGATGGTATTCTCCCTGACGACTGCCTGTCGCAACACGCACGCGTGATGGGAACGCCTTTTCTCCGTCGTGACTCCACAAAGCGAGCGCGCCCCAGAGCAACAAAGCGGCCACCAATCCAACCCCGATCCACTGCGCGCACCGGTGGGCCAGCGTGGGACTCGGGACTCGCCGTCCGACGACCGCGGCGATCAAGGGAACATCGCGCAACCAGCACCAGTATTTCGTGGCCCTGCCGGCAGGCCGCGCGAGAACGGGTTCGCCGTTGAGATAGCGGCCCAGGTCGTCGGCCAAATCTTGGGCACTTGCGTATCTCCTTGTCGGGTTCTTGTTCAGGCATTTCAGGCAGATCGCCTCGATCCGTTTGTCGAGATTCGATTGGATTGACCGTGGCGCGGCCGGCTCGTTATGGATGACTTGCAGGATCGTGTCGACTTTCGAGTGGGCCCCAAACGGAGGCCGGCCGGTGAGAAGTTGGTAGAGAATCGCGCCCAAAGAGTAAATGTCGCTCGCCGCGTTCACTTCATCCAGTTTTGCAGCGGCCTGCTCCGGTGACATGTAGCCGGGTGTTCCCAGTGAAGTTCCCGTATCGGTCAACCCGTCCTCGCGCTGAAGTTCCTTGGCGAGCCCGAAATCGCCTACCAGCGGCCGATCGCTTGAATCCACAATCACGTTGGCCGGCTTGAGATCGCGATGGATAATTCCCTGTTCATGAGCGTGTTGAATCGCCTCGGCAATGGCCCGAACATAACCGGCGCCCTTCTCGGGAGACGGAGGCGCCAAACGGATGAGATGGGCAAGGTCCGCCCCTTTGACGTACTCCATGGAATAGAAGTGCCGTCCGTCGATCTCTCCGACCTGGTACACGGGGACGATATTCGGGTGTCCAAGTTTTCCGGCCGCTTTGGCTTCCGTTTGAAACCTCTGAAGATCCCTCTGCGAGGCCAAGACTCCCGCGCGGATCATCTTGACAGCCACGATACGGTCGAGGCTGATCTGTCGTGCTTTGTAGACAACCCCCATTCCGCCGCGGCCGATTACCTCGATAATCTCGTAATCGCCAAGCGAGCGACCGCACAAGTCGTCTTGCGATCCAGTCGCGCGGGCTACGACACGTGGGGCGACGTCCTCACCAGGTTTGAAGGCCGAAGTCTCGGCGAGACCTTCCGCCAAAGGAGCCTCGGTCTCGATACTTCCATCCTCTTCACCCGCTGCCCGGTCGGTACGTGAGGCTTCATCAAGGCGCCCTTCTCGTTCCGTTTCAGGATCTTTGGGCTTTTCCATCGGCGCAATTTCCTTCCGACAAGACGGGCAGGCTGCCAACCCGCCACGATTTTCAACGGGCCGCCCGAAACCCCCTTATAGGTGGGCGTATTGTTCGTGTCAAGTGGTCGGGTAGCCTTTCGAAGCATGTAGCGGCAGCGGACGGGCTAGGAGCAGAGAGATCTGGCGCCGTTGCCTGGCCGGGCAGCTTCACTTGGAGGAGATTGTCCAGCCTACATATTGCGAGGAAAGGCTTTATCCCCACTGGCACGCGTGCCGGCGGGAATCCGCGGAGACGGCTGCAACTCAATCAACCTGGTAGCGTTCGACCTTGGCCCGGTCGACTTCCACACCCAAGCCGGGTGACCGGGGCACCGCGATCATCCCGTTGACGATCTCCAGGGAGTTGGTCAGCAGGTCGTCTTGCAGGCGGCCGTATCGAGATTCATTGCCCGAGGAAAAGCTCGCCGTGGAGGCGGCCAGATGGAGCATGGCCGCGGTGGCCACGCCCAGCCAACCGGCACCGCCCAACAACACGCTGATGCCAGCCGCGCTGGCCACGGCCGCGCATCGCCGCGCCGAGGTCATCCCGCCCACCGCTTGCGGATCGAGCGACACAAACGGCGCCGCATGGCAACGGGCCGCCGCCATCACGTCGCCCGGTCCGGCAATGCCGCGCGAGACGGCCAGCGGCACGCTCGTCTGCCGGCCCAGCGAGGCAATCTGGTCCAATTTGCAGGAAGTCAACGGGTCGAGAAAACACTGCGGCGGATCAACCTCAAGTTGTCGGCAGAGATCGCGGGCGCCGTCCAACTCGTATTGCGCCGCGCCGTCCAATCGCAGTTCCACGCCGTCGCCCACGCTCTGCCGAACGGCCGCCAACACCCGCAGGTCGGTCTCGGCGCATCCGCTGCAGACGATGACCTGGGCGTGGAACCCTTGCTCGGCTAACTCATGGGCCAGGACCCCGATCTGCTCCGGCGAGTCGCCGCTGAGGCGGGCGGCCAGCGGCACCCATTTGCGATACTCGCCGCCGAAGAGCTGGCAAACCGGCAATCCGGCAAAGCGGCCGATCAGGTCCCAGGAGGCCATCTCGACGGCCGATCGCAAGGACGCGTCGCGAAGCGACTCCAACTGGAGCAGTTCCTCGACGTCGAACACGCTCCGCCCGACCAGAGTCGGTGCCAGCGCATCGCGCCAAGCCGCCCCTTGCCATGCCGCCCGCTGGCTCAGCGCCTCGCCCCAGCCTTCCAATCCCGACTCGGTCAGCAACCGCACCAACAGCGATCGCACGGGCACCCCCGTGTCGCTTTGGGGAATCTCGACAAGATAGAATTCCAGGTCGCTAACGATCACCGGGGCGTTCTCAACTCTTGGGGCAACGGGAAACGGACCTGCTCTCGATTGGTGACGTGTGTTTCCACCGTAGCAGAAAACTGCTCCCGGAGAAAGTCGACACACCGCTCGACCACCGTCTCCGGGGCGCTGGCCCCGGCGGTGATCAGAACCGTTTCGTTGCCGACGAACCAATCGCGGCGAATATCCTCGGGACCGTCGATCAAATGAGCCGGCACCCCCTGACCGGCCCCCAACTCGGCCAGACGCAGGCTATTGGAACTGTTCTGACTGCCGACCACCAGCACGATGTCGGTCTCTTGGGCCAACAACCGCACCGCCTGTTGGCGATTCTGTGTGGCAAAGCAGATATCCTCCTTGCGGGGGCCCACCGCCTCGGGAAACCGCGTTTTCAGCCGCTGAATAATTCGTGCCGCATCCTCGATCGACAGGGTGGTTTGAGTGAGATAGGCTACCATTGTCGGATCCTCGACCTCCAGACACTCGATGTCCTCGACGGTCTGAACCAGCCGGATCGCCTCGGGCGCTTCCCCCATCGTGCCCACGACTTCATCGTGTCCGGCGTGGCCGATCAGCACGACCGTGTACCCGTCGGCGGCGTAGCGGACCGCCTCCCGATGCACTTTGGTAACCAGCGGACAGGTGGCGTCGATGGTACGCAGCCCTCGATCGGCGGCTTGGCGGCGCACGGCCGGCGAAACACCATGGGCGGAATAGAGCAGATGGGCACCTTCGGGCACATCGGCCAGGTCGTCGACAAACACCACGCCCAGCGAGCCGAATCGCTCGACCACCCAGGTGTTATGCACGATCTCGTGATACACGTAGAGCGGCGTCCCGAACCGCTCGATGGCGAATTCGAGGCTCTCGATCGCCATGTTGACCCCGGCACAGAAGCCCCGGGGGCTGGCCAAAACAATGCGCATGGTGTGCCTCATCTACCCGAATCTTCCCGAAACCATCATAATACGGGCTGCCCCGCCGCGACGGAAGGCAGCCGGTGAGCTTGGCTTGAGGATGTGAAATCTCCCATGGACTCTACTGCGTTTGAAACCGCGCTTGCGGCATTCGGCCCGGACGCCGCCGACGGTCCGCCGCCTTCGGCGCGTGCCTCGCGCCGCTATTGTCGACGACTGGCTCGCGGGCACTACGAGAATTTTACCGTGGTCAGCCGGATATTTCCCGGGCATCTGCGGCAGCATTTGTGTAATATCTACGCCTATTGCCGCTGGGCCGACGATCTGGCCGACTGTTCGGGCGATCCGGGGCGGAGCCTGGAGTTGTTGGATTGGTGGGAGGGACAGCTTCGCGAGTGCTGCGAGGGGGAGAGCCGGCATCCGGTATTTGTGGCGCTGGCCGAGACGATCCGCCGGTTCGAGATTCCGGCCGATCCCCTGCTCGACCTGTTGGTCGCCTTCCGCCAGGACCAGCAGAAGGTGCGTTATGAAACATTCGACGAACTGACCGCCTACTGCCGCTATTCGGCCAACCCGGTGGGGCGGTTGGTGCTCTACTTGGGCCGGTGTCACACACCCCAGCGGGTGCGATTGTCCGACTCGATCTGCACGGGTCTCCAGTTGGCCAACTTCTGGCAGGACGTGGCCGAGGACTGGGACCGCGGGCGGATTTACCTGCCGCTGACCGTCCGGCGGCGTTTCGGCTACGACGAACCGATGTTCGCCGCGCGAGAGGCCAACGACGTCTTTCGCCGGATGCTCTCGGCCGAGGTCGATCGCGCGGAGACGTGGCTGCGAGAAGGATTGCCGCTGATCGACACGGTCTCGGCGGACCTGCGTCTGCCGGTGGCCCTGTTCGTCCACGGGGGTCTGGCCGTCTTGGAAGCGATACGGCGACAGGATTTCGACGTCTGGTCCCGCCGGCCGGTCGTCTCGCGGTGGGAGAAGCTGCGATTGACGTGGCGCTGTTGGTGGCAAATTCGCCGTGGCAAGCCGTTTGGGAGGCCCGCATGACTCGCCTGCCGGAGATGCTTCGCGCCAGCTACGCGGCCTGCCGTCGGACGACCCGGCAAGCGCGATCCAACTTTCCCATCAGTTTCCTGCTCCTTTCCCGTCACAAGCGGCTGGCCATGGAAGCGCTCTACGCCTTCATGCGGCATACCGACGATTTGGCCGACGGCCCGGAATCGGTCTCCACACGGCGTTCCGCCCTGAGCCGATGGCGAGCGTCGCTGTCCGACGCGTTGGCCGGGCGCTCTCTTGGCACGACGACGGGCGAACCGCATCACCGGGTGCTGGGCGACGGCGACGACACGGCGGCCGAGGGCTTTCTTCCGGCCGTGGCCGACGCGATCCGCCGGTTTGGCATTCCCCGGGCGTGTTTCGATCAGGCGGTCGACGGAGCGGAAATGGATCTCGACCAGCAGAGCTACGAGACGTTCGATGAATTGCTCCAGTACTGCCAGCGCGTCGCCTCGGCGGTCGGCCGCGCGTGTATCCATATCTGGGGGTTTCGCGATGAGCGGGCCTTGGAACCGGCGCGGAAGTGCGGCATCGCTTTCCAACTGACCAACATCCTCCGCGATCTAAAGGAAGACGCTGCTCGGGGACGAGTGTATCTTCCCCAGGAAGATCTCCGCCGGTTCGGCTACACGGCCGAGGATCTGGCCGCCGGCACGGCCGACGAACGTTTCGACCGTCTGTTGGATTTCCAGATCGAGCGCGCCGAGCGATTCTACCGCGAGGGCGTGAAACTGATCGATTGGCTGGGCCGCGACGGGCAGCGGGTGTTCGGCATGATGGCCTCGCTCTACCACGCCCTGCTCGAAGAGATCCGCCACCACGGCCGCGACGTGCTCACCGGCCGCGTAAGCCTCGGCCGCTTCAAGAAACTCCGCCTGGCCGCCCGCTGGCTGTTGCGCCCGCCGAAAACGATCCTGCCGGAATCGGAGTAGCGTTAAACAAACTTGCCGACGCCAAGCCCCGTCGGTACGATGACGACTGATCTCCTCTTTACCCCTCGATCCGGGACGATCTCATGAACCGCCGTTTCGTCTTGACCGTCTTGTTTGCGATGTTACTCGGTTTGCCGGTCCTGGTGGCCGACGACAAGAACGAAGACCAACCGCCGGCCGATCTGCCCGACACGACCGAGTCGGCGAAGCTGGCCGAGCGGATGCCGGCGGAGGTCAGCGGTCGGGTGTTGCTGGACAGAGAGCCTCTGGCTGGCGTGCGGGTGACCGACGGGATCGATTTTGTCACCACCGACGACCAAGGCCGGTATACGCTGGCGATCAAACCCGACCCGATGGTCCCTTACGTGCCCAGTCGCACGGTTAGCGTCTGCTGGCCGTCGGGCACATGGCCCGTGCAGCGAGGAAAAGGCGGCCCGTGGCAGTGGTGGGTGCGGCTTGCGGACGTGAAGAACCCCGAGCAGGTCGATTTTCATCTCACACCGCGGGAAGAAAAGCTGCCGGTCTGCATGGCTTTCGGCACCGATCCGCACGACGCCTTTCGCCGGCCGCATAACTATACCTTCCGCGACGAAGTGGCCCGGGCGGGTGACCACGTGGCCTTTGCCGTGGCCGGTGGCGACCTCGGATACATGGGGTTCGGGAACGCCGAGACCGAGTATCGGGCGATCGCGAAATTCACCAACGAGTTTCCCGTGACCATGTTCCACTGCATCGGCAACCACGACATCGTCGGCGTCCACTCCCGCTGGTGGAACGTGCCGCACGAACTGGCCGGCAACGGGGCCTATATCAAGTATCTCGGGCCGCTGCGATGGTCGTTCGACTATGCCGGCGTCCATTTCGTCGGGCTCGACTATTCGGTGATCGACGACAAGGGACACTTGCAGTGCGGGATTTCGGATACGGCCATCGACTGGCTCGAAAAGGATCTCCAGTCGCTGCCCGAGGGCACGCCGACGTATCTCTTCAGCCACCAATGGGGCGAAAAGCGGTTCAGCGACGTCTGCTCGAAGTACAACGTGAAGCTCTGCCTGGCCGGCCATTCGCATCGCAACATGTACATGGGCAACCACGGCGGGGCCGAGTATTGGACGAAGATGAGCCTCTACACGCTGCTATACGTCGACCGCCAGGGCCACCAGTTCGTCGACCGGTGCGTCTACAAGGGCGGACGCAACGGCTGGGACGGAAACTGGCGCCATAACCACCGCGGCTGTGCCCTGTACACCGACGCGGGGCGCGAACAAGAGCAGCGCGGCAAGCACGTCGCCTTGGAGAACGTAACGCTAAACGACAAGTCGCAAGCGATCGGCCCGGTGGACGGTCCGACCTACGACCTGCGCGTCGGCGCCCGCGTCTCCGGCGGCAAGTCGGCCAAACGCTGGGGCGTGCAAATCACTGCCCGCAACGGGACCGTGTGCGAATTAGCCTACGACGAAGCGGCCCAGATGCTCCAACTCATGGGCCACCCGACGTACTTCAACCGGCAGATTCCCGGTGCCGAGACTGCCGACGACCCCGAGCAAGAATGGCTCGAAATGCGCATCTTCGTCATGCCCTACCGCGTGCGAGTGATCGTCAACAACCGCCTGCACTACCAGGAGTTCATCGAACTGGGCCCGGCGAAGAAGATCGAGGTGTTCGGCGAAGACGGCCAAGTAGAATTCGGCCGCATCGATCTTTGGCAACGCACCTGGCCGAAAGACTGGGAACCCCGGGCGACGATTAATACGGGGTAGTAGCCATCTCGCCCCGCGAGATGCAGCCCTAGGCGTACCGAATCCGGGAAGTAGTTCCCCCGCGATCCCTAGACTTCACTCCTTAGGACGGTCAACACCGGCGTCCCCTGGGTCAGGATGATGTCTGTCCTCTTGTTCGTCTATTGTTCGTCGGCTGCAAACTCCTAGCGTGGCAGCTATTGCCGCACCAATAACCCCGAAAGACAGCACATGGTTTGCCGTCGAGGTCATCGACCCGACGTACGCCGCCTCGGCGCTGCTGTATTGCACGTGGACGGTGAATTCGGGTACCACGAAGCCCAGCAGAGAGCCCAGAGTGCCCAACACGAACACCCTTCGACTCTTGGCCATATAAGCCACGAAGGCAACCATCGCGATAATCGGGAGAACTCGCAAGCCGCACATGGCGAGTTCGAGTTGAGCATGGTTGTATTGCATGGGTCGGCCTGAATGGCGGTTTCTCTGGCCAACATGGGACTTCTGCCCATTTTAACGCTACGCGATAAGCGCGGAAAGCGAGGTCGCCTTCAGAATCGGGCCCAAGTTCCCGGCTACGCCCTCAAAGCCCCCCGGTCGGGCGGATTTCACCCGATGCCAATTCCTGCCATGATAGCCGGGGCTTAGGGGTTCGTTCGTTTAACGCCCAGCCGAAGGCGCCGGCTTGTGCGGTGTTGCGCAG
>CAYUIQ010000244.1:0-12992 GCA_964444795.1 uncultured Planctomycetaceae bacterium
TGCAACGATGGCATCACACTATCGACCATTTCCAGAAGCCCCCGGTCGAAGAGTTGGACTTGCCCACAAACGGATGCCGTTCATGGCGAGAACACCCACGGGTAGCACAACTGCCCACTGCTGTCAACCACCCCACACTCCCCGCCGGGACATGGGGTGCTCACGCGACAGCAAAGAAGGCAAGGAGGGCGGGATAGGCAGGCGTTGCAGGCAAGGGATGGCTGTTTCGCTGGGGTATTCCTGGGGTTAGTCAAGGGCGGACAAGCCGCCCATGGCACCCAAATGGGACTTGCTTTCTGGGAATCGGTGAAGCACCCAACTGACAAGTCAGGATCACGCCGGCGGAACAATCGTCGGCTTGAAAACGCGGCAGCCGATCGGGGTTAGTTCGGCTTGGAGGCGGGCGAACATGGCTTCGTCGGTATAGGTGCCGATGATCGCTCCGCCGGAACCGGCAAACTTGGCCGAGGCGCCGGCACGTCGGGCCCGCTCGACCATCTCCGTCTGCGCCTTGGGAAGATCGCAGATCGACTGCCGCAGGCCGAAATTGGCGTCGATCAGCTTGGCCAATCGCGGGGCGTCTTGTTGGTTGATCGCCTCGCGCGCTTGCGCTGCCAGATCGGCGAACCGGATCATCGCGTCGACCACGGCCGGCTCACCCCGATCGAACCGGCCACGCAGGTCGTTGTGAACCACTTCCGTCGGTTCGCTCGTTCGCGTGCTATAGGCGATGTAGAGCGGCGGCAGCAGCGAGGGATCCAAAGGCTCGTAACACCCGCAAAGCAGGCCGTCCCGATCATGCATCTTCTCCCGGGCGAAGTCCATGGAGACCACCCCTTCGTAGACCTGGATCACCCGGTCCTGCAAACCCGCGGCGATTCCCAACTCTTCGTTCTCGACCGAGAGCACGAGCGAGGGCTGCACTTCCGGCGGAATGTTGACCTGGTAGAACTCGGCCAGGCAGCGGAGCGTGGCCACGATAATCGCGCTGGAACCGGCCAAGCCGACCTGCCGGGGTACGTTCGTATCGTAGCGGGCGGAGAAGTTCCGATCGTGCAGCGGATGCTCGCACTGCTGGCAGTACTCGACGAATTTCTTGATCGTCGCCTTGACCAGCCGCACGCCGCCGTAATAGCCGTGGAGTTCCACGTCCTGAACCAGTTCGTGGACCGAGCGGAAACGGCTGCGATCCTCCTGGCTCCAAATCACTTCCACTTCGTCCCACTCATAGAGTGATACCTCCGCCCGAAAGTCTCGAACGATGACCGAGATGGTCTTGCCGGAATAACCGTCCGACGGATTGCCGACCAGTCCCGCTCGAGCGTACGCCTGCTTGCGAATCAGGAGCATGGAGAGTCCCCGGCCGGATCGTCGGACTGAAATCGGCGTCGCATCACGGCCTCGAACGCCGCTCCCGCTTGGGGATCGGCCAGCGCGAACTCGGCAAACGTCTCGAAGTAACTCTCGAAATTGCCGATATCGTACCGCTTCTCTCCCGGAGGCAACCGCATCCCCAACACCGTCAAGCCGCTGGAGATGACCATCCGAATCGCGTCGGTCAACTGGATCTCGTTTCCCTTGCCCGGCGGGGTTTTTCGCAGGCAGTCGAAGATCAGCGGGCTGAACACGTATCGAGAGGCGACCGCCAGATTGCTGGGGGCTTCGTCGACGGACGGCTTTTCGATCAGATCTTCCAACTCGAAGAACCCGGAATCGTTCCATCGGGCGCCGGGTTTGGCGATGCCGTAGCGAACGACTTCGTCGTCGGGAACTTCCTCAAAGACAATGACCGCGGCCGCCCGGGCGTTTTCAAATTCGGCAACCATCTGGCGGACCACCTGGGACTGGCTATCCCGGCCGATGATCGAATCTCCCAAAGCCACCACAAACGGTTGCGCCCCGACCACCGGCTCGGCACAGAGCACCGCATGTCCCAGGCCGAGTTGACGCCGCTGGCGCGTGTAGAAGTATTCGAGATCTTCCCGCTCGAACGCCAATTCCGCCAACAGCGCCTCCTTGCCCGTCTCGCGCAGGTGGGCGATCAGTTCGGCGTCGATGTCGAAATGATTCTCGATGGCCGTTTTGCCGGGACCGGTCACGAAGAGCACCCGGCCAATGCCGCACCGGGCCAATTCCTCGACCACGTGCTGCACCACCGGCTTGCGTCCGACGGGAAGCATTTCCTTGGGCTGACTCTTGGCCAGCGGCAACAACCGGGTTCCACGGCCGGCCACCGGGACTACTGCTAGGTCGATTGACATGACGTTGGCTTACACCTTCCCCAACCAGAAGGGGGTATATGACCTCGAAGATTCTCCACCGCCGTCCGATGGGCGAAGCGAGTCCTGTCCGACGGGGGGGTGAAAGCGACATGAGTCGCAAGCATCCCTCGATTTTTCCGTCGTCGGCTCTCGGCACGCACGCTTGGGAGTATACGTCAATTGCTCCCCCGCTGAAAAGCCGAAAGCCCAAAGTGGGAGGTTCGTTGACTCGATGACCTTTGCACCGATAGACTGAAATCAATGGATACTGGACGGACTGAGGAACGCTCGCGATTGGGGAAGCAGTTCTTTGTGGCGGTTATAATACCCCTTGTTTATACTAGTCCTCTTGGCCGCCATCGGCTCCACCTAGACAATTGCATGTCGTTTGTCTCTGATGGGTTAAGGAGTTCCCGGCGGGGGCACGTTTTTCAAGGTAGAATTGGCTGGCGCCTCCTGCCGATCCTATGCCAGACGTGTGGACAGCAAGACGCAATCGAAAGATCGGCGGCTCCGGTCGCCCTGGCGGCAGGCGCGATGGATTGGTGCGAAACAACAACCCACGGATGCCCAAACGCAACCGTTTGGGAGACGGATTGAAGGGGGCGTAACACCTGTTTAGAAAATGGATTGCGCGATTCACTACGATCCGCGGCCAACTCCGTGTATCGGATACCCCGACAGCCCGCTCGAATCAATTCACCCCGCGGCGACGCTCTCCAATAAGTCGTCTCCGCGGAAGAAGCGGGGAATAGGAAGACAGGGGATGGCGGGGAACGGCCGTGGTGGACGGATCCAGTATGCCAGTGGCTCTTTCCAGGCGAGGAAAAGGTCTGGAAAGCCCCGGGCCGAACCGACGAGGCGCAACGGCGCGCCATGGGCTCCGATAGAATGATTTTGTACGGGAAGCGAAGGGGACCGCAGTGTCACCCACGGGAACGGAGTGTGCGCCGCACGGCCTGACGGCCTCTTTGGCAATGCATCCCAAAGCCTTTCCCAATAGTAAGTTAAGAAGAACAACCACCACTACCAGCAAGCACCGCTCCCATGCCGATCCTACCCCAAGAGCCTGACATATTTCCGGAAGACTTGCTGGAGAAGCCGAGTCAGTTGAGCCAGTCGACATGGTCTTGGTGGGCGATACACACGCGTCCTCGCTGCGAGAAGCAGTTGGCCCGTCGCTTACGCCGCTGGGATCTGCATCACTATCTACCGCTGGTACCACGGCGTAACCGGTCGCCAGCAGGCCGCGTGCGTACATCCTATGTGCCGCTGTTTCCCAGCTATATGTTCTTCTGCGGGAATGAGGAGCAGCGGCATCAGATCCTGACGACCAACTGCGTGGCAGGCTGCCTCAAGGTGCCCGACAGCGACCAATTGGTCCACGATTTGCTCCAAATCAGGCGTCTGATCGAATCGGACGCCCCTTTGACCCCGGAAGCGCGGATCAGCCCTGGTACGCGAGTGCGGATCAAATCGGGCCCGTTCGTCGGCATGGAGGGAACGGTCATCAAGCGACGAGGGAGGCAGAGACTTCTGGTGGTTGTCGGATTCCTCCAACAGGGGGCCTCCATCAATCTGGAAGATGTCCAAGTCGAGCAAATCGATGGCTAATTGCAGCTTTCGCTGCCATGGGTTCGGGCAAATTGCTTGATTGCCTGGCTCATCGCGGTTACCTTAAGAAGTATGGGATCGCGTTGCCCGGTTTCCCCACGGGATTGGTTTACGCCGATACGTCGCGCGGTCCCGCACGGCATCGTGGAACGAGCAGTCTCGTCCCACCAGTCGGCTGGCCCTGTTTCCCGGTGGCGCGACAAGAGATTACATCCCGCGGAGCCCATCAGCATGTCGCATGTCGTTCATGGAGCCCAAGAGGTCGATCAGAGTTCGCGCCGGCAGTGCGCCGAGGAGCTTCTGGTCGATGGCGTTCCCGACGATGTTGCGCCGGTGCGCTACTTGCGGTGGATGGGTTTGGCCAATCGGCTCGCGGCGGCCATCTTAGCCGTTCCCGCGCTGCCGTTGACCATGCTCTTGATCATGCTGGTGCAAATGACGTCTCGCGGACCGGGACTTTACCGCCAGCGGCGCGTGGGCCGCAACGGGCGGGTGTTCTGGCTGTACAAGATTCGTACCATGCTGCACAACGCGGAGGCGAAGACCGGCCCCGTATGGACGGCGCCCAACGATCCGCGAATCACCAAGTTCGGAAAACTGCTGCGCGTCACGCACCTCGACGAGTTGCCTCAACTGTTCAACGTACTTCGCGGGCAGATGGCGTTGATCGGCCCCCGACCGGAGCGTCCGGAGTTTACGCAGTACTTGGCTCGCGACATTCCCGGTTACATGAACCGATACCACGTGCGGCCGGGAATCACGGGGTTGGCTCAGGTCAATCTGCCTCCCGACACCGATGTCGAAAGCGTGCGCCGCAAGTTGGTTCTCGATCTGGAGTACATCCGCGGGACCGGCTTGAAGATGGACGTGAAGATCCTGGTTTGCACGTTCGTACGCTTGCTGGGATTGTCGGGCATGGGCACCGCCGAGCGCCTCGGACTGTTGCGCGATCCGCTGGTTCCGAATTACATGCGTCGACAACATTCGGCCGGCGACGCGCCGAAGATCTTCCGGGAAGCCGCCGCCCATGCCACGAACGGCACCCCCACGAGCGGCACCGATGGCACCGCCACCAACGACGTGACGACCGGTGGCAACGGGAAACCACGGAAAGGACGGGTTTCGACCGTCTGAGAGTCTGCCCGTCGACATGATTCCGGCCAATGCTCTTACCGTCGACGTGGAAGACTACTACCACGTCTCCGCTTTTGCCAAGGACATCCCCGTCGACCAGTGGGACCGTTATCCCAGTCGCGTCGTCGTCAATACACGGCGGATTCTCGATCTGCTCGATGTCCACGGCGTGCGGGCGACGTTTTTCGTTCTCGGCTGGGTTGCCGAACGATTCGAGGAGTTGGTTCGCGAGATTCACGACCGCGGGCACGAAATCGGCTGCCACGGGTACGCACACCGGTTGATCTACCAGCTCACCCCCGACGAGTTTCGCGCCGATCTGGTTCGCGCCCGCGACATACTGCAAGAGACGATCGACGGACCGGTGCGAGCGTTCCGAGCCCCGAGTTTCTCGATCACCAAGGAGTCGCTTTGGGCCCTGGAGATTCTGGTGGAGGAGGGATTTCATTTCGATTCCAGCATTTTTCCGATCCACCACGACCGGTACGGCATACCGGGCGCGACGCGGGGGATTCATCGCATTGACACGCCTTCGGGGCCGATCCAGGAGTTTCCGATTTCGGTGGCCCGATTGGCGGGGATCAACGTTCCCGTGTCCGGCGGTGGATACTTCCGGTTGTATCCGCTGGGTTTGACGTCGTGGCTGCTGGGGCGCATCAATCGGCATGGCGCCCAGCCGTTTGTTTTTTACGTACATCCCTGGGAGGTCGACCCCCGGCAGCCACGGCTTCAAGCCGGGTCTCGGTTGTCGCGGTTTCGCCATTATGTCAACCTGGCATCGACGCACCGCAAACTCGATCTCCTGTTGAACCGGTTTGCTTTCGCGCCGTTGGGCGAAGTCGTCCGCGGCGCGACGGCCGAAGACGACGAAGAAATAACGCTCTGACGTGGGAACCTGATTTGGGAAACCATCGCCTGCAAATCCTGTTTCTCGTTCACCGAGTTCCGTATCCGCCGAATCGGGGCGATCGGATCCGCTCGTTCCACATGCTCGATTACATGTCCGGCCGGGCCGACGTACATCTGGCGTTTCCGACTCCCCAGCCACCCGACGAGGAAACGATGCGGGCTTTGCGGAAGCGGTGCCGTCGCGTGGCGGCCGAGCCGCTGGGTTGGGGCGCGCGATGGCTTCGGGCGGCCCGTTCGCTGGCCATGGGGCGAACGGCCACGGAAGGGCTGTTTCAATGTCCTGCCCTGCACCGCGTTGTTCGGCGATGGAGCGAGGAAATCCGGTTCGACGCCGTGGTTGTCTTCTGTTCGAGTATGGCCCAATACCTCGACGCCCGAGGCCTCGACGGCGTGCCGGCGGTGATCGATCTGGTCGACGTCGACAGCCAGAAGTGGTTCGACTACGCGGCCCAGTCGCGCGGTCCGAAGCGATGGCTCTTCTCGCTGGAAGGGCGTCGGCTGCGACGGTTGGAGGCGACGCTGGCCGAGCGTGCCCGAGCCGTTACCGTGGTGAGCGACGCGGAAGCGGGACTTTATCGGCGGTTCAGCCCCAAGGCCGCCGTCCATGCGATCGGCAACGGAGTTGATTTGGACTACTTCCGAGCGGACCCGGCGGCCGAAGCGTGCGAATCGCCCCGCTGCGTGTTCGTCGGCGCGCTGGACTACCGGGCCAACGTGGAGGGCGCCCGTTGGTTCTGCCGGGAAGTGTGGCCGGAGATCCACCGCCGCGTACCCGGTGCCGTCTTTACGCTGGTGGGTAGCAACCCGACGGCGGCGGCCCGGCGGTTGGCCGAATTGCCCGGCGTGGAACTGGCCGCCGACGTTCCCGACGTACGCCCCTATCTCGACGACGCGGCGATGGTCGTCGTGCCGCTCCGGGTTGCCCGGGGTATTCAGAACAAAGTGTTGGAGGCGCTTGCCCGGGGAAAGGCGGTGGTGGCATCGCCGCCGAGTTTGGACGGGCTCGAACTGGATCGGGCCGTCCACGTCCGGCAAGCCGCCACGCCCGAGGAGTGGATCGCCGCCGTGACGCAACTGCTCGACGACCCCTTGGCCCGCGATCGGCTGGGTCGCGAGGGCCGGAAGCATGTCCAGCAGCATTATTGCTGGGAGACGCGATTGAAACCGTTCGGTGCTCTACTCGGTCTACCGGAGTCCGTGGAAACCGTGGCCAATCCCTGCCAGGCACGCTCGAATTGACGCGATGAACTCAGCCGCTGGAAACGAACCCGAACGCCCCACCGGCGACAAGTCGCCGACGTGTCCGTTGTGTGGTGGCGCGTTGTGCGACGGCACGGTTCGGGAGCCGGTCGATCCCTCGCCCGAACAGGTGCGCCGGTGGCTGGGCGCGGGCGCGAGCCGGCGTTTGGGGCTGTATACCGTTCCGCCGGATCTGAAGCTCTCGGTCGTCATCCCGGTTTACAACGAGAAGGACACGGTTGCCGAACTGGTGCGCCGAGTCCGGGCGGTTCCCATCGCCAAGGAGATATGGATCGTCGACGACGGCAGCACCGACGGCACGTCGGAGGTGCTGGCCGAGCTACCGCCGGACGAGGATCTCCATGTACTTCGGCACGAGCGCAACCGGGGGAAAGGGGCCGCTTTGCGAACGGCCTTTGCTCGGGTGTCGGGCGATGTCGTCATCGTCCAGGACGCCGATCTGGAGTACGACCCGGCCCAGTATCCGCGGCTGCTACAACCGATCGTGGAAGGCGTCGGCGACGTCGTCTTCGGATCGCGATTTCAATCGGACGTCCCGCATCGAGTGCTCTACTTCTGGCATTCGGTAGCCAACCGGTTTCTCACCACGGTGTCGAACATGTTCACGGATCTGAACCTGACCGACATGGAAACGTGCTACAAGGTGTTTCGCCGCGAGGTGATCGAAGCGATCGGCCCGACGCTGAAGCAGAACCGTTTCGGCATCGAGCCGGAGTTGACGGCCAAAGTGGCGCGCCGAGGTTACCGCATTTACGAGTTGGGGATCAGCTACTTCGGGCGGACTTATCAGGAAGGGAAGAAGATCGGGTTGCTCGACGCATTGAAAGCATTTTGGTGCATCCTGCGGTATTGGAAATGGGACTGACCCCTTTTCCCCGGTATCTCCGCGTTTTCGCGGACAAGAAACACTTACTCATCACACGCATTAGCGACGGATATCACCGATGGTTCAATTAGGACTGATCTTTGTCAACGCGGCCGTGTGGATCGGAGCCCCGACGGCGTTGTTCTATCCGTACATCGGCCTGCTGATTTACGTTGGCCTGGCGATTATTCAACCGACGTCGATGTGGTACTGGATTCCGCTGGGCGGTCCGCTCACGCTCGCCATGGAGCACGGAAGCCGCATTGTGGCGATTTCCATGATCGTCGGTTGGATCAGCCAAGGGATGGGACATTGGAACTTCGGGCGCGGCCGGCGCGTCGTCCTGATGCTGCTGGGTTTCATGGCTTGGGCGCTGGTTTCGACGGTTTACGGTTACGATTCGGAGCCGGGGTGGAGGTTCCTTGATGCCATGTCGAAAATCGTCCTCCCGTTCATGGTTGGAATGACGCTGATGAATTCCTCGGCCCGACTGAAACAGCTCGCCTGGGTGATTGCCCTGAGCCAGGGATACGTGGCCTACGAGTTGAACGTCAGCTACTATTCGGGATACAACCGGATCGTGGTCATCGGATTCGGCGGGATGGACAATAACTTCGTGGCGGTCGCCATGGTGACGGGGGCGGCGTTGGCGTTCTTCCTGGGACTCAACGAACGGAGAATCCCCGCGCAGATACTAGCTTTCTTGGCCTGCGTCCTTCAAGTTCACGCCGTGATGTTCTCCTTCTCCCGCGGCGGGATGTTGGGGCTGATCTGCACAACCATCTTCGCGTTTTTCCTGGTCCCCAAGAAGCCGAAGCATTACGTTATCTTCCTGTTGATTATCATGCTCGGCTTTCGACTGGCCGGCCCGGAGGTGCGGCAGCGGTTTTCCAGCGTGTTTGTGGATCCCGAGGAACGCGACCGATCGGCGAGCAGCCGCGTGGAATTCTGGGGATACTGCTGGACAACGATGAAAGAGCATCCGATCATGGGAGTCGGTCCGAACTATTGGCCCACGTACGTCGGTCGCTTTCGGGACTCCGGAGTGACCGCTCACTCGCTCTGGATGCAGACCGGTGCCGAAATGGGATTCCCGGGATTGGCGCTGTTGCTGGGGTTCTACGGTCTGTGTTGTCTGGCGCTATGGCCCCTGGCAAGGCGGCGCATCCGGACTCACGACCCCTGGATACCGGACGCCGCCTGCATGACGATTTCGGCCTTGGCCGGCTTTGCCGTGGCCGCGAGCTTCGTCACGATTTCCGGCCTCGAGTTGTCCTACTATATCACGATGCTGGGAGCCGGAGCGCTGAAGCTTTCGTCCGATCGCAACATGGTCCTTGACCCGATCTCCAGCGAGCCGCTTCCCGACATGGCAACGGAACGATGAGTTCGACCGAGCATCCGCATCAAGAACTGGCCGCCGGGACCGGGCAGTCCGGACCGCCCGAACCGCCGGCCGACCATCCAGGCGAGAGCCTGCTCGGCGGACTGGCCGAGATGGTCCGCGAATTGATCCAGTATCGCGAACTGCTGGGGCAGATGGTGCTGCGCGATGTCCGCATACGCTATAAGCAAGCGATCATGGGGTTCGGCTGGGCCGTGTTCATGCCGCTGATGATCGTCGGCGCGGGTTTTCTGGTGAAATACGCGATGGCCCGGATGTCGGGCACGGATCTCCATGCGGCGGCTTTTTCGGGCATGACGGTCAAGGCCCTGGGTTGGGCTTTCTTCGTCGGGGCCATCGGGTTTTCGGCCAACAGCCTGACCGGCAACATCAGCCTGGTAACGAAGATCTATTTTCCCCGCGAGGTGTTCCCCCTATCCGCCGTACTGACCCAGGCGGTCGATTCGCTCATCGGTTCGGCGTTTCTGGCCGTCTTTCTGTTGACCGTTCTGGGAGTCGGCTTTTCGACGCAGCAACTCTGGCTGATTCCCCTGCTTGCGGCGTTGTTGATGTTGACCACCGCGGCGGCGCTGGCTCTGAGTTGCGCCAACGTTTTCTTCCGCGACGTCAAGTACCTCGTGCAGATCGTCGTCTCCTTCGGCATCTTCTTCACGCCCGTCTTCTACGAGCCGGAGTCTTTCGGTCCCCTGGGATGCCGGCTGATGATGCTCAACCCGCTGGCCCCGCTGCTGGAAGGGATGCGCCTGGCCGCCGTGGGGCATATCGACCAATTTAACCAGATCACCCATGTCAACCTGCTGAACACCTTGACCGTCGGCGCCGGCGGCGAGATTCTCGCCTGGACCCCGTGGTACCTGGTATATTCGCTCGCCTGGGCCGTGCTGGGACTGCTGGTCAGTTGGCGCGTGTTTCATAAACTAGAATTCGTCTACGCCGAGTACATCTAGCCCCTAAACCCCATGTCCAACGTCGCCATCGAAGTCAACCACGTCTGGAAACGCTTTCGCCGGGGTGAAATCCACGACAGCCTGCGCGATTTCCTCCCCGCGATGGCCCGGAGGCTGATGGGCCGGGGTCCCAAGCAGAGCGAACTGCGCCGGGGCGACTTCTGGGCGCTTAAAGACGTCAGCTTCGAGGTGCGCCGCGGCGACGTGCTGGGAATCATCGGGCCCAACGGGGCCGGTAAGAGCACCCTGCTGAAGATCCTCGCCCGCATCCTCAAAGCCAATCGCGGAACGATCCGCGTCGACGGCCGCCTGCGCGCGCTGATCGAAGTGGGGGCCGGTTTTCACCCCGACCTTACCGGCCGAGAAAACGTCTTCCTCAACGGCTCGATCCTGGGGATGAAACAGAAGGAGATCCGCGGCCGTTTCGATCAAATTGTCGAGTTCGCCGGCGTCGAGGAGTTCATCGATACGCCGGTCAAGCGTTACTCGTCGGGGATGATGGCCCGGCTGGGATTCGCCATCGCCGCGCACATGGACCCGGAGATCCTGCTGGTCGACGAAGTGCTCAGCGTCGGCGACGCCGCGTTTCGGGCGAAGTGCATCGCCCACCTGGAAACGCTTCTGCGGTCCGACGTTAGCGTGATCTTCATCTCCCATAATCTCGAACACGTCCGCCATCTCTGCGATCGTTGCCTGGTGCTCGATCGCGGCGAGGTGCGCATACTGGCCGACGTTTCCCGGGCGTGCGAGGAGTACTACGCTTGCTTCGAGAACGTCGAGCCACGGGAGAACGATCCCGACGCCGGTTCCGAGGCTCCCGGACAGATCGTCGGCTTAGGGGTCCGCGATGAACGGGGCGAGCCTTCGTTTCGCGTCCAGAGTCACCGGCCAGTGGTGCTGGAGATAACGTACGAGTTGTTCCGCTCCGTCGAGCAGGCGAGTTTCTCGATTGCCTTTTGGAAAGGGGCCGCCAAACTGATGGGCGGGTGCGGCACGGCACAAGACGACTTCGCGCTGCCGGTGGCCGAGGGAACGCACACCGTGCGGTTACAGATTGACGGGCTGCCTTTCGCCCCGGGTGATTATCGCATGACGATGCGATTGGAAGCCGACGGAAGCGTGCTACCCGGCGGACACGTCACCACCCGGCCGTTGACCGTCGCCGGGGGGGCCGACGTCCATTGGGATATCGTGCTGCAACACCGCTGGGAGGTGCCGTGAGATCGGGCTGATTCGATGAGTTCAGAACTCACAAAAGCGGATAACGTGCAACGCCTGATTCAAAAGGCTCTGAACTACTATTTGTATTCGAGTTTTTCCGGATTTAACCGGCCACTCCGCCTGCAGATGAGGATTGAATCCCAGCCTCTTCTGGCGGTGGAAGCAGCCATGCAAGGCGGCGAGTCCCGTCCCGGGAGAACGATTTCTCCTCGCGAGTTTGCGTTTCGTCTCGCGGCAATATATCGCGACTGGAGCAAGTCAATTCCCGACGCGGGCGAGCACGCGGAGGAGCTTCCCGCGGGAAGCGACTACCGCCAATGGAGACGTTCCGGCGGGAGCGCTCGCCGTTACGGGCCGGTCCATTTCCTGCAAGCGTACGTGGAAGCCAAAGGAAGACCGTTCTTTGCAAAAGCCATCGTTCACGGAAGCGTTGGCACGCTGGACGACGAACCGGGTTTCAGCGATCTCGATCTTGCGCTGGTCGTGCGATCTTCCGTGCTGCAAGACGAGAAGGCACTTCTTCGTCTGCGGCGGACGGCGGCCGTCGTTCTAGCGGCGGCGTATGCCTTCGATCCATACATGCATCACGGACCGTTCTATATTTCCGAAATTGATCTCACCTGGTATCCTCAACCATTTCTACCGACCGTCGTGTTTCAGCACGGGGTTGAGCTTCTCAACGACTCACCGCGGCTGAAGGTTGCGCCCAGGGAAGCGTCGGAGATAACGGCCGAGATGATCGAAGGCATGATGTGCGGTTTTCGACGATTCGGTAGCAGTGGATTTCAATTGCACAATACGTTCGAGATTGAATCCTATTTGGGCACGACGATGATCTTGCCAACCTTGTTCCTGCAGCGATTGACGGGCAAGAACTTGTACAAGCGAGATAGTTTTCCGGAGGCCCGGAAGTTCTTCACCGAGGATCAATGGGAGCCTATTCGCACGGCGTCGTTGGTACGAAAGAGCTTACCGCCTCGGCCCACGGTTCCCAGGCGGATGTTCCATTTGTCGCGTTTGGCGAAGTTTCCGTATTGGCTGTTTAGGTGGGGGCGCGGGCACGCTTCCAATGGGCATCGCGCGGGGCTTGCCTCGGAGGTCGTTGGCGATGGCTTTGCGTTGCAGGTGGTGCGCCTGCTGGAAGAAATGAAGCTGCGGATAGACGCCGCGCCACGAGGTCAGGAATGATAAACGCCCAGGGGGAATTCACGAACCTGCCCGAAGCCATCGCGCCGGAGGCATACGAGAAGACGATTGACTATTTGGCGGACCGTTGGAGTGCGCTCTCGCCGAAACCGCTGGCAATCTACCAGATTGGAGAAATCAGCACACCCGGGATTTCGGATCTGGACTTTATGCTGGTCTTTCCGAGCAAC
>CAYUIQ010000245.1:0-12978 GCA_964444795.1 uncultured Planctomycetaceae bacterium
GTAGCTACGTTCGCCAGAACGTGGTCGTAACCCTTGGACATGCCCCACGTTCTGGCGAACGTAGCTACAACCCGTGAATAATCCGGGCTAGTCCGAACGGATTGGCAAAATCTTCGTAAAGTCTTTCTTCGCAATGGGTTGCAATGTCTCCGGCGGCCCCGTCGAAATTAATTTCCACCCCTGATGTCGCCCCGCGGTCCGTTCTGGCCATGTAAGGGTATCACAACCCATTTCATAGGAGACAAAACCATGATCAGGCGTTTTTTCACAACCGCTGCTCCGCTTCTTGTTTTCACGCTTACCCCCCTGGCTGCGTTGGCTGAAGGTAGCGATACCTGGGTCGAAATCGGTCCCGGCAGTGCCAATGCCGGTGCAAGCACTGACGCCCCCTTTGGAATCGCCCGAACCGGAACCCGCGTCGGGCGGGTCAACGTCGGACGTGGCCTGGCCGTCGGCATGGGCCCCAACGGCCTGACGCTCTCCCACACCATCGGTGTCGGGCAGAACGGCCTGGGCGCCGCCCATAACTTCAACATGTCGATCGGTCGCGAAGGGACCAACATCGGACACGGTGCCGTAGTGACCGCCGGTCCGGGCTCTCGTGTGATTGCCGGCGGCAACACCCGGATCGATCGCTTCGGACCCCGAGGAGGCAGCCGCGCCGGTGGCACCGGGCCCTACACCAGAGCCTGGACGGAAAGTCGTACCCGTCGCACCCCCTTACGCTGGCGTTGAACTTTACAGACCGTGCAAGCCAAAATCACCCCTTTTAACCTAGGAGAAGTCTCATGTTCCACCGTAGCCTTTCGTTTGTCTGTCTGGCGGCACTGGCCGTCGGATCCACCGTCGCCGCCCAGGACATGTTAGGGCCGATCGACGTGCAATCGCTTCGAGCCCGGACGTTGAACAGCGTGTTGCCCGAGACCATGGCCGAGTCGATGATGGCCGAGCCCGAGATGACGGCCGCGCCTTGCGAAAACGTCCAGTCGTGGGGAGTCGTTTTGGGTGAAATCCCCGAACTGCTCTACCTCCACTGCCCGGCGCTTCAGGACGGCCGCGGACTGCTGATCACCCACGTTTGCCAGTACGGTCCGGCCGAGGAAGCCGGTCTGGTTTCCGGCCAGATTCTCTTGCAGGTCGGCGAGCAGGTGTTGTACAAGCCGGCCGATCTGCCGGTGCTTTGCCGCCCGATGAAGGTCGCCCTGTTGGACAAGGGCGAAGTGGTCGAGACGACGCTGACTCCGGTCGCCCTCGACGCAGTCGTTCCGGATCGCGAGATGCGAGGCTTTTCGGCGGAGCGTTTTCGGATGCCCGCCACCCGCGGCCTGTCGACCACCAGCGCCACTTCCAGCAGCGACTCGCAGCAGGCGATCGCCATCGGTATGACCAACGGCCGGTACAAGATCGAGGCGATGGACGCCGACGGCAAAGTGAAGCTGCAAGGGACGCGGGCGGAAATCGACCGGCAACTGAAGAGCGTGTCCAAGCCGCTCCGTCAGGCCATCCAGAGCCGCTTGCCGCAGCCGACCGCCGCCTACTAACTCGTTCTTTTAGGATTCGTATTCCATCGTTTACCCCACACGTTCGTACGTTACCCAAGATTGAAGAAGGAGATTTGAAATGAAACGTTTTGCACTCACCCTGGCTTGTGTCGCGGTCCTCGGACTGGCCGCGGAAGCTCATGCTCAAGTAACCGCCGAGAGCTTCTCCAACGGCGGCGTGGCCACGTCCAACGCCACCGGCTACGGCAACACGCGAGTCAACGCCATCTCTTCGGCCACCAACGGCGGCCGAGCCCATGCCGAAATCGTCGGCGACGGCCGCTTCGGTGGTCGGGCCACCGGCACGAGCATCGCCGCGGCCAACCGCGGACTGGCCGTCAGCCGTGGCGAGAGTGTCGCCCGCGGTTGGGGCGCCCGCTCGCACGTCGAGTCGGTCGCCGGTGCCGACCACGGCGTGGCCATCTCCAACGGCAGCGCCCGCGCCTTGGGCAACGGCCTGG
Organism: uncultured Planctomycetaceae bacterium; assembly: GCA_964444795.1. Lineage (GTDB taxonomy): Bacteria > Planctomycetota > Planctomycetia > Pirellulales > Thermoguttaceae > JABMRP01. Next base: position 2,003 of record CAYUIQ010000245.1, read on the forward strand.
CGATCAGCCGCAGCAACGCCTTCGGGACCCGTGGCTTCGCCCGCTCCGACAGCCGAGCCAACGCTCGCGGCCTCTACGGTGGACGCGGTGTGGCCATCTCCGATTCGACCGCCGACGCGCTGTTCGGCCGAGCGACCAGCCGCAGCCAGGCCAACGCCACGGGACTGTTCGGCGGCCGCGCCGTCAGCCGTAGCGAAGGGATCGGTCTGGGTTGGGGTCGCAACCGCAACGCCGACGCCCGAGCCAATGCCGAAGCCCGCTGGGGCGGCTACAGCCAGTCCGACGCCTTCCACCTCGACTACTAAGCCCCCCGTCAATTCCCCCCAAAAGCCCAACGCCCCGGAGGATCTTCCTCCGGGGCGTTTTTCGTGGGGCCCGTGAGAACTGCCCTTGAATCGACCGGCGGTTTTCGGTACAAGTCCGCGGTCTACCTTTTCTTGTCGATATTCACACCGCAAAACGGCTTTGGCCGGGAGGTGTTCCCATGCGCTCTGCCCGTCGATCGACTTTTCTGTTGGGGCTGGGGCTGGCGGCTCTGAGTTTTGCTCTTCCCGCCGTCGCCCAGACTACGTCGCCCGTGTTCCCCTACAAGGCGTACATCTCGGCCAACGGCGTCTACGTGCGTAGCGGCCCGGGCCGAAACTACTACCCGACCGAAAAAATGAAAGAAGGGCAGGAGATCGAGGTCTATCGGCACGATCCGGGCGGATGGTACGCCATCAAACCGCCGGAGGGCAGTTTCACCTGGGTCGCGGCCCGTTACCTCAAGCCCGAGAGTGAGAACCTCGCCTCGGTGATCGGCGATCGCGTGGCCGCGCGCGTGGGCAGCCGGTTCAGCAACATTCGCGACGTCATTCAGCTTCGGCTCGATCGGGAAGAGACCGTCGAACTGTTGGGCGCCGAGCCGCAAGGCGTCGGCGCGCAGGCCGAGATCTGGTGCCGGATTTCGCCGCCGGCGGGCGAGTTTCGCTGGGTTCACGGCAAGTACGTCGATGCGGACTTCCCCCATTCGGGAATTCGCAAGACCGGCCCGCGGCACACGTTGGCCGCTACCGGTGGTCCGGCCGGCACCTCGAATCACGAAGGACAAGCGGTCGCTCATTCGGAACCACGCACGGGTCCCAGTTCAATAACGCCGGCCGCCGTCGTGCGGGCCTTCGAGGAAGACGCCCCCGCCGGCCAAACGCGGCAGCCCTCGCCTCCACCCGTGTCGCGATCGGCAGAACGCCGATGGAACGACGATCTTCAAGAGGAAATCGAAGATATCGATATCGAGCTGTCGGTGATGCTGGCCGAGGAGGCTTCGGTCTGGGAATTCAGCGAGTTGGCCGCGCGTGCCCGAACGGTGATGGATCGAGCGGAAACTGCCCTGCAACGGGGACGCGCCCGAGTGCTGATCAACAAGATCGCCCGCTCCGACGACATCCGTCGCCGCTATCAGCAGGTACACGCCGTACGCGAGATGGTCGAACAGCGCAACGGGCAACTCGCCCAAATCGCCGAAACCCGGAAAGCGACGACTCCCCGGTTGCCCCCTCCGCCAAACTTCGACGCCCAGGGACAGCTCAAGGCATTTGCCTCCCAACAGGCCAACGCCCCGCCTTACGCGCTGGTCGACGAAGTGGGTCAGGTGCGGGCCTACGTCAGTCCGGCCCCGGGCGTGAATCTTCGTCCCTACGTGGGCCGGCGGATCGGCGTCACCGGCGTCTCCGGATATCTTCCCGACCGCGATGTCCGACACGTGGCCGTCAAACACATCACGGCCCTCGACACCGACACGCGCCGGCGGTAGGCGTAACGGCACATGAGGAATCCGCGGAGTGCGGCGACTCGTCGTCGCCTTTCTTCTCCATGCGCCCAACAATCTTCATTGTCGCAACCGACTCTCGTGGCCGCTGGCCACTGGAAGAGGGAAAGCAATGACAAGTCATCGCACTCCAAAGGCAGGGAGCGAGTGGTGATCGAGAAGCAATCGGAAGGGCTCTTATGACGGTGCCGGGAACCGAACCCGCGTTCGAAGATCGTTGTATTGGCTGCTTGCTCGGCACGGCCTGTGGCGACATTCTCGGCGCCGGCGTGGAAGGCTGGTCGGGCGCCGAGATCTGTGAGGCGTTCGGAGAACTTCGAGACTTCATCGACGTGGGCCGGGGCTTCGGCTACTACACCGACGACACGCAAATGACGTTGGCCCTGGCGGCCAGCTTGATGGAGTGCGGTCGCGTCGATGCCGAGCACGTCTCCGCGAAGTACGCCGAGTACTACAAACCTTGGCGTGGTTACGGCGGTGCTGCCCACCGGGTCATGCAGGCGATCCAACGAGGCGCCGACTACCGGGGTACCGGCCGGCTGTCGTTTCCCGATGGCTCCTTCGGAAACGGCGGTGCGATGCGCATTGCGCCCGTCGGGCTGGTCTACCGCCATGCCGCCCCGGAAGTCCTACATCAGGCGGTCGAGGATGCCCTGGTTTGCACCCACGTCCATCCCGAGGCCATCGATGGGGCTTTCATTCAGGCAAGAGCCGTGGCCACCGCGGCCACCACGGACCCGGCTGACTTCGACCCACGCCGGTTGCTCGACGAGCTTCACGAGGCCAGCCGCACCACCATCGTCCAAGCGAAGCTGGAGGCCCTCTCCCGCGGCCTGCGCGAGGATGACAGCGATCTGGCCGTGATCGCCAAGGTGGGCAACGGCATCCGCGCCTCGGAGGCCGTGGCTGCTGCCCTCTGGGCGTTTGCGCACTACGGAAACAGCCCGGAGGAATGTATCATTCGAGCCGTGGGGTTCGGCGGCGACACGGACACCATTGGCGCGATGGCCGGCGCTCTGGTCGGGGCGCTACACGGCGCATCCTGGATCCCGGACCGCTGGCACGACAACATCGAGAACGGACAGCACGGCCGCGATGAGATCGTCAGTTCGGCTCGTGAGCTTGCGGCAATCACGTGTGGCTGACCTGGCCGAAAGATGCCGTAGTGATTGCCTTCCACAGCAGCCAAATCCCTACTCGGCTTTCTCGTATCCACCGTCGCCGCCGGCTTGCCCAAAGCGGAGGACGGGGCGGGGGTGATCGGCATGGGGCGGATCGAATCGGAGCCTCCGTCCCGTGTTCCGGTTGGATTCTGCCAGGCGGCTTCGGGGCCGGTCGGATGCGGGTTGTTTCTCGGGAGAAGCCATCGGGGAAGACGCCCTTTTGGGGTCGGCTGTGGGAAAAAGGGGTCAGGAACCTTTTGTGCGAAGCACCCTTCGGGCCGTTCCGGCAAAAGGTTCCTGACCCCTTTTTCCCCGAACAACACCCCAGAGGATATCACCGCCCCGCCCCTTGAGGCAAGACGGCTTTGCCCATATTGCCGCGATCCCCCGACTGGTGTTTCTTGTCGTGGTTTGATAGGGTGGGAGGGTACGTTGCCAGGTCTTGTCTCAAAATTCCGTACGATGGCCCTCCGAGGCCATCGAGAGCGGGAAAACGCGGCTTCTCGACGACCTCGCAGCGCCATCGTACGAGTCTTGAGAGAGATTCGGGGCTGTCAAAAACATCAAGGAATTGACAAACCATGTCATCCGAAGGACTTACGTCTCGCCGACGAGACGCCGAGCGTCGCACCAAGCCGACTCGCAAGGAGTTGGCCCCCGGCGAGGTTCTCTGCTCGCATTGCCCGGCGAAGTGTTGTCGTTATTTTGCCTTGCCGATCGAGGATCCGACCGAGTGGGAAGATTTCGAGTATATTCGTTGGTATCTGCTGCACGAGCACGCCACGGTCTTCACCGAGGAAGACACCTGGTATCTGTTGGTCCACACGAAGTGTCGGCATTTGGGCGACGACAATCGATGCACTCAGTACGAGACGCGCCCGCAGATCTGCCGCGACTATACGACGAAGAACTGCGAATATGAAGACGACTGGGTCTACGATCGTTATTTCGAGGCACCCCAGCAGGTCGCCGAATACGCCGAGGCGATTCTCCCCATCCGCAAGGGCCACACGTTTCGCAGCCCCAAACCCGACGCGTTGAAGGTCGTATCGTGAGCAAACCCAACCGGATCACTCCGCGAACGCTGAAGGGTTTTCGCGACTATTTGCCCGAGGCGATGATCCCGCGCGAGCAGTTGATCGAGACGGCTCGGCGCGTGTACCGGTCGTACGGTTTTGCCCCCATCGATACCCCGGCACTGGAATACCTGGAGATCCTCGCCGGCAAGGGCGGCGAGGAGAGCGACAAGCAGCTTTACAGTTTCCAGGATAACGGTGGCCGCGACGTCGGGTTGCGTTTCGATCTGACCGTACCGCTGGCCCGGTTCGCCGCGCAGCACATCGGCCAGTTGGGCACTCCCTTCAAACGATACCACATCGCCACGGTCTGGCGGGGCGAGAATACGCAACGCGGCCGCTACCGCGAGTTCATGCAATGCGACTTCGACACGATCGGCACCCTTTCGGCCGCCGCCGACATTGAAACGGCCCTGGTGATCCACGACCTGCTCCAGGCGATCGGCTTCGACGAGTTCACCATCCGGATCAACAACCGCAAGGTGTTAACCGGGCTGCTGGAGCGCATGGAGCTTGCCGATCGGGCCACGCCCATCCTTCGGGCGCTGGACAAACTGGCCAAAATCGGCGCCGATCGGGTGGCCGAGGAAATGCAACAAGCGGCCGGCACCACCGAGCAACAGGCAACCGAAGTGCTGCGGCTGGCCACGATCTCCGGCACCAACGACGAGGTACTCCGGCAGATCGATCCGCTGGTGGCCGGCAGCGAAACCGGGCAAGAAGGCGCGGCGCGGCTGGCCGAGGTGTTGGACGGCGTGAAGGCGGCCGGCGTGTCCGAGGATCGTCTGAAGCTCGATGTGTCGATCGCCCGAGGTCTCGATTACTACACGGGCACGATCTACGAGACGTTTCTCGGCGGGCTGCCCGGCATCGGTAGTATCTGCTCCGGCGGGCGTTACGACAATCTGGCCGAGGTCTACACCAAGCAACAGCTTCCCGGCGTGGGCGCCTCGCTCGGGCTGGACCGGCTGCTGGCGGCAATGGAGGAGTTGGAGATCATCGAGAAGGTCTCGACCCCGGCGCCCGTCTTCATACCGTATTTCGATAAGAACCGGCTGCACGACTACTTGAAATTGGCCGCTGTTCTTCGCGCCGCCGGTATCGGCGTGGAAGTTTTTCCCGACGCGAAGAAGCTGGGCCAGCAGTTGAAGTACGCCGATCGCCGCGGATTCCGCCTGGCGGTGATCGCCGGCGAGGACGAGTTCCGAGACGGCACCTGCCGCATCAAGGACTTGGCCACCGGCGAGCAACAAGACGTCTCGCTGGCCACCGGCGGAACCGCGCTGGTAGCGGCCGTGCGCGAGGCACTGACCAATCGGGAGAACCCATGAATTGCGACAGACTCGTCAATCGGCTCGCCTTCTTCGTGCTGGGATCGTTGGCCCTGGTGATACCAACCGGTTGCGGTCATACGCCGGATCTGCCGCCGATGGCCCCGGTCTCCGGGCAGGTTACCCTCGACGGCAAACCGCTTCCCCGCGGCACCGTGCAGTTTGTTCCCGAGGGCACCGAAGACGGCAATGCGGCGCTGGGGGTCGGCCATATCGATAGCAACGGCCACTACGAAATCACCACCGCCGGCGTCAAGGGAGCCGTGGTCGGTTTCCACAAAGTCTGCGTCTCGGCCCGCGAAGAGATGGACCCCGAAGGCGATCCGGTGACCAAGTCGCTGATTCCCGAGAGATACGCGCTGCCCGAGTCGTCCGGGATCCGAATCGAGGTGAAGGCGGGCGAGGACAACGACGTTCCCTTGCCGCTCAAAGCCAAACCGTGAACTGAGGTACGAAAACATGCGTTCCGATCGAGCCAACCGCGGATTCACCCTCGTCGAACTTCTCGTGGTCATTGCGATCATCGGGATCCTCATCGGCCTGCTCCTGCCAGCCGTTCAGGCGGTCCGCGCGGCGGCGCGGCGGCTGCAATGTAGCAACAACCTCAAACAACTCGGCTTGGGTATTCTCAACTACGAAACGGCGCAACGGGTATTTCCCTCGGGGGAGATCCATGGCACCAATGGCGAACCGGGCTACCAAGGCTGGGGCGGTAAGAGCCATTGCCACTGGGACGGACAGGTCGGGATCTGGATGAACCTGATCTTCCCCCACATCGAACAGAAGGCCGCCCACGACAAGCTCGAATTCGGAGTCCGGCCACAGTACGTCTCGCAAAACAACCGCGAGGTGATGCAGCAGCAGTTTGCCGAGTTTCTCTGCCCCAGCGACCCGTACACGGGTCTGACCACCAACTGGGGAGCGGGCGGCGCGGAGAACCGGGCGCGAATCTGTCACTACTACGCCGTCAACGGCTCGATCGAAGCTTCGACCTTGGCCCATTCCGACGGGACCACTTCCTACAGCCACTGCAACGCGCATAACGGCCTCTTCTTCAACGACTCCCGGATCGCCATGCGCGACGTTCTCGACGGCACCTCGCATACGGCCCTGCTCTGCGAATCCTGGGGCCGGATCTGGCCCGATCACGCCGCGCCGTCCAACCCTCCGCCCGGCTATCCGAGCTATGAATCGAGCCGCGGCATGAACCTGCACACGGCCGTCTATTTCGACTGGACTCCCAACAGCAACCACACCAATCCCTGGAAGGCCAACAGTTTCCACGCCGGCGGCGTCCACGTGGCGTTTGCCGACGGGTCGGTGCATTTCGTCACCGATACGATCGAGCTGGCCGTCTTCAAAGCCATCGCCACCCGCGCCGGCGAGGAAGTGATCGACGCGGGGCAACTGGGCCGGTGAACTTGCGTCTCGGGGCACACCATGGCCAACCGCGACAACCACTACGAGGCGGCCTTCGAGGAGTACCTCCGCCAGAACCGAATACCCTATGTCGCGGTCGACGAGGCCAAGCGAAGCCTGATGGCCGACGGCCGCTCGATCAAGAGTCTCGACTTCATCGTCTCCTCCGCCGGCACGCACTCCTGGCTGGTCGACGTCAAAGGTCGCCGTTTTCCCAGCGGCGATGAGACAAAACAATACTGGAAAAACTGGTCAACTCGCGACGACCTGAAGAGCCTGGCGGAGTGGGAGACCGTGTTCGGCGAAGCGTTTCGCGGGCTGTTCGTCTTCGCCTACAGCATCGTCGGCGATCGAGCTCCGCTGGCCGCCGAGCAGTTATTCGAGCATCGCGACGGGTTGTACGGTTTCGTCGCCGTTCGCCTCTCCGACTACGCCGCGCGGGCCCACCTGATTTCCCCCCGCTGGGACACCGTCGCCATGCCCACCGAAGAATTCCGCCGCTTGGCGCGGCCGGTGGAGGAGTTTTTGACGAGTGAAGTCGGGAGGATGGAGGAATGAGCGACAGCCCGCCGTTGCCCGAACCGCCGAAACGTGCCGTGAAGTACTTCCTGATTATGGCACGGTTGGCACTCGCACTGGGTGTCTGCGGCATCTTCGCTTTGGTGCTCTACGATACATTGCCGCTTTACCTCGCCATACCGATCCATACGTTGGTGTCATTCCGGTATCTTGTGCTGCTCGTTCCTGGGGGCGATGGGCCCGGAAATGATGCCGTCGCAGAGGCCATCATCATCATCGCTCTCTTGCTTTCGTTTCACTTTGGCACCAGGTGGGCGAGGACCGCGACGGAGGAACTGAGAAGGCAGAATGAGATGAAGACGCCCAGCAGTGAAACGCTCGGTCCGCCGTCAAAGCGGGAACAGGAAAGGCATTGAGGAGGGAGAGCGACTGCTCTTCCTCACGCCGCGCGCTTGCCTTTGCTCTGCGCCTCCGCGTGATATCCTGGCGAGACGTTGGACCCTGCCACTTCGCGCGAGTAGAGAAGCCGATGCGCGATGGAGCATGTGCCCGTATCACGCCCTCAATCGCTCCACGACTCTACCGTTCCACGCGATGCCCCAGCCGATCGTCGGGCAGGGCCAGCCGGCGGCGGAGGTCGGAGACGGTGCGGCGGAGGCGGGCCAACTGGTCCCGGAAATCGTCGACCTTGCGGCACTCTTCTTCCAGAGTCCGAAAGATACCCGCGGCCGAGGCGGCCGTGTTCCAGCCACCGGCCAGTTCGTTGACTTGCTGGCGAAGACCGCGGCGCAGCCGGCTGGTAAACGCCCATAGCAACAGACCGCACCAGGCCAGAAACCAGAAACCGGACGACAGGTAGACTTCCAGGCCGAAGGGTTGCTTGCTGGTTTCGGTGAAGAGGAAATCGTAGAAGAAGTTCCGCCCGAGCCGATAGAGCAGAAAACCGAGCATCCCGCAGAGCAGCAGTTCGTATCGCCATCGGGTGAACCAGCCGGTATGTTTGGCGGCCACTTTGCCGATGACGTCCTCCAATTCGACGCCGGCCCGCTCGACGAAGGCCGCACTGGCTTCGGCGCTCTCGGCGGTGATTTGCGCGGAGGTGCTTCCCTCGCGCGGCACGTCGGCCTCGGTGGCATATCCGTCGAGAATCACCGCCGCGGAGTGCAGTTCGGATTCTTCCCAACAGCCGGTCGCTACGCGGGCGACGCCCGTCTCGGCCGCGAGCCGTTTCTTTCGCCGGCGCCATGCTCGCGCGCCTTCCATGGCCCCGAGCAATGCCATTTGCGCCGGCGTCCGCGCGCGAACGATTACCGCGCCGAAGATCAATCCTCCCAGGCCTTGAAAGAGTCGCAGGAGCACGGCGAATGGGCTGAATCCCCAATGCGAGGCGATGCGGCCGATCAGCCGACTCTCCCACTGGCGACGGCTGGCCAACAGTTCGGAGCGCATCTCGACGGCCAGTCGGGAGGCCAGGCGCTTGCGTTGGTCTTCGATTTCCGCGCTCAGCCGCTGGACCGCCGGCAGGGCCGCATCGATCCGCCGGCTACATGCTTCGAGCGTGTCGCCCAACAGGTCGAGGAAATTGGCCCGGCGAATTCGATTGCCCGCCGCACCGACAAGCTGCCGGGTGAGCAACTCGACCAGCTCGCCGAATTCACCCCGCGGCTGGAGTCCCGCCTGGGCGTCGGCCAGCGCGGCCGGCGAATCGACCAGGAAGATGCGTCCCACCGAGTAACTGCCTTGGAGCACACCCCGCCAGTCGTCCCGAATGTCCTCGTCCGTGTCGGCATGGGTTTGCACAAACACCAAACGCGCACCGGAAGCGGCCGAGAACAACTCCTCGGCCACCCGCGCGCTGCGATACTTCTGCTGCGTGGTGGCGACCAACAGCACGTCGCAATGGGGCAACAGGCCGCGAAGGCGCGCCAGGTTCGTGCCCGGCGAATCGGTCTCCTCGGTGGTATCCGGATCGGGGCAATCCAGCAGCACCAACTCGCCCAGGGCGGGCGAATCGCATTGCACCAGTTCGACGCTCGATGGGTTGATGCCCAGCATTTGGGGGGTAAGATCCGGCCGGCAGATCAATCGGGGCCGAAGGGTGGTCGGCCGCTGGCGACCGACCGGTGCGACGTCGCTGCCCACCAGGGCGTTGATCAAAGAACTCTTTCCCGTACCAGTACCCCCCAATGTGGCTACCACCAGCGGTGATTCCAGGCGAATTCGCAGGCTGTGAACCCGCTGGGACAGTCGGTTGACTAGGGCCTGGCAGGTCTGCGCGGTGTGCCAGTCCGGGGCGTCGGACGACCATCGATCGAGTTGGGCGACCAGCGTGTCGACTTCGGCCAGCAGCTCGAGATGGGCCAATTCGGGGCTTTCCATACCTCAAGCATAGCAGACAATCAGAAAATCACCAGAAACCGTCTTTTCGGCCTTTTGGGCCGCCAGGCTGGGGCGTCGCAATCCGTTATTCCAAAAATCTCCAGAAACCGCCTTTGGGCCGCTAGGCTGGGTCGTCGCAATCCGTTATTCTAGGGGCACGGTAGGTTCTTCGGGGCTCGATGTGCCCCCGGAAGCAGACGGGTAACGCAACGGGAGAAAGTCATGTTCGATGCTCTGCCCTTACTGGTCGCTGCGATAACGCTGAAGGATCCGTGGGTCATCGTGGGGATCGTCGTTTTTGTCCTCTTCGCCATCGCGGTGGCGATTCTGGCGATCATCTATGGCGGACTCTGGTTTCAGGCGTACATGTCCAATGCCCGGGTCAGCATCGTCAGTCTGGTCGGGATGACGTTTCGGCAGGTCGACGCGCGCGTGATCGTCCAGGCCAAGATCATGGCCATGCAGGCCGGCGTGGGAACCGATCCGAGGACCGGGATCACGACGAATCGACTCGAAGCGCATTACCTGGCCGGAGGCAACGTGCCGAAAGTCATTCGCGCGATCATCGCCGCACACCGGGCCGATATCGACCTCGATTTCGATCGGGCCGCGGCCATCGACCTCGCCGGACGCGATGTGCTCGACGCCGTGCAAACGAGTGTCTACCCCAAGGTGATCGACTGTCCCGATCCGAAAAAGTCGACTAAGCCGATGCTCAGCGCCATCGCCAAGAACGGTGTCGAACTGAAAATCCGTGCCCGAGTGACCGTCCGAACCAACCTCGAGCAACTCATCGGCGGAGCCACCGAAGATACGGTCATCGCCCGGGTCGGTGAAGGCATCATCACCTCGATCGGATCGGCCGACACGCACCTGACCGTCATGGAAAACCCGGACATGGTCTCCAAGGCCGTGCTCAACCGCGGACTCGACGCCCATACGGCCTTCGAGATCGTCTCGATCGACATTGCCGATATCGACGTGGGAGAGAACATCGGCGCACGGCTCCAGGCCGATCAGGCGGAGGCCGACACCCGAGTCGCCCGGGCCAAAGCCGAAGAACGCCGCGCCATGGCCACCGCGCGGGAGCAGGAAATGAAAGCCCAAGTGGCCCGCAACCAGGCTCAAGTCGTGCTGGCCGAGGCCGAAGTTCCCCTGGCCATGGCCGCCGCGTTTCGCGAGGGCAATCTCAACGGAAGCGCCAGTGTCGACGGAAAGAGCGCCTCTTAGCAGCCCGTTGAAAAAGTCGTGTGCCACTGCTTGCTTGCAAGCAGTGTCGTGG
>CAYUIQ010000246.1:0-12974 GCA_964444795.1 uncultured Planctomycetaceae bacterium
GACCGGCTGCCGTGTAGCCGAGATCGGGCCGCTCAAGGGAGTGCCGCTGAAAGTCTTGCTGCTGGAAGGAAACCCGGTCGAGAAGATCGATGCGCTGGGCGGGATGCCGCTGCAAGGGCTCACTTTGCGCGGAACCAAAGTCGTCGACATTGGGCCATTGAAAGGCACTCCCTTGGTCGAACTGGACCTGGGTGAAACGGCAATCAGCGACTTTTCGCCGCTCGTCGGCACGCCCCTGAGATCGCTTTCCCTTGTGAAGGCGGCCATCACGGATCTTAGCGGCTTGGCCGGCATTCCGTTGGAGGTCCTGGAATTGAACCAAACAGCGATCAAGGATCTGGGGCCGATTCACGACCTGCCCGTCAAAAATCTCTATCTCGTCGGTACACCGGTCACCGACCTCAGCCCGCTGGCGGGAACTGGTTTACAGGGGCTGTGGCTCAACGGCGCGCCGGTCAGCGACGTCAGCCCGCTGGCCAAGGTGCCGTTGCTTAGCCTGACCCTGGCCGATACCCAGGTTGCGGACATTGGTCCGTTGGCGGCAAGCCCCATTCTGCAGCGACTTCACATCGGCGGCACCAAGGTGACGGACCTGACCCCCCTGGCAGGCAAGCAACTGACCCGATTGGTGTTTACCCCGGGTAACATTTCCGCGGGGATCGATGTCGTGCGGAAGATGGCCAGCCTTCGGGAACTTGGCACGCAGTTCGACAGTAGCAAGGATCCCCCGGTGAATGACCTGATGTCGCCGCCCCAATTCTGGCAACTTTACCAGGCGGGCCGGTTCGGTCCGATCGCGGCGAGCCCGAAACAGCCATCACCACCAGAGGGGCAACCGTAAGAGGGAGAGACGTACGTATTGATCGACACGCAACTGCACACCACCCAAAATGTGTACTAGCGGCCAACGGAGGCGGCTTGATGGGCACCGAATACCCCCCGAGCGGCCGCAAGCTGGATGAATCTTTCCCGAATTGCACAAAACCCCTCATCGTACCCGTGTAGATTACTGAGGCACGTAGAGACCCTGCGGTGCAAGAAGAACTTGACCTGATTTACGGGGAACATCGACAAGGTCTGTACGCCCTGGCGCTGTCCATCACACGATGCCCGGAGCGGGCGGAGGATGCAGTGCAGGAGGCGTTCGTGCGTCTGTGGCGTTCACGGATCGAGCCGGCAGGGAACCGGGTCTCCTACGTGTTCGGAGCGGTACGAAATGCGGCGTTGGATCAGGCTCGGCGGCGCAAATTGCCGCTGGAGTCGCTGACGTCGGTATTCGAGGCAAGGCAGAGTAGTCCGGTCGACGCGGCGATCGAGGCCGAGCGCCAAGTGGCGGTGCGGCTGGCGGTCGATGCGCTGTCGCCGGACCAGCAGCAGGTGGTCGTGTTGCGGCTTTATGCCAATTTGACGTTCAAACAGATCGCGGAGATCTTCGGCGAACCGCTGCCTACCGTGGCCAGTCGGTACCGGCGCGCCCTAGTGCGAATTAAAGAGAGGCTTGGGGATTCGATATGAGTGACGTGGGTAGGGCAAGCGACGATCATCTCGACGCGGATGATCTCGAGCAAATCGAGCATCTATTGAGGGAGATGCCGCTGCGCCGTCCCTCGATGGAGTTGGACCGGCGCGTGGCGTCGGCCCGGCCGCGCCGAGCCCGGCGATGGGTCTTGGGAATGGCGGCTCTGGCGGCTTCGGTGGCCATGGTGATCGGCGTGACGATAGAGATGCTCGCCAATCGCCGCGCGACGGTGGACTCACCCGGCGAGTCGCCAAACGCGCCGGCCGCGGCGACCGACCCCGGCGTGTCGGCATCCGTTCCCACATCCTCGCAACCGATAGTGATCGAGCAAGTTTGGTCGATGGAATCGCCCAAGGAAGTGGCCTTGCTCGACGATACCGCATCCGCGCGACAGGCGAAGCGTTGGATCGTTCGGCACGTACGAATGATCGACGATGATCGGCGGATGCACATTGAGTGGAACATACCTAGCGAAGAGGCTGATCTCGTACCGTTGGACTACCTACCGGTGAACTACAACTGATCGACATATCACCCACGTACAGTCTTCGCAATTCGGGCTTGGCATGGAAACAAACTATCGCTTCATAACGCTCCTGGCGATCGCATTTCTCGGGTGCTCGGCCTCCGCGGTTGCCCAGCATTCGATCGAGCCGTCCCCGTTGACGGCAAGAGTTCCTTTCCTCGGGATCGCCACCACGGAAACCGATCTGACGTTGCGTAGTCAGCTCGGGCTTGCCGAGGGGGTCGGCTTGACGGTCAAACACGTGGTGCCTGGAACTCCCGCCCAGGAAAGCGGCCTGCTTCGCGACGATGTGTTGCATCGACTCGACGATCAGATCCTGACCAACGATCCGCAATTTCGCGTGCTCCTCCGCACGCACAAACCGGGCGATACGGTTGATTTGACGGTCATTCGGCAGGGCCAGTCGCTGAAGCTGTCCGTGCAATTGGGCGAGACGGTGGTTCCGGCGACCCGGTCACCGTGTGGTCGTTTTGTCTGGACGCTGGGGCCGGGACATCGTTTCGCGCCGGTGGCGGGCTTCGCCGGATTGTCGGCCCGCTACGAGGACGATCGGCACATCCTGGTTCTCACAACCGACCAGCAGGGCAGGCATCTCCTGGCCAAGGACAAGCACGGGGGTATCCTCTTTCGTGGCTTGATCGACTCGCCCGAGCAGAGGAAGACGATCCCCGAATCTATTCACGCCAAGCTGGAACTGATGGAGAATCCGCCGAACCCGCGGACGGAATTCGCCACCACGCCTGAGTGATCCGCCGCGCCCGAGTCACGCTGCCGCGCGCGAGTGAGACCCGGCTCTCTTGACAGCCTCCCGCCGTTGGGACAAGATGGCTGTTTGCTTGATGCCGTAAGAAGACCGGGCTGATTGCGTGGAGGTTTTGATGAGCGAGATGACGTCGGCCGAGCGGGTGATGTGCGTGTTGCGCAACGAGGAACCCGACCGCATTCCACATTTCGAGTGGATCTTCGATCACCGGGTTCGCGAGGCGATCTGCCCCGGTTGCTCGATGGAGGAGTTTACCGTTCGGATGGGGTTGGACGCGATTCTGACCGGCCCGAATTTCAAGAAGGAGCGGATCTCCGAGAAACGACACCGCAACGAATGGGGTGTCGTGGTGGAAGACACGGGCGAGGAGCATTCGTTTCCCGTCGAGGGGCCGATCGCGACTCTTGATGATTTCCGCAACTACGAGCCACCCGACCCGCACGCCCCCGGGCGATACGACAACGTCGACCGGTTGGTCAAGGAGTACAAGGGCAAGCTGGCCGTCGGCGTCCATCTGAACGACGTCTTCTCGATCCCCCGATATCTGTGTGGTTTCGAGGGCATTTTGATGGCTTTGATCGAGGAGCCCGAGTTGGTTCGCGGTCTGGTCGAGCTGTCGGTCGAGACGAACATCGAGATGGCCAAGGAGGTGGCCCGGCGCGGAGGCGATTTTGTCTTCACCGGTGACGACTACTCGGCGGCCGAACGGCCGTTCATGTCGCCGGCCAGTTTTCGCGAGTTCTTCGCCGAGCCATTGGGCCGGGTCGTGGCCGGATTTCACGACGCCGGATTGCCCGTCATCAAGCACACCGACGGCCAGATCATGCCCCTGATCGACATGATCCTCGACTCGGGCATCGATTGCCTCGATCCGATCGACCCCATCGCGGGGTTGGATATTGGCCACATGAAAGAGCACTACGGAGATCGGATCGCCCTGAAGGGCAACGTTGACTGTGCCCAGACGCTCACCTTCGGCAGTGTGGAAGACACGGTCCGGGAAACGAAGGAAGTGATCCGCAAAGCGGCCGGGGGGGGCGGACTAATCCTCTCTTCCAGCAACAGCATCCACTCGGCCGTCAAGCCGGGTAACTACCTGGCCATGCACAACACCCTGCGGATCTACGGCACCTATCCGATCCACCTCGACTCCTGGGGTGCCTCGGAGACGGGCAATACGTTTTCGTAGCAGCCCGTCGAGATGGTCGCGTGCCACTGCCTGCAAGCAAGCAGTGGCACACGTTTCCACGCTTCTCCGTGCAAGCGGCCCGGCGTCTTGGTATACTGCATGGTTTGCAACCCGCTGAGATCTGATCGCCGCCATCCCCCCCGAATTTACTTCCCCATGAAACAACGATTTTCCTGGCTACCGTCGTCCTTGAGCTTCTGGCATCTGGTGTCGGTGATCTGGCTGCTGGTGGTCGTGATCCTCGGAGCGCTGACGTCGTTTCGGGCGGTGAAAAACAGCGGCATGGCGCAGTTGTTTCAGCTCGATGACGTTCCCCTGCTGTGGTATCTCAAGATCAACTACGGCACGTTTGTTTGGTCCGGGGTCGCCTTGGGTGTGTTGTTCCTCGTGGCGATAGTGGCGGTCCGTCGCCGGCTTCTGGGTGGAAACGGCCCGCTCGACGGCCAACCCCCGCTCGACGGCCAACCACTCAACAGCGATTCTCCCAAGACCGCCCATGGAATGTGGTTGCTGATCTGTGTGGCAATGTTCTTGGGCATCGGTCTGATCGAATGCCGCTATCACTTCGCACCCGACACAGGGCGCCTGGACGTATCGTCCGCGGAACCGATGGCTTGGGCGCTGGTTGCCCTGGTCGCGGTGATTGCCTGGCTTCTGACGTGTGTCATACCGGTCGCGACCGGCGAGCTGAATTCGCCCGACCGCGCAAATCCGGGCGGACGCTCGCCGCTGGGAACACGTCTGGGGGTTACCTACCTTCTGGGCGCGGCATCGGTGCTAATCTACGCGATCTGGGAACACCGCGAGTTTTGGAACCCCGACGCCAACGGGGGCTACATTTACGCGCCTTTCTTTCGCGAAGGCGAGGCCGCCGACGCCGACGTGATTCTCTACTCGACCTCGATTTTATTTGCCACGATCATCGCGTTGATCGGCGTCGTGGGACACGTGAGCCTGTGGCTGGCTTCGCGGAGCGGTCGCCGCACGAAATCGCCGATGACCGTGGTCGACTGCCGGCGTCAGGCGTTGCTCGCGGCGATGCTCTGGACGGCCACGCTCGGCGTTCCCTGGCAGATCAAGATCCTCGGGGAGATCAATGCTGAAAAGGGCTGGATTCTGCCGGCGCTGCTCCTCGTCTTCTGCTTGGCGGCGCTGTGGCCCATGGCCATCGTCAGTAGCCTGATGCTCAAACGCGACTTCGATTTGGCCTGTCAGGCCGGTCGTGCCAAGAAAGGCGCCGCGGCGTCGAACGATTATCCCCGTCGCTCCGAGTTGGCCTTCTGGACGCTGCTGTTGTTTCCCGTCTATCCGTACATACGTTGGCTCGGAGGGTGGACCGCTCGTTGGCGTTACCTCTTTCTGATGGGAACGGCGGCGGTGATGATCGGCTCGCTGACGTGGCTATTCATCTGGCTCGAATATCTCTTCGACTTCGACGACTGGCGTGGCATGTTGGAAACGGCCCAGTTCCCGTTCATGCGGGTAATGATGTCGCTGCTGGGCGCCTATTTCACGTACCTCGTCGGTCGGTCGGTCTGGGTCCGACTGGGAATTTGGAGTCGGAGGCTCCGGCGGAATTCCGACCCCGCGGCCAACGACGGCGCACCTCTTTCTCCCGAGGGCCGCGAGGCCCGTCGCGAGTTTCCAGCCCCTACGCGCGGGGCTCGGCTGGCGGGAAGGTCGGCCCGGGCGACGGTCTCCCTTCTTGTGCTGGCTGCGTTGGTGGGCGCGTCTTGGCCGTTTTGGGGCTGGCAAGGGATGAGCAAGAATGTCTTCGCGCGAACATTTGAATTCAGCAGGCGGCACGAATTCGAGTTACTCTTCCTGCACTGGTTCTTCGATTTCGATCGCGACGGCTACTCGTCGGTGCTCCACGGAGCGGACCCGGACGACTTCGACCGTTACATGATCCCCGGCTACACGACTCCGATCGAACCGAAAGAGATGCCGCATGACCGGTTCGAGATCCAGCACGCCGATCGTGCCCGAGAGTTCCCCAACCTGATGATTCTCTACCTTGAGGGCATCGTCCCCCGGGCCATCTCGGCGTATGGCCAGCGGAAACTCCCCGACGGACTCCAGGCGACCCGGCATATCGATTCGGTAGCCGCCGAAGGGACCATTTTCCGGCAAGCAAGATGCATTTACCCGAGTACCTGGGATTCGTGGGTGGCGGTCAACTCGGGGCGTTTCATGCGGACGATCTCGCTGGACGTGTCGCTTTCGTACAAGGGCCGCTATACCCGCTTCAACAACATGTACAGGGTGCTGCGTCTGGCCGGAGTCGATCGCTGGTGCCACGCCGACACGAATCCCTACTACACGCTTTCCGTGCCCGACGATTTTCACGCGCCGGACGATCCGCCTTGGCAACATGGCGAGCAGTTCGATTCCAACGTGACCGGAGAAGAGTTTGACCGGGGAGTCACGCGGGGCGACAAACGCGCGCAGCGCATTGTGGACTTCCTCGACGACGTCAAACCCGGCGAGAAATTCTTCCTCTGCGAGCACTTCAACGACACTCACTTTCCCTGGGAACGCACGCCGCTGGAGCGGGCCAGGGAACTCGGCTTCCCCAACGGAATTCGCCCGTATGAGGCCGATGCCAGGCTACCCAACGGCCAAAAACACGACAGAATCTCCCGCTATTACCACACGATCACGCGAACCGACGCCCAGATCGGACGGATCCTCGATAAGCTCAAGGAGCGCGGGCTTTACGACAACACGATGATCATCTTCGTCGGCGATCACGGTTGTCAGTGGTGGGAACACGAACACTGCTATTACGTCGCCCATTTGTACGAGCAGTGCATTCGTATTCCGATGATCGTTCGCATCCCGGGCGTCCCCAGCGGCGGCATCTGTGACGAACCGGTTCTGCAGACGGATCTTCTGGCCACGGTCATGGAATGGGCCGGCGTCGTTCAGGCCGACCCGAGTGAAGAGTATCCCCTGAACAGCAACAGTCTGCTACCGCTCATGCAAGCCCGGGCGTCGGGTTCGACCGGCGACGAGAGAGTCCGGGCACTGGTGGATCGGCTCTGGAATCGCGATGTGATTCTCCTGACGCACTACGACATGTTCGGCGTGTTGCACAACGCCCGCTACAAGCTGATCTTCGACCGTCCGTCGGGAACCTACCTCTTGTTCGATCTCAAGGAAGATCCCGAGGAGATGGTCAATCTGACCGACGATCGGCCCGAGTTGCTCGAAGAGATGCTGGGGCGTCTCGCCAAGCTGCTCCAGCGGCATCCGTCCGTTGCCGGGGGCGTCTTCCCGGAGGAAGGCGGGTAGTGCGGTGGCGGGCCGGCGCTGCGCTGGCCCCATCCTACAAGGCTGAATCCGTGCGAATTAAGCTTCAGTAACCCGCCAACATCCGCTCGAATAGTTCCATCGGCAATCCGACGACGTTGGATGGGCTGCCTTGCACGACGTGGACCCAACCGATGCGATCTTGATAGCCGAAGGCGCCGGCCTTACCCTTCCACTGCCCGCCGGCCAGATAAGCGTTGAGCAACTCGTCGTCCAGCCGGTCCATGCGTAGCGTGGTGACGTCGACTTGAACGTTCGGTCGGCCGTCGGGCACTGGCCACAGACACAGCCCGCTGTAGACGCGATGGCGCCGTCCGCTGAGCGTCTCAAGCATCGCCCGGGCGTGATTCTCGTCGTCCGGCTTGCCGAGAATCTCTCCGTCGCACTCGGCTACCGTATCACAGCCGACAACCAATCCGGCGGCGATTCGGCGCGCCACGTCGGCGGCCTTTTGATGTGCCTGACGTGCCACGAACTCGCCCGGGCTCTCCCCCTTATGGCGTTGTCCTTCGCTGCCCTCGCCGGGCGGAACCACCTCGAACTCGTATCCGGCGGCGGCCAGGAGTTGCCGGCGGCGAGGAGATTGACTTGCCAAGACGAGTTTCAACGGGCGGGTGGGCATCACGAAGTTTTCCGGATGGGGGGTCGGGGTAACGCCTCATCGGCGCGAGGTGTACTTGATACGACGGACATTGTAAAATACGTGTTTGCTCCGGGATACCCTGACTCGCCCATGGACGATAGCCCGCTCGAAATACTGTACGAAGACAACCATCTGCTGGCCGTGGTCAAACCGGCGGGGCTTGCCACGATGGGCACACCCGGCGGCACCCCGACCTTGCTGGACGTGGCGCGTCGATACATCAAGCAGCAATACGATAAACCGGGCAATGTTTATCTGGGCGTGGTGAGCCGGCTCGACGCGCCGACCACGGGCGTTGTCCTCTTGGCCCGGACCTCCAAAGCGGCCCGCCGACTTACCGAACAGTTTCGCGAGCGGACGGTGCGGAAATCCTATCGCGTGTTGGTCGAGGGCGCGATCCGCCAGCTTAAGGGAGAATGCGTGGACTGGGTCGCCCCCGACAAGCGGCACCGGCGAATGCGGATTGTCGGCCGCACGCTCCCCGATGCCAAGGAAGCCCGGCTTGCCTACCGGCGGTTGTCGGTGGTCGAGGGCAATTCGCTGTTGGAGGTCGACTTGCTGACCGGGCGGAAGCACCAGATACGCCTCCAGATGGCTCACGCTGGCCACCCCGTGGTGGGTGATCGGAAGTATGGAAGCGTGATTCAGTTTCCGGCCGGCATCGCCCTGCACGCACACCGCCTGATCGTACTCCATCCGGTCGAAAAAACGCCAGTCGAATTGGTGGCCCCAATCCCGGAAGCATGGGGGGGCTTTGGAATCCGGGCGTAGCTCGACGGGGGGCGAATCTTGGCGCCGGCACCCCCGGTGGGGTATCGTAACAGTAGCGACTTGGCTATCGAAGCGTTGTTTCGTGTCTCGAAGGATACCGATTGCGTGAGTACGACCAGCAAATCAGGATTCAGTTGGTGCGCGTTGGCTAGCGGTCTGTTGACCCAAGAGCAGGTCGACGAAGCCGTCGCGGCGCTGGCCGGTCCCGCGACGCCCCCGCCCCCGGGCGGACGTCCCTCGCTGCCTTCGCTGGCGGGCGATCAGCAGTTGGCCGACAAACTGATGGAACTGGGACACCTCAACCGCTGGCAGGCCGAGCAGTTGATGGCCGGACGGACCAAGTTCAATCTCGGTCCCTATCAGATGATCGATTCGATCGGTCAGGGAGGGATGGGACAGGTCTTCAAGGCTAAGCACGAGATCCTCGGCCGGGTCGTGGCGGTGAAGGTGCTGCCGCGGAGCGAATCGACGCCCGAGGCCGTGGCCAATTTTACCCGTGAGATCAAGGCTCAGGCCAAGCTCGACCATGCGCATCTGGTTGCGGCGGTCGACGCGGGCCACGACGGCAACGTGCATTTTCTGGTGACTGAATACGTGCCGGGGACCGATCTGCACAAGTACGTTCGTCAGCACGGGGCCTTGGACATGAAGACGGCGGCGACCATCATTTCCGATGCCGCCCGTGGACTGCAATACGCCCATGAAGAAGGCCTGATTCATCGCGACGTAAAGCCCGGCAACGTGTTGGTCACGCCGGAAGGCCGGGCCAAGCTTTCCGACCTGGGACTGGCCGGTCCGCTGGTCGGCGACGCGGAAAACGATCCGCGATTCGGCAAGATCGTGGGCACCGCCGACTACCTCTCGCCCGACCACATCGATGCCCCCTGGAATCCGACCCCGGCGTGGGACATCTACTCGCTCGGGTGTACGCTCTACTACGCGGTTACCCGCAAAGTACCGTTTCCCGGCGGCTCGACGCGCGACAAGGCCGAGGCCCATCGCAAACTTCAGCCGCTGGCTCCACGGCGATTGAACGCCGGCTTGAGTGATGAATTTGCCGAAGTACTGCACGCCATGATGGCCAAGGAGCCGGCCGAGCGAATCGCCTCGGCGGCCGAGGTGGTCGAGCGATTGGCGCCCTGGACGGGCCAGAGCGCAGCGATGCCCGCCGAATCGCTGCCGACACGCCCCGGCGGCAGGAAGCTGGCCGATACGAAACTGGGATTTCCCGAGCTATCCGACGCAACGCCGAAAGAGGCGGTGATTCCCATGGCCGAGCCGCCCACCGCCCGCCATCCGGCTTCGCAAGACGATTCGGTCGAGGAGATCGAGGACGACCTGCCGCCGCTGTTGCATCCGGTCGTGGTGCTGGTGTTGGCTCCCCTGGCCTTCTCCATCACGATGGTGATCTTGGGCATGCTCTTGAAATCGGCCTGGTAGCCAGGCACGAATCAACCGGGGCCGCCTACTGCGACCCCTCGGCGGCGCGGATCGCGTCGGCCAACTGCTGGATCGGATCCGGTCGGGGATTGAGGTGCTTTTTCAGAAGCGATTCGGTCTGGGCGAACATCGCGTCGATCTTGCCCTGGATTGCCGGATCGTTGGAGGTGGGCTTCTCCTCATCGAGTTGGCGTGCCAAGCCGCGCAGTTCGCTGAGCAGATCCAAAGCCTTATCGAGTTCACCCTGCTTGCGATACGAGTGGGCCCGCGCGAGCAGAACCTCGCGTTGGGCAACCAGGTCGATGAGTCGCGATTGCAGGCGTTTCGTCCGTCCTTCGGCCTCCAGACGGACATCGTCGTCGGCAATCAGGGCCTCGGCCGTCGGGTCCAATCCCGGGACCACGGGGAGCCGGGCGAGCAATTCCCGGCCGCTCTTGACCAACACAATGCAAACACCCTGATCGGCCGGCTCCAGCGCGATGCTTCCATGCCGATCGGTGTACCCGAGATGCTCGGTCTTTTTGGAGCCGGGTAATTGGGTGAAGACATCGTATCCGGCCAGGGGCTTCTCGCGGTCGGTTCGCGAATGGAGCGCCAGCCGAGTCGTACCCCGAGGTGGAATGACCGCCAGGGCCAGTTGCTCGACCCGGCCGCGTCGACGACCGCTGAGCGGACTGCGAATTCCACTAACCAGCGTACAGTCTCTTCGGGCGGGCGCCGCCGGATCGGCTGGCTCGGCAAGGAGAAACGTCCAGGGGACGGGCCGAACGTCGAAGAAGGTGGCCGGGTTGGTGCGCGCGTCGCGGAAGGTTCCGTCGCCGTGGTTGTAACGCGTCAGCGGACGAAAGACGTCGCCGGCGCCGATCAACTCCAATTCCTGATCTCGCAACGGCAAGGCCGCCCCTTTGAGCCGCAACACGACACTCTGCTTCGTGCTCTCCACGAGTGCCAGGGGGGCAAATGCCGCCACGAGCGTTTCGAACGCCACGTCGCAGAGCTTGCTCGACTGACGCGCCCGTTGGGCCACCGGCGCATTCCACGTATGCGTGTGCATGTCCAACTCGCGCGACGTGACCAGGAATCCCACGTCGGCGGGTACGACGGTCAACACAAACCACTTATCGGACTTCAACGCCCAAGGCGGAATCGAAGCGTCGTCGAGTGTCCCTTGGGCCGAGAGGAGTTCGTGTCGCAAGACAGGTTCCGCGCACGTCACTTCCAGTCGCCACGGCGCGCCAATGAACGACTCGGCGCGCTCGGTCAGGCCCCCGCGGAGTTCCGACTCCAGGCTTGCCGGCCACTCGGCGCGCGCCGCCACAGCGACGGTGACGCGGACCCGATAGGGCGCGAGTTCCCAGACCGACTGTGCCGGGGTCCATGCGGGAAAGGCCAAAACGGTCGCCGCGGCGACGAGGAGCACGCGGCTCCGCCGGATCGTATGGCGCGGGTTACGGTGGAGGTTGCGGTTCATGGCTGCCGGGTCGCGAAACGATAGGAACGGAAGGACAGTTGCCATTGCTCGATATTCTGATAGGGCCAAACCAGCGAGGTCCCCATGCCCCCCAGGTCCTCGCGCCGGGCAAAATGATCGGTAAGCTGCCACAGCGGGATGATCGTTACCTCGTCGTGCGTGATGCGGTGGATCCGCTGCAATTGCTTGCGCGCCGTTTGCCACTTCACCGTCTCGTCAAGCCGCCGCAGTGCCAGGCTCATATAGGAGCTGCACCGGCCGGTCGCTCCGCCGGGTCCGAGCAGACGCCGGGCATCGACCAGCGGCTCCCAAACGGCTAGTTCGGCGTAGACCAGATCGTAGCGATCGTCCGACACGCCCGACTCGCCCGGCTCAAGCTCGTGTAGCTCGACATCGACACCGATCACGTGAAGCTGTCGCTTGATTGCCTTGCAGGCCATTCGGGCGACCTCGTGGGGCGGATGAGCCAAGACCAGACTGGGCCGCGGCACCTGCGGCGGTTTCTTGTCTCCGCCGGCCGCGGGTTCCTCGGGTGCGGGCGCCTTGGGTGCGGGCGTTTCGGGTTGGAGGCCCTCTTTCTCGCGTCGTTGGGCTTCGGCCAGTTCCAGTTCTTTGCTGGCGATGGCGGCCAGGGCAATCGCCACGTGTGGTTCGAACGTCCGAGGCTCGATATTCTCGTCGTAAGCGTATCCGATGAGGTCGCCTCCGGAAACTCCCAGCGGAAACGGTCCGCTGACGACTTGGCAGCCGGGCAATTCGAGCCCGGCCGACAACTGCTTCCGGAGGATGGCCTCGCGATAGATGCCGTAGACCAGCGCCCGTCGAAACGTGCGGTTGGCCAACAACGGTTTGTTCGTATTGGGGATCAGACAGTGAATCCGCGGCACGGCGTAGGGTTCGACGGAGATCCCTTCGGCCCGCTTCAGTGTGGCGATGTCCCAGGGGTTGACGCGATCCAGCAGGTCGATCTCGCCGCGTCGCAAGGCGGCAATCGCGTCCTTTCCTCGGGCGAAATGACGCTCGACGATCTCACCCGGCTGGGTCGATCCGGCGGCGAAGTAACGCGAGTTGGCCACGTAACAGGTTTCCCCGTCGCCGGAGCGGTCTTCGTCGACGTGAAAGGGGCCGTTGGGCGGTGGCGGAACGTCGGGATCGTATGGTTGGGAGTAGGGTATCAACAACGTTTGCAGCAGGGCGTCGGGGCGCAGGTGCCGGTGCCGCAATTGGACTTTGACGCCGTACACCTGATCGACCGATACGCTCTGGAGCAACTCGCGCCACGCGCTGCCCTCGGGAGGTCCACCGGGATCGGCCATCGCCAGCAAGCGACGAGAAAC
>CAYUIQ010000247.1:0-12936 GCA_964444795.1 uncultured Planctomycetaceae bacterium
CGTAGCTACCCCTATCGCCGCGCGTTCCATTCGGTTTGGCTGAACTTCTCGGCCGCCAGTTTCTCGGTCAGCCGACGGGGCCACGGATCGCAAGGCTCTCGGGCGTCCCAGGCGGTCCGGAGCGCCTCGCGAATGGCCTCGGCCTCAAGCGGCAGGTTGGCGACGAAATCGCCGTGGGATCGTCCCGAGCGATAGTCGGGCTGCCGCGGCGGCATGGCCAGGTAACGGTCGATCAGTTCCAGGCGAAAGTCGTAAAGCAGCGTGCCGTGGTAAAGCAGGTGTTGCCGTTTGCAGCGGAGGCTATTACCCGAAAACTTCCGGTCGCCCGCCACCAGATCACTGGTCCCCTGGCATCGCACACTAGGAACCAGCGCCCCGAGGGCACCGACGAGCGTGCGGAGCACGAAATGATGGGCGTGGTCGACGGCCCTCAGGAGCGGACGCCGGGCATAATCGAGCACCACGGCATACATCAAACAGCCCGGGCCGGTCACCACCGCGGCCCCGCCACTGGACCGCCTGAGCACGTGGACCCCGTCGCGCCGGCATTGGTCCTGGTGGACTTCCTCGGCCAACCGGGACGAACGGCCCACCACGACCATCGGCCGCTGGGGCTCCCAGATCCGCAACGTCTCGGCCGGATCGTCCGCCGCCTCGGCCTCATCCAACAGGGCCTCGTCCAGGGCCAGATTCTCGACTTCGGTCGGTAATGTCAGATCGAGATACCGCATGATGCATATCTTGACACATCGGCCGAATCACCGGAACCCCGAATCGCTGGCAGGTTGATAGGTGGGGTGCCTGGGGTCGAGGCGTGAGGAACGAACGCCGAGCCCCCAGTGATTCTCCGACTGGGGGCTCGGCGTTACTGAGTACGAGTCTCGTTGTCTACGTGCTCACGCGGACCGCCGCTTCCGCCAGCCGACCAAGCCGAGTCCCAGCAGGCCCAGGGCGGCCAGGGCGAAGGTGCCCGGCTCGGGGACGGCCGCGCCTTGGATGAAGTCGCCCGGGGACATTTGGCCCGCGGCAATAGCCGCGATGTCGGCCGAATCGACCACCCCGGCGAACAGGGCAACGTCATCAAGCAGGCCGGTGAAGGCACGGCTGCCGGCGTTCTCGGCGTGACCGCCGATGATCAGTTCGCCTTCCAGGTTGGCGAGGGTATGGCCGTCCCATTCGACGGGTGGATTGTAGAGATTCCCCACCTGTACACCATCGACGAAAGTCTGGCCGAATGCGCCGCCGTCGCTCGGGTGACCGGAGTTGGCAAGAACAAAGGCCACATGACGCCATTCCTCCGTTTCGCCGGTGTTAGCCAGTGCGTTGATGGCGTCAGGGCTGAACCAGTTGTTGGGGTAGACGCCATCGTGAGATTGGTACCGCACGTCCATTGCGTCCCCGTTGTTCCCGTTATTGCCGAAGCCCTCCACTTGCCAGGGCCTGCCAAACGTCCCGGAGCCGTTCGGCTTAACGCGGCTCGTCATCAGGCGGGTGTTGTTGTTTTCCTGGTTTGCGTCTGATCCCTTGACCCAGAACATGATCGTCAAGGCATCGGGGTCGGGGCCCAGGTCGGTCGTGTAGGCGTCGGTGAACAGGGCGCTGTTGCCGTTAAAACTGGCCGCTTGGGCGCTGCCCATGGCGTTGGCCGAAACGTCGGCGGTGAAAACCGGGTTGTATTGGCCGATCAGATCGTCGGCAAAGTCACCGGCCGGGTCATCGAAGCGATCGTCCCCGGCACCCTCGAAGTCGTAATAGGCGGTGATCGTCGCCGCCTGCACGGTGGAACCGCAGAAAAGCGAGCAGGAAACGGCAAACACGATGGTCAGAAGTAGCGTCAAGCGAGTCATGAGATTCCTCCAGGATGCTGAATCACACGGAATTTCCGGGGTTCGGCACCCGCCAAACCCGCCAAAGTGCCATTTCCTATCCGTTCACACAAGTCCTACACTGCGCAATCCATGCAAATAGCACAACTACTACAATATACCGTGGACGCGAGGACTGCAACCGCTTCCTAGCGGACCACAACCCCCCCAGAAGGCACGGAGACTCTCGGGAGTCGGCCCGGACCGAGCCTCGCCAGAGCGAGATTCGCCCGTCTATGGCACCTGAGGGGCAACCGATGAATGCCTCTCCGGTTTCGGCCACCTCCGAAACGTAAGCGAGGGAATGCTCTGCGGCAATTCGCCTCGCTCACGCTTCGGGTTATGACTTGCGACTCCGCCGGGCAAACGCCCCGCGCAAAAGGGCCAAGCTCTTGGGGATCGCCGTGGACGGGTCTTCGCGGCCCTCGAACTCCAGCGAGATGTAGCCCCGATAGTCGTGCTTCCGCAGAATGCCGGCCACCCGATCGTAGTCCAGATCGACCTCGTACCAGACGCCGCCCCCGTAATACGTCTTGGCTTGAACGAAGACGGTCTTGGGGGCGATCTTCTCCAGTCGCGTGTACGGGTCTTCGAGAAAATTGCCCGTGTCCATGGTCACTTGCAGCCAGGGCGAATCGACGGCATTGACGATCCGCAGCACGCCCTCGGGCGTCAGCCCCAGTCCCCAGTGGTTCTCCAGCCCCAGCAGCACGCCGCATTTTTCGGCCGCGGGCAGACATTTCTCCAGGCTCTCGATGACCCAGGGGAAGGCGTCTTCGTCGGTATAGCCGGGCAGCGACGGCTCGATGCCCCGGTTCTCCATCAGATGGTCGAAATTGCGGCTGGTCCCCCATCGGCCCGTATTGACGCGAATGGTGGGGATGCCCAGCTTGTAGGCCAGTTCAATGCTGTTGATCGTTTTTTTGATATCGGTCTGTCGCTTTTCGGGATCGGGGTCGACGAAATCCTGATGCGTCGACATGCCGCAAAGGTCCATCCCGGCCACGAACGCGCGGCGTTTGAGCGTTTGCAGATACGGGTTGTCCTTGCGATGCATCTGCACTTCGAGGACCTCGACGGCATCAAACCCCATCTCGGCCGCCTTATCGATACAGTCCTCGATCTTCAGCTTCGAGTCGGTCCGGTAACGCCAATACGAGTAGGTCGACACGGCGATCGGGTTCCCCGGCCGCGCGCCGGAGTCGGTCGATGCGGGCTTCGGGTCGGCTTGGGCGCGGTTTTCGGACATCATCCCCAGTCCCAGGGTGGCGGCGGAAGAATAAGCAAGGAATTTTCGACGGTTCATGGCAATCGGTCAAGCCTCCGTGGGGGGTGGTTTCTTGATAATTCACACCAAGCCAAGCAACGTTGCCAAATCACCGCCGCGGCTGGGCGTCGGCTTTTAAGTCGCCGATGGCAAACTGGGTGCCGGCCAGGAAGTGGCGTAGCACGACGGGGTTGCAGTAGACGGCCGACACATGCCCTAGTGAGCAGTAAAAGACGCGACCTTTTCCGTAGGGGCGCACCCAACTGACCGCGTACTGCCCGTCGTCTCGCTTCTTAGGGTCCGGCGTCTTGCTCAAATCGAGGCTCAGCAGCACGCGCACCTTCTCCGGCGAGTACGGTTCGCCAAACATGTAAATCTCGTCGCGAACCGGGAAGCTCTTGCCTTCCCATGCCGCGCAGAGGGGATGATCCGGTTCCTCGGGTTTCACCCACACCTCGTCGCTGAAATGGCCGCCGTACTTTCCGCCGATCATTTCCAGGAACTCGGGCCACGTATGGATTCCAGCCGTTGCCCCGTGGATGCCGACGATGCCCTTGCCGCCGGCGACGAAGTCGAGCAGATTCTGCTTCAGCGTCTCTTCCCGATCGGTGGCCGCCTTCTGTTGTTGGGGGTTGAGTTGATCGAAATCGGCCGGCAGCATGGGATGGCGCTCGTGGGTGTTGTTCATCACCACGGCGTCGAATTGCTTCAGGTTGTCTGCCAGAAACATCGTCGGATCGGTACTGAGCACCGCCTCGAAAGCGCCCGTTTTTCGGCCCAGCACTGCAAACGCCTTGAAGCAACAGGGTACCGATTCGGGGTGCGTTCGCACGCGTCCGTAAACCAACACCTTGCGCGGCGCAGCCGGGGCAACGGCGGGCCGATCGGGAGCCGCCTGCTGAATGGCCGCGGCGATCCGCGCCGGCGGCATCAGATCCGGTTGTTGGGACATGGCAACACCGGTCGAGAGAATCACCAGGGCAATCGGCAAGACAGACGTCGGTCTACGTGGCATGGTGCTTCCTCGCGGATTCCGAACCGGATCGTGGTCGACGGGATGCTCGTATCTTGGCCCAGACATCCGGCCGGGTCAAGCTACCGGGGAAGATTCGAGAGGGAAGGGGGCGGACGGCACACGGAGTATGCCTGCGACTTAACGGCCGGGGGGCTGGCTCATCTGCATCGACCGGGCGCCGTTGACCTTCACCCGATTGAGCGAGCGCCAGTAGTGGATCTGGCGGGCGAACACTTCGGAAGTCGGTCCGCCAGGTTGCGGTTGACGGAACAGGGCGGCGTCGGCCCAACCATCCCCCGTCAGCACCAGCCAGTCCTTGGCCTCGCTGTAGTTCATCCGGTGGGCCCGGGCGGTGAACGCCCGCCCTTCGACGACCGTGTTGCCGACGGCTTCCAACACGCGGGTCGGTTTGCCCGAGCCGGGGGCATCCAACTCGGCAACGCTCAGCCGGTCGCACGTCAGCACGAGTCCGTTCGTGGGCAATCCGTCGGGATTGTTGGGGTCCAGCGTCTGCTCCCAGCGGTCGACCGGGCCGTAAACGCAACGCACCTGACGCACGAAAGCCATCTGCCGCTGGTGCAGATTGCCGGTGATCGATTTCTGGAAGCCGACCCGCAGATAACTGAGCGAGTCGTCGGCCGCCGTGGAAGCCGGGACCGAAGGTGAAACGCCCCCGGCAGGAGAAAACGGATCCGTTCCTCCCAGGGCGAAGCCCTCGGAACCACCGCGGCGAACGGTCGTCACCCATCCCGGGCCGGCGGCGGTCAGTTCGCCCGTGAGACGGTCGATGGTCAGATTCTCCGCTTCCATTCGCTCGATCGAATCGAGGTCCTGCCGTGGATCGAAGCTTTGTTGCCCGGATTCCTCTTGCCCGCTCGATCGGCTCACCATGGTCACGCCGCCACGGCAGAGGATCCGCCGGACGTCTGGGGGCGGTTGGGCCGGAGATACTTGGCCTGGAGATACTTGGGCCGCGGATGAAGGGAACTGTCCCTCGGCAAACTCGATGGGGCGGCTGAAAACGACCTCCAGCGATTCGGTATCGAGTCGCTGCTGGGCCGTTGTGGCGACCACGCCGCTCTCGAACTTGGCCGCCTGCCCGTCGAACAACATTCGCTCTTGCCAGAGGATCGACAGGGACCGCTCGGTCGCGGTCGGACGGCCCTGCAAATCGCGGTTGACGATCAACTCCAGCCTTCCCGGGCCGTCCATCCAGAGTTGGTTGGTTCCCCGATTCAGGCTGATGTTGGTGCCGGTCAGTGCCAGTCCACGACCTTCGAAATGTGCCACGCGACCGGTCACCGTGATTCCACCCCCGGTTTTGTCGGCACCGGTCACTTGGACGCGATCGCCGCTGACGCGTAACGGACGATCGTCGGGCTTTTCGGTCCGTGTCTCCCGAAACTCGACGTTCTGCTCGATGACCAGGGCGGCCAACTCGGTTGTCTCGTCGCGCAGCACCATCTGGGCTTGGAGAGCACCGCCGGAGACGAAGAAATGGCGCGGCGGCGTTTCTCCGGCCGGTGGGGGTAAGGGATCCGCGCCGCTCGCTTGGGAGTTCGGTGGATCATCGGCCGAACCGTGACCTTCGGTTCCCGTCGCGGCGCCGGCGTGTTGGTTTTGGCCGGCGCCCGTTTGCCCGCCTGTCTGCCCGCCTGTCTGATCGTCGAACCAAATGTCCATCCGGTCGACTCGGCCGGAAAGCTGGGGCGAGGCAACTTGGACGTCGTGCTGGGCACACATGCGGACCGGTCGCAGCCGGTCGGCTTGGCTTCGCTGCGAGGCGTCCTTCTTGGCGGGGGCCTTCTTCGCGGCGTTGGATTCGGCGAGCCAGAGATGGATCTGTTGTGCGTTGAGTTTGCCCAGGCCGCGCAGTTGGACCTGGGCTCCACCGATCACGGAGACCATTTGCTCGTCCTGATCCGGGCGGACCTGCAACTGGCCGGTCCACAGCGTGGCCATTTGTTGGCCCTTCTTCTCCGAAAGCCGGCCGCGCAGCCAACCCGGCCCTTCGGCAACGATCTTACCCAAATGACCGGGCACGGGTGTGTAGACGACGTTGCGGGCGTGCAGTTCGTTGGGCCCTTGGATCAGCACGATCTCGCGGTCGTCGTCCAGGGAAATCTCCCCGCTCAGCACATCGTAGGCCATCTGCTGGCCCCGGATGTGGATCTCTCGGCTGGGCGAACGCACGATCACCGGCGTGCCGTGGGCTTCCACGCGCCGGGCCTCCAAAGCCAGCGGGTTGGCCGGCTTGTGCCCCGGCTTGTGCCCGTGTTTACCGTCGGCCATGTCGTCGGCCCCATCGTCGGGCGAGGGAGCTGCCGGGCGGCGGCGTCCAAAGAACACGGAAAGCAATTCGCAACTCAGTTGATCGCTGGGCCCGTCGGGATGAAGTTGGAGAACGTCCACCTCCCGTTGAAACGTGGCGACTTGTTCGACGAAATCGAAACGGAACGGTCCCTGGCAGGTTACCTCGACCGGCAGCCGCCCTTCGAGCGTGTCGGCGGCGGGGGAAACCGTCTTCCGGACGACCGTCTTCCGGACGACGGGCCGAGGAGCCGGTTTGTCGATCCCGCCGGAGGGCGGCTCTTCGGCAGCGTTCTTCTTGCCGCCGGAAAACAGATCGCCGTCGGCCAGTTCCAGGTGCAGACGATCCAGCCGCTGCAATTCGAACGATTCGACGCCGCCGATGTTGGGGCCGTGTTCGGCGATGCTGTCGTCCGACGCGGCCGGCGACAGGCGGATGGTCATCTCCTCCCCGCCGCCGTTGTTGGGACCCAAACGAAAAGCAACCTGGTAGGGCGTCCAAACGCGCCGTTCGGTGATCTCGACGTCGCGGGTGTCGATGCGAAGGTCGTCTTCCGGGCCCGGCAGCTTGCCGTCACTGCGGATCGTAACCTGACCCAACAGCCGCCCGCCCATCAGGCGTCCGATCTTCGCCTGTTTCAGATCCAGCGGCGAATCGAACTCCAAAAGCGCGCCCTTGGGCGCCTGCAAGACGATCGCCCGCCGCTGCCGCTGGAGTTCCGTTTGCTTCGGGCCGTCGGCCATGAAGACCATCGTACAGGGGTGGATCTCGACCTTGCCGTCACCCCGATTCTTGTAATCCCCCAAGAGCAGCGTGAACTGTTCGCTCTGGAGAATCTTCGACGAACTCAACTCCCAGGAACCTGGGGGGAAAAGGCCGGCGAATTGCCGCAATTGCCGCTGGACCGCGGTTTCGGCCAGCCGCCGCCGCTCCTCGTCGGGACCTTCCGACCGGTTCATGTCGGCCGTTGGCTCGATCATCGGCACCACGGCCAGCGCATAGGCCCAGTAGGCCGTCAGCACGGCAACGAAACTCGTGATCACGCGAAAGACGCGGGCCATGGCAAGTTGCGGGAAACGGGGTTGGGTCGAAAAAACGAGGGATTTACCGTGTGAAAAAGGGGGACTGGCTCCGAGCAGAAGCCGCTCTGTCCCAACGAATACGCATGCTAGCGAGGTGCCTGTCCCCCTTTTTTAACCAGTTAACGGGACGCATGTTCCTGGATCAAGTCGTCCCACAGTCGCTGTGCCTTCAGAATCAACTCGATCGTCTCGCGGACGGCCCCCTGGCCGCCGGCCAGCACGGTCACGTAGTCGGCCGTCTGGCGGAGTTCGTCACAAGCGTCGGCTACCGCCACGCCCAGCCCGACCGTCTCGACAACGGCCAGATCGGGCAGGTCGTCGCCGATGTAACAGACCTGTCCCGGTTGCAGACCGAACTCATCGAGGATCTGTTGCATGGCCGTCAGCTTGTCGCGCGTGCCCTGGCGAACCAGCTCGATGCCCAATTCGGCCGCCCGGGTCTTCACGATGTGTGAACTGCGCGAAGTGATCAGCCCGAACCGGTAGCCGGCCTTCTGCCAGAGTTTCACCCCCACGCCGTCGCGCACGTGGAATCGCTTCGACTCGATGCCCTGGTTGTCGAAAACGATTCGCCCGTCGGTCAGTACGCCGTCGACGTCGGAAAGAATCAATTCGATCGCCTGGTATCGTGGATCGGCGGTTGGGTTGCTCATAAGCCGGCAAATGACCGTGAAAAGGACGATGCTACTTGAGGTCTGTTTCCATTTACGTTATCGGGTGCGATTCGGTTCGCCAGACACACCTTACGCCGCCGGCGGCACGTTTTCGCCCCGGCCATCGGGCTCCGACTCGCTACGATCGGAAAAGTCGGCCGGCATCAGCCCGACGACGTCGGTTACGTCGAGAAGCCCCAGCGGCTTGCCGGCCTGATCGACCACGGGCAGTTCGCTGATCTTTCGCTCGGCCATGACGGCCACGGCGTCGGTCATCATCGAGCCGATCTCGACCGAACGCGGACCGTCGGTCATGACCCGGCCGATGGGGCCGTCCAACTCGCGGTCGCGCCGTTCCTCGAACATCCGCGCCAGATCGCTGTCGGTGAAAAGTCCCCGCAGCTTGTCTTGCTCGTCGATCAGCATGATCGCGCCGGTGCGTCGTCCCGGCTTGCCGGCGGCCACGAAGACCTCGCGCACCGTGTCGCGGACCGAGGCCAGGCGGCATTGCTCCAGCGGCCGCATGCAGTGTTCCACCTTGCTCAGCTTTCGCCCGAGGCTTCCGCCGGGATGAAATCGGGCGAAATCCTCGCGGCGGAAGTTCCGCATCTTGCTGGTCACCAAGGCCAGCGCGTCGCCCACGGCCAGCATCGCCGTGGTGCTCGTACTAGGAGCCAGTCCCAACGCACACGCCTCGGTGAGCGGCCCCAGGGCCACCGTCACCGTCGCCCGTCGGGCCAGCGTCGAATCGCCACGGCCGGTGATGGCCACGATGGGAACCCCCATCTCGGCCAGCGACGGCAGCAGCCGCACAACCTCCTCGGTTTCGCCGCTTTGCGAAAGGACCAGCATCACGTCGCCGGGGTCGATGCGGCCCAGATCGCCATGCACGGCCTCGGCCGGATGCAGGCAATGGCTTCGCGTGCCGGTCGACCCGAGCGTGGCCATGATTTTCTGCCCCACCAGCCCCGCCTTGCCCATCCCGGAGACGATCACACTCCCCCGGCAATGCAGCAGATATTCCACGGCCCGGCAGAATTGCCGATCCAACCGCCCAGCCACTTGCGCAAGCGTCCGGCTTTCCAGTTCAATAATTTCCCGCGCGTAGCGGAGTTGTTCAAACGCGCTAAGCGACCCCGACCGGGCAGCAACTTCCATGCTCTTCGCCTCGTCTTCCTTGACGGTTGGCGTGATGAGAGACCTCGACGGGGTGAATTGTAGCGAGTCGAGGAAATCGGGGCAATGCAAGATGGGGAAGGTGCTGGGAGTGGGTGGACTGGGACTTGTGGGGAATCACTGGCGTCTCGCCAGCGCTTCTTCAGCCGCCCCCTCGTCAACTCGACGGTTTCCCGGATGGGGGGTGCCGAAATGTCATTCGGTGCTTTGCGGGCCGATAAGTCGCTTGACGGCAACCGGTGCAAGTGCATCTACCCCGTTGTGCCCCCACGACTTGCGCGTTACGATCACCTTCGTGGGGTAGGGCGTATCGTGCAGCGGCGCGCCTCATTGGCAAATTGGGGGTGCGCGATAGACATTAGTTATCTGGCTAGAGGCTGACCCGAACGTGAACGACTCACAATTGAAGTCACAGATCCTCGACTACAGCAAAAAAAATGCGTATGTCGCTGAACACTTTGCTGCCCCAAAATGCGCACACTGTGATTGTGACACGTTTACCGTAGTCATGAATGAAAACGAGGGTGTGGCTGCTCGCATCTGCACATCATGCAAAGCGGAACACGGCATTGGAGACAGCGACGAGTTCATTGATGATGTCGATGAGGTCTACCCAATTGAATGTACTTGCGGCGCAAACGAATTCCGAATCATTGCCGGTGTTGCCCTTTACCAAGCCACCGAGGATGTTCGTTGGTTCTATCTCGGTTGCGAATGTGTTGAATGTGGCTTATCAGGCGTATATGGCGACTGGAAGAATGAGTTTAGCGGGTATCGGGCTCTCTTGGATAACGTGTAATCCGAATCCACACGATTTCCCGAACTCCAGATAACAACCGCAACCACCGGAACACGCAATCCGGCGGAATCTGAAAACAACGTCACCCGCGCGTGCCCGGTGATGCTGGACGTCTTGCGAAGACAAATGAAGATACCACTGCGTTCGTTTACCATCTTGAGTTTGGTATTCCTGGCGTCATGTTCGCCGTCGGTGCTTGAGGAGCATTTGTCGGGGCTCGAGGACCGTAAGACGGGTACGATTACTTCGTCTCAGACCTTCGGCATCCGAAACTTCACCGTGATTCGAGTAGATCCAAATGGCAATGAAGTACATGTTGATTGGAAGGGCTTCAATGTGAAAACCGGCAATGCCTCCGAAGTTCCCTTTGAAGAGATCTGGCTCTCGACTGGGGCAGAACAGTATCTTGTTTCCGACAGAGAGGTGGGAAACAACCAGCTTATTGTGAACGGGAGACTCTATCAGTTCAACGGCCAATCGGAGCAGTTGCTCATTCGCTTCGGGTCAGGTGTTTCGGTTGAGCCTGGTGGAGACTACCAGTCAGCAGTGAAACAGTATGACGTCGATTTCTCTCCGTGAAGAAAAGCAAAAGGGGCAGGCATCATCCCAGTTCGGGAAACACTACCCTCCCCCGGCGCGTTCTGATACAACACCCAACAGTACCTAACACCCCACGCCGCGGCTTCGCGCGACACTCCGCGGCTGGTGTTCAACGACATTTTGCACAAAAGCCACGCCGCTCATGCTTAAGCTCTACAAACGCACCGAGAGACAAACACTTTACTGGGAAGCGTGGGATGCTGGGAATCGCGCTGTCACGATACATTGGGGCACACTTGGAGAAACCGGACGCAATAAGAATGTTCGGATCCCAAAAGGCGAATCCGCTGACACCGTAATTGCTGGCCAAAGCGAAGAACAGCGATCCAGCGGCTACGAAGAAATCGACGTCGAAGACCATTTGCAGATCATCGTCCAATTCAAGACCGGAGACGTTTGGGGCGATACTGGCGACTTGGACAAACGCCACAGCGTGGAAGACATTCTCAACGAATGCTTGGGATGGACGGGCAATGGCCATTGCGATGGTGGTGACATCGGCAGTGGTACAGTCAATGCATTTTCGTTTGTCGTCGATCCATATCTCGCAAGAGATGCTATTGTCGCCGCGCTCACAAGAAACGAACTGATCGACGGTGCAATCATCGCAATCGACAGTGAAGACGATTACGACGTGTTGTGGCCCGAGGATTTCCAGGGCGAATTTTCGATCCTGTAAGTAGGTAGCAGGTACGGTGCGTCAAGACGCACCAAATGAGCGGATTATGTCTGAATACCAGTACGGCGAGAGACGACTGCTCAATAGCGTCGAAGGGAAGCCATGAACCTCAAAGATTTCAAGGCCGGGCGTCACGTGCAACAGTACGAATACCGGAGTTTCTCTCCGGCGTTGGTCAATCATGCCTGGACCTGGAACGCGCCGGATCTCAACACGCTGCTGGAATCCGCGGCGCAAGCTCTCGCGGAACTCAACGCCTATTCACTGATCGTCCCCGACGTGGACATGTTCATTCAGATGCACGTGGTCAAGGAGGCCAATACATCGAGTCGGATCGAGGGCACCCAGACCGAAATGGACGAGGTGATCCAGCCAAAAGAATTCGTGGCGCCCGAACATCGGAATGATTGGCAGGAAGTGCAAAACTACATCCGAGCCATGAATCGGGCGATTGAAGACTTGGAACGGTTGCCGTTGTCGAACCGTTTGCTTCGGGACACGCACCGCATCTTGCTGGATGGGGTGCGAGGTGAAGCCAAGACGCGCGGGCGGTTCCGAGTCAGCCAGAATTGGATTGGTGGTAGCGGTCCTTCCGACGCCTTCTTTGTACCGCCTCACCATGAGGAGGTGGGCGAATTGACGGGGGACTTGGAGAAGTTTTGGCACAACGAGACGATCCACGTCCCACACCTGATCCGCGTCGCCATCGCCCATTACCAGTTTGAGACGATCCATCCCTTCCTTGACGGCAACGGACGAATCGGACGGCTACTGATCACGCTCTACCTGGTGAGCAAAGGCGTGCTGAAGAAACCAACGTTCTACCTCTCGGCGTATATGGAGAAACACAAGGAAGCATATTACGACGCACTGACCCGCGTGCGCACCGATGACGATTTGGAGGGGTGGATTCGGTTCTTTCTCCGCGCTACCCTGGAGACGGCGAGGAACGGCAGGGCGGCTTTCGAGGGGATCTTGCAGCTACGAACCGAAGTGGAGGCACTCACACTCTCGTTGGGGCAACGTGCGGAGAATGCCCGCAAGCTGCTCAACCGGCTCTATGAGAAATCCATGATTACGCCCGGAGAAGCGGCGGAATTGCTCGGAGTGACTCACCAGACGGCCAGCCTGTTGATCCACAAATTTGAGGAGCTGAACATCCTGGAGAAGGCATGGAAGACCGAGCGGAGCCAAGTGTATGTCTTCTGGCGGTATTTGAAATTGTTCATGGAGTAATGCAAAGAAAAGAGCCAAAGTTTACATAAGCATGTCAAAATGTAAGTAAATCGCGTAAGTCTTTACATTTCGACGGGATTGCGCTGAATTTGGACGTGGTTTTCCAGATTGCCAGGTGGGGCGTGGCCCCTTGATGGCGGGGCAGTGCGGGCGTGGTGGCACTGGCTGTTTCTTCGGGAAACGAAAAAAGGGTCAGAACCGAATGGCACTTCCATAGTCCAGGTAACGACTTACGATCGTGCGCCGTTTCGGG
>CAYUIQ010000248.1:0-12864 GCA_964444795.1 uncultured Planctomycetaceae bacterium
CCTACGGTTAGCACAACGAGAACTCACCCATGCTCGACACGACCCGATATCGCGGCGTACTCACCGTGGCGGTCGCCCTGGTGGCGGCGGCCGTGGTGGTGCATTTTGTGCTGGGCGGAGTTTTCGGTCCGCGCCCCGACTTCCTGCTTGGCGAGCAGTCCGTGATCGCGCGAAAATACATCGATGAATCCGACCGCCGCGTGTCGGGGGTTGCGGCCGCGTATCGTCGCGGTCTGCTCGACGAAGACGACCCGGTTTGCTTCTTCATCGGTCTGTCGACCGCGCAGGAAGGGCTCGACCCGGACGTCTTGGCGGAGCACGACGGAATAGACGGCCGCTACGTCGGGCTTTGCGGCGGAGGTGGTTGCATGGAACACGCCGGCGAGGTGTCGCGGCCGCTGTTGCGCAGCAAGTTGCGACCGGTGCTGGTGCTGCTGGGCGTACACCCGTCGTGGCTGGTGGGCAGTCCGTTGTCGGAAGCCCGGCGGATTCCGCTCAGTCCGCGCAGGGCGTTTCGGGAACGCGGCCTCGACGGCGTTGCCCTGAATTTCACCCAGTGGTATTGGCTCACGGCGAACCGGAAGTACGTGTCCTATAACGTTCGAGCCGGCCTGTACGACTTGCGTTCGGCCGTGTTCGAGCGGCTCGATCTCCCCGTCGATGCCTTTCGCCCGCCCGACCCCGTTCCGTGGGAACCGCTGGACAACGATATTCCCGACACGGTATCCGACGAGGAAAAGCAACTGCAGATCGCCGAATTCGGGAAATACGGGCAGTTCGACCCACGGGCGTACGAGCATTACCAAGGCCGGCAGGCCACCGTCCTGGTGGAGATGATCACCGCGCTACGTGGCCGTGGAGCCGACGTGGCCGTGGTGCTGATGCCCGAGACATCGGCGTTTCATCGGCGCATTCCGCCCCAGGCGAGGCAATACCTCGACGCCGCGCTGGCCGAAGCGTTCGGCGAGGATCGGCCGGTGGTGTGGGACTTTCAGACCGCGATTCCCGACGACATGTTCGCCGACTATGTCCACCTCACCGAGGCCGGGCGACGGGATCTCTCGTTGTTGTTGGCCGAGGAAATCCGCCGCGGGACGGCCTCGAACAACTGAAGCTTGCTTCGCGGCCGAAGCTTCCGTATAGTACACGGGCGGACTCTTTCAAATACCAGGCCCAAACGATTCGGGAGATCCATACGATGTCCGATCGGCTCACGCGACGCCAGTTTGTGCGCGACGGGGCAGTTGCCGCGACCGCCTTGGCCACGGGACTGACCGCCACCAAGGCGATTCTCGCCGGCAATCCACGCGACGAAGACACCGGCAAGATCCTCAACTACAACCCGGACATGGAATACCGCCGCTGCGGACGGACCGATCTGATGATCTCGGCCGTGGCACTGGGCGGCCACTGGAAACGGGTCGATCGGATGATCGGCGGCGAGCAAGTCCCGGGGTGGATGACCATGAAGATCCACCGGCCGGAGTTCCAGAAGAACCGCGCCGACGTGGTCTCTCGCTGCATCGAGCGGGGCATCAACTACGTCGACGCCTGCTGCCGCGAAGAGATCCTCGCCTACAGTAAGGCACTGGCCGGCCGCCGCGACCGGATGTTCTTCGGCTACTCCTGGCATATCTCCGAGAGCCGATTTCCCGAGTTCCGATCGACCAAGCAGCTCCAGGAAGGATTCGACGCGGGGATGCGCGAGGCGGGTCTGAAATACGTCGATCTGTGGCGCATCAGCCTGTTGACCCAAAGCAGCCGGCATAGCGAAGCGGAAATCGAGCAGGCGGTTGCCGCCCTGGATTGGGCGAAGAAGACCGGCCGGGCACGCTTCGTCGGCTTTTCTTCCCACGACCGGCCACACCTGAAGAAGCTGATCGAAACCTATCCCGACCAAATGGACGTAATCCTTACGCCCTATACAGCCAAGACCAAGGTGGTGATGGACGAGAGCGGGCTGTGGGCGGCGATTCGCAAGCATGACGTCGGCTGGTTCGGCATTAAGCCGTTTGCCAGCAACTCGATCTTCAAGGGCAACAGCTCACCCGACAGCCCGACTTTCGACGAAGACAACCGCATCGCCCGGCTGGCCATCCGCTATATCCTTTGCAATCGGGCGATTACCGCGCCCATGACCGGCGTGATCTCCACGCAACAGGTCGACAACGTCGCCCTGGCCGTCGCCGAACGCCGCCAGTTGGACCTCGAGGAGAAGGCCGAACTCGATCGGGCCATGGATCGCGCCTGGGCCAACCTGCCCCGCGGCTATCAATGGCTGAAAGGCTGGGAGTACGTTTAGTAGGGACTAGGGACTAGAGACTAGGGACCAGGGACTAGGGACTGGGGACTAGGGACTAGGGACTGGAAATCAGGTAAGACGGGTGGGTGCCTGGGGTCGAGATGCGAGGAACGAGCAGTGAGCCCCCAGAGTGCAACCAACTGGGGGCTCGCTGCGCTCCACCCCAGCCACCCTCGATTACAAAGGAATCCGAACATGGGTATACCGAATTTCACGTCAACGTGTCTTGTTGCCGGGCTGCTCGCTTCCGTGGGAGTGGGCGTCTGCTCGACCGCGAAAGCCGAGGACACGCTCGCGGTCTATATCGGCACCTACACCCGGGGCGAGAGCCAGGGGATCTACCTCTTCCATCTCGATCTGGCCACCGGCGCGCTGAGGCCGGCCGGTTTGGCGGCTGAGACGACCAACCCCTCGTTCTTGGCCATTCACCCAGGCCGGCAGTTCGTCTATGCGGTGGGTGAAATCAGCGGCTTCGGCGGCAAACGGACCGGCGCGGTCAGCGCCTTTGCGATTGATCCGAAGTCGGGCAAGCTGACGTTGCTCAACCAACAGTCCTCCGGCGGGCCCGGCCCGTGCCACGTGTCGGTCGACGCCACCGGCGGCAACGTGCTGGTGGCCAACTACGGCGGCGGTAGCGCGACCTGTCTGCCCATCCGTACCGACGGCCGACTTGGCAAGGCGACGGCCTTCATCCAACACCAGGGCTCCAGCATCGATCCGGGGCGGCAAAAAGGACCGCACGCCCATTCGATCAACCTGTCGCCCGACAACCGCTTTGCCTTCGTTGCCGATCTGGGGCTGGACAAGGTCCTGGTCTACCGATTCGACGCCGGGGCGGGAACGCTGATCGCGGCCAATCCGCCCTGGGCGACACTCGCCCCCGGTGCCGGCCCGCGGCATTTCGCCTTTCACCCCGACGGCCGGCACGCTTACGTCATCAACGAGCTGCACTCCACCGTCACCGCGTTGGACTACGACCCGACCAGCGGTGCGCTTCGGACGCTGCAAACGATCTCCACGCTGCCGGACGATTTTCGGGAGAAGAACAGCACGGCCGAAGTGCAAGTCCACCCCTCGGGAAAATTCCTCTACGGCTCCAACCGCGGGCACGACAGCATCGCCGTCTTCGCCATCGACGCCGACACGGGCCGGCTTACGTTCGTGGAGCACGAGTCGACCCAAGGCCAAACACCCCGCAACTTCGGCATCGACCCGACCGGCAAGTACCTTTTGGCCGCCAACCAGACGACGCACAACATCGTCGTTTTCCGCATCGACGCGGGGACTGGGGCTCTTCACCCCACCGGCCACTCGGTCAAGGTGCCCTCGCCGGTATGCGTCAAGATGATTCGCCGGGGGCGGTGACCACCCTCTCGTTCCCACGCTTCCGCGTGGGAACGCCAAGTTTCGACGCTTTGCGACGCGGAAGCCGGAGATCCGCGTCGGGGATCGTTCGGTTCAGCCCGGACGAAATGCGATGCTTCGACACAACGCGTCGAACCTTGCGTGACGACGCAGAAGCGTCGTCACGAGGATCGCGCATCGTCACGAGGACCGCGCCCTACTTCCTTCGGCGCCGGGCAACGGCCACCAAACCCAGCATCGCCAGGACCGCCAGCGCCAGGGTGCTGGGCTCGGGTACGCCGACGGCCAGATCGGTGACCACCAGCCCCGACACGCCGTCGTTGGCCGCGTCGTAGTCGGTCAAGTCCCAGGCGAAATATCCACTGCCGATCCCGGCCGGCTGGTAATTGAAGGCCAGATCGTAGATCGTGTTGCCGAGCAGGGCGGAGAAGAAGGGATCGTCGGCGATGACCGTGACCGGTTGCCCGCCGGAGGCGATGTATCCGGCCAGGGCGTCCAACTCGGTATCGGTGAGTTGGCCCCCGTCGTCTTCCACGGCCATCAATACGTAGAGCGGTTCGGCGGCACGAATGCCGTTGACGGTGATGTAATCCTCGGCGGCTCCGGCGCCGCCGTTGACCGAAACGTGCGTCAGTGCGCCGCCGTAACCCGGGGTGATTGTCGCCTGGCCGGGTCCGGTCATGGCGGCCTGCAACGTGTTGCTCGTGGTGGTGACCTCCCAGTCGATGCCTGCTTCAGGGTCGATCTGCGTGACGCTGCCCGAGACGCTTCCGGCCGCGGCGATCAGGTCGAACGTCTTGGATTCCGTGAAGGCCACGCCGCCGTAAAGATCGACGTCGACGCTGCCGCCGACGGTGGCGTTGGTGCCGACGTTGACGGTGCTG
The DNA here is from genome assembly GCA_964444795.1 of uncultured Planctomycetaceae bacterium. Taxonomy (GTDB): domain Bacteria; phylum Planctomycetota; class Planctomycetia; order Pirellulales; family Thermoguttaceae; genus JABMRP01. The sequence goes on from CAYUIQ010000248.1 coordinate 4,552, forward strand.
ATCCCCGCGTTGGCGATTTCGGCGATGATCGTCGCGTTGGCGTCGTTGACGTTATACTCGTTGACGGTATTGATCGTCGCCGCGGCGCCTTGGACGTGCAGCGTCGACGTGTTGCCGGCATGTCCGCCGCGGCGAATGGCGCCGACGTTCAACGCACCACCGCTAATGCGGTACGTGCCCGTGCTGGAACTCTGATCACCGATGTAGAGCCCCATGTTGTTTGCCACGTTGACCGTGCCGCCGGACTGCTCGAAGAGGCCCGTGCCGTTATCGCCGATGACCAGGTGCTGGCCGACGTTGACGATGCCGTCTTGGAGGACATAACTGCTATTGGAGGCGCCACCGCCCGCGACGTGCAACCGCCCGCTGGCGTTGACCGTCCCGCCGGTCTGGGTGAAGGTGCCGTCGCCGTTGAGCCCGACGACAATCTGCCTGCCGCCGTTGACGTTCAGCGTGCCGCCGTGCATCGTGTAACTGGAGCCGTCGGCGGTGCCGAAATCCCCGATCAGCAACCGTTGCGAGAGGTTGGCGTTGACCACGGACGTGCCGCTCTGGGTGAACGTGCCGAGGCCCTGGCGGCCGACGATGAAGTAGTCGCTGTTGACGTTCAGCACGCCGTCGCCGCTGAGGTTGTAGGTCGCGACGGCCGTGGCGTTGTCGCTCATCTCGAAGCGGCTGGCCACGGTCACCGTGCCGCCACTCTGGTTCGCCGTGGTGACGGCATTGGCGGCCTGGCCCATGCGGAACCAGCCCGCCGAGTTCAGGGCGCCGCCGGTCATGTTGAGGGTGCCTTCGGCGCCGGGGTTCCCGAAGGTAATGGCGAAGGCGTTGGCGTTGAGCGTCCCGTCGTTGAGGTTGTAGGTTCCTTCGGAGCCATTTTGGTCGCCGAGGATGACCCAGGCGGCGGTGTGGTTGACCGTGCCGCCGTTCTGGGTGAAGGTGCCGGTGCCGCTGGCGCCGACCACCAGGTAGTTGCCGACGTTCAACTGGCCGTCGCTCAAGTCGTAGGTGCCGGTGGCGGCGGCGTTGTTGGCGAGGTGGAGGCGATTGGCGATGCCGACGGTGCCGCTCGTCTGCACGATACGGCCGTTGCCCCCGGCGAAGGTGCCGAGGAACACGTTGCCGTTGTCGTTCAGCGTGCCACCGTTGACCGTCAGCACACCCGACCCGTTGAGCGTCAGGTTTGTGCTGTTGGCCTGGCCGATGGGGATGAAGGGATTGTCGGCGCCGGAGGGACTGCGGCCGGCGTCCCAGTTGGGCCCGTCCACGTAGTTGCCCACCGCCGGGTTGGTCCAGATCATGTCCACACCGGGAGTGTAGGCTACGTTGATATTGTCGAAGTCGAACGTGGTGTTCAATCCGCCGGTGCGAGCCCCGAGGACGACCCGCGATTCATAGGGCTGCATGCCGGGGATGAAGTGGTTGGTGTACAGGGGGAGACCGTTGTTCGTCTCGACGAGCGTGACATAGGCGCCGGCCGCGTCGTAGCTGATCGACAGATCGCCGGCGAGCCAGCCCGCGCCGCGCATGTCGGCGCCGAAAGCGGTGACGGTGTTGAGGTTGGCCACTTGGGCACCGTTCCAATGGAGCGACACCTCGCTGGTGCCCGGATGAATGTCGATGCCCACGGCGAAAGTGTTGGAGAAATTGGGCTCCTCCCAGCCGACGATGTTGGGAATGCCCCCCTCGGCGCCGTAGACGCCCGTGTTGAGCAGCACGAAGGAGCCGCCGTCGGCGCCCAGGTTTCCGCTGAGCCGGATGTCGAAGTTGGCGTCAACCTGCTGGGACGAGCCCTCGGTGGTACGCTCGAAGGCCACGGCGTTCTCGGTGCCGTTTTGGCTGTGGAGCATACGGAGGAACGTGTTGCCGGGCTCGGTCATCAGCGCGGCGGGCGATCCGCCGTTGAAGTAGAACCCCTCATAAGCCGTTCCCCCACCGCCCTCGAAGTTCTGCGCGGTGCCGGGGCCGGCGGCACCAGCCAGTTGGCTGGAGATGATGTTGTCCAACTCCACCGACATGTTCAACCCGCCCGTACGGCCGGCGAAACCGGCACGATAGTCGTAGGGCAGCATGCCGGCGATGAAGCGGTCGGTGACCACGTTGACCGGTGTACCCGGCGTGCCGTGAACGTCGGGAATCAAATTCACCGTCACGTTGGACCCGCCGGCGACCTGCCGCATGATGACTTCGGCTTGGTGGAAGTCGCCGGAGTCCAAATCGATCACCCCCGGGGCGATGTCGAAGTCCTGCACCAGCCCGCCGTTCCAGTGCAGCGAAACCTCGTTCTCGCCGGGATGGAAATCGAACCCCACGGCAAACGTGTTGGCCAGATTGGGCTCTTCGCCGGCGGTGGGCGAAGCACCGGCCTTGCCGTAGTTGTTCGTGGGCAGCATCATCATGGAGAAGCCGTCGGCCGGACTGGGCCCGCCCTCGGCGCGGAAGTCGAACGTCAGGATCGCGCTTTCCGAGACGCCGCCGTCCGGAGCGCGGTCGAAGCCCATCGCGTTGGCGTTGCCGTTGACGTTGTTGTGGATCAGCCGCATGGCATATCCGTCGGTCCCCAGAACGGGTCCCGGCCCGGGGGAACTGCCCGCTTGGGTAAGCACGTAAGGCGTCGCCCCGATGCTGTCGAAGTCCTGAAAAAGCATCCCGCTCGGAGCCACCGGAAGTGCCGAGAGGCCGCTGTACTGCACGTTGATGTTGTCCAGGTCGACGTCCACGTTCAAACCGCCGGTCCGTCCCGTGAACTGCGCGCGGTTTTCGTAGGCCGTAAAACCGGGTACGAAGCCGTCGAAGACCGTGACCGCGGTCCCCGGCGTGCCGTGGGCGTCAGGCGTCAGTTGCACCATGACGTTCGATCCGTTGCCAATTGGCGTGATCGCCACGCGCGCGGCGTGGAACTGGCCGGAATCCAGATCAATGTCCCCGACAGGCAGGTTCCCCTGGTGGATCGGGGCCCCGTCCCAATGCACCGATACCTCGTTCATCCCCGGGTACAAGTCGAAGCCGACCGCCAATGCGCCGGCGATATTGGGCTCCTCGGCTGTGAAGCCGGTGAAGCCGGGACCAGAGGTGCCGTATGGGGCGGTCGGCAAGAGGACGAAAGAGAAGCCGTCGGCCGGGTTGCCGCCTCCCGCCGCGCTGAAGTCGAAATCGGCCGTGATCGTGCCAAACGCGCCGGCATCGGCGATGCGGTCAAAGGCAATGGTGTTCCCCTGGCTGTTGACGTTGTTGGTCAGCCGGAGAAAATTGCCCGTCGCACCGCCGCTTTGCACCAACGGGCCGGGAAGGCTGCCCGCTCGGGTCACGGCGGACGGTGTGGTGCCCAAGCTATCGAAGTCCTCCGCTATCTGGTTGGAGGCCGGCGCAAGCGTCGGCGGAGCCGTGTAAGGGTCGCTGTACTGCACGTCGATGTTGTCCAGGTCGACGTTCATATTCGCGCCGCCCGTCCTCGCGGAGAACTGCACGCGGTTCTCGTAAGGCAGCAACCCCGGCACCCATTCGTCCATGTAGGTGTACGTCGCGTTGGCGCCGTTTACGTCCCGTGTCAACTGCATCGTGACGTTCGAGCCGTTGCCCATCTGCCGCACCTGAACGCCGGCGCGGTGAAACACGTTGGCGTCCAGGTCCACCTCGGCAGGATTGACGCGGAAGTTTCGCAGTTCCGCGGCGTCATTGTGGAGCGAGAAGTCGTTCACGCCGTCCCCGGCGGGATAGACGTCGAACCCCACGGCAAACACGCCCGGGAAGTTCGGCTCCTCGGCGGCGAAATACCCGCCGGGGCCGATGCCCGTGTTGCCGTACGTGGCCGTGGGCAGAAGCAGCATCGAGAACCCGTCGGCCGGATTGCCGCCGCCGAAAGCTCGAAAGTCGAACTGCGCGTTGACCGTCGAATACGCGCCGGTGTCGGTCAAGTTGTAGGCGTAATGGTTCGATTGGCTATTCACTCCGTCATTGACCAACCGGAGGAATTGACCCGTCGGGCCGCCGCCGGTCACCACCGGTCCGGGCGCCGTGTTGCCCTGGTTTGCCGTAACGGCCGTATTGGGCGGATCGAAGTTGTCGGTCGTCGCCGCCGACACTTGGGCCACGCAAAACAGGCCCAGCACCAGGCAGATCATACCGGTCACGCATCGGTTGCATTGTTTTCTCACAGCTTCTTCTCCGTCTTATGGTGTTCTTTGGTACGGATGGACGGCGCGCGGATCGACACACATTCCCACAGTATTCTTGAAGCCGCTGCAAAAATCAAGCAAATTGTCCCAAATCCCCTCGAACCCCAATATCGCGGGGGGGCCATGCCCACCTTGCGGTATTTACTCCGACCGCTTCGGGCGTTCGTCTCACTCGGAGTCTCGTCACGGACCGGAAAGTCCGACGTTTTCCCGGCCGCCGGTCGACCGCTGCAAATCGCGCGATAGAATGGCGGTGGACAAGACGACCGGCCGTGTTGGGAAAGGAACCGTGATGCGAGTCTTCTCATGCGTTGTCATTTTGGGCCTTGCCATGGTCTTCTTGCCGGGATGCGGCCCGGATTCGCCGTCGTCCGACGAGACGCCCGAGAGTAAGAGCGATCCGGTCGCCGAGACACCGGATGAGCCGAAGCCCGAAAAAGAGTCGCCGGAACCACCGAGCCTGGCCGGTCACCCGAGGCTTGGGAAACTCCCCGGTCTGCAATGGATCCCACCGGATGCGCCCCTGGTCGTGGTGACGTTTCCACGGCGCATCCTGGAACAGCCCGAGTTGGCCGACGTGCCAATCGAGGAGACGATTGCATTCTTGCAGCGCGCCATGGGACGCGGCCGATGGAGCCCATCGATCACCGGGCTGCAGGCGTTGGGCGTCAAGTTGGCCGACTTGGAACAAGTGATCTACGTGGTCGAGCGTTTGCGGGTGCCGCGGTCCATAGAGAAAACTGCCGACTCGGAAGTCGCGGTTCCACCGGAGCAAGCCCAGTTGATCCACGACCCGTTTGTCGATGCCTACATCCTCCGCTTCGCCGGACCGGTTTCCCCTGAGGCCGTGTTGAGTCTGTTGTATCGGGTCGATGAGGTCACCCATGCGGACAAGACGTACTATGGCCGGGGCCAAGACTCCGGCTCGCTGGCCGTCTACTTTGCCGACGAGCGGACACTCATCGTCGGCGCCGAGACGGCCGTGCGCTCGATGCTGGTGCAAGACCGACGGTCCACTCCCCTGACCGAAGCCCTGGCGGCGGTCGAGGGGAACGACGATCTGACCGTTGTTCTTCAAACCGACCCACTCCCGGAGGCATTGAAACGCGAGGCGCCCGATAATCCGGCCCTCCAGGCCATGCTCCGCAAGCTTTCCGTGGCGACGTTCCATCTGCGCGTAACTCCGAAGTTCTCGGCCGTTCTGACGGTCACCGCCACCGACGCTCAAGCGGCGACCGATTTGGAGGAGTTTGCCCGCAAGGGGATCGAAGACACCGAAACGGACATCGAAGCAGAGCGTGGAGGAACCGCCGAGGGCATGGATCCCAAACTTCGCCAATTGCGCGAGCAAGGGCTCGATCTGGCCGGCCGGATACTCAACGTAGTGCAAGTGGAACGCAAGGACGGTCGATTGGAGGTCGCGATCGGTGAATTTGCCGAAACGGCCGAAGTCGTGACGTTCGTGACCTCCGCGCTCGTATCGCCGCCGACTCGCCGACCGGCCGGTTCGCCGGCGCCGCCCGAGACCAATGCCGACGCCAGGGCCATCCGCCGGCGAATTCCGGCCGCGGCGGGGATGTCCGTCGCCGATTTTCGACGCTTGGCCATGGCGGTCACGGCACCGGGGGCGGATTCGCTGGTCGACCAATCGCTGACCCTGGCCTCGATGACCGTTCCGATGGCACGCCCCGACGCCGCGGGAGCAAGCGTCTTGCAGGAGGAGTTTTCCTTCGCCGGCGATGTATCGGTCCCGCCTTACCGGATTGCGCAGGCGATCTCCGGCAGTGCGTGGCTGGGCTATTGCTCAATCATCCAACACGATCGGATTTCCAAGTTCACATGCACCGTCGACGACGATCGGGCGCAAGGAATCGTGGCCTTCGAGGAGCCGGGCGTGTATCGGGGGAAGATCGCCTACACGGCCGAGCGGACCGGGGACGAGTGGTGGATCACCGGCTTCGAGATGCCGGCGCGCAAGTGGCGGTTCCACCGCGTCGGCCGTGGCCCCTGGCAATGGTTCGACGAACACGGCCGGGTCACCGCCGATCGCGAGCTGCCCACCTATCCGGTCGAAGGCCGGGTTACCGTCAACGGCAACCCGATCACCGGCGGCACGGTTCGATTCGCCGGCACCGACGAAGTGACGCTGGAAGTCCACGCCGATGGCAGTTTTTCCGGAAGTTTGCCCGAGGGAGAGTATGACGTTTCGTTTGAAGGCGACTCGCCCGTGCCGGTGAAGTATCGCCAGGCCCACGAGCCCGTTTTGAAGTTCGAAGTGGCCCCGGTCCAGCAGGGCACGAATCTGATGCATATTGTTCTGGTCGACCCGTAAACGTTTAGTATAGTAGCCATCTCGCTCCGCGAGATGGCTACTCTACGATAAAAGGAACACACCCCATGATCGCCACATGCCTGCTTTCGCTGTTACTGGCCGCCGACGTGGAGAACATCGGCCACGAGGCGTCGGGCTCCGGCGGCGCCGTTGCCGCGGGCGGTCGCGAGGCGGTGGCTGCCGGGATTCGCATTCTGGCCGAGGACGGAAACGCCGCCGACGCGGCCGCCGCCACGCTGTTGGCTCTGGCCGTGACCGACTACGGCTGGTTTGCCATCGGCGGGGAAGTACCCCTGTTGATCTACGACGCCCGGCGGCGGGAGGTCAAGGTGCTTTGCGGTCTGGGCCGCGCGCCGCTGGATCCCGAGGCGACCGAGTGGTTCAACGTCAACGGCATTCCCTCGCGCGGCAGCATGAAATCGGCTCCGGTGCCCGGCGCGATCGACCTTTGTGTTACCGCGCTGAAGCTCTACGGCACGAAGTCGTTCGCCGAAGCGGTGACCCCGACGCTCGAACTGCTCGACCGGCACCGTCAGCCGTGGCACGCCGATCTGGCCGTCACGCTTCGCAAGCTGGTCGAGGCCGAGCGTAACGCGACCGGCACCCGGGCCGAGAAACTCACCGCCGCCCGCGACCGCTTCTACAAAGGCGACGTGGCCGACGAGTTGGAGGCCTGGTACATTGCCAGCGGTGCGTTTCTGCGGAAGCGCGATCTGGCCGCCCATCGCACGCTGGTCGAAGACCCGGTGGTGGTCGATTACCGCGGCTACACCGTCTGCAAATGTGGTCCGTGGACGCAGGGCCCCGTGCTCTGCCAGACGTTGAACCTGCTGGAAGGTTACGATCTGAATGCGATGGGGCATCTTTCGCCCGACTACATTCACGCGCTGGCCGAGGCGTTGAAACTCGGGTTCGCCGATCGCGACGACTATTACGCCGACCCGCTGTTCGCCGACGTGCCGCTGGACGCACTGCTCTCGGACCGCTACACCCGCCTGCGCCGGCCGCTGATCGACATGCACAAGGCGTCGCACCAGCGAAGGCCCGGCGATCCGCTCAATATGCAACCGCTTCGCAACCAGCCGCCGCCCGAGGAAACACGGCCAACAATTCCGGTGCGGGACACGACCACCTGTGTGGTGGCCGACCGTTGGGGAAACGTCGTGGCGGCCACACCGAGCTGCAATCTGGTGGGCAACCGCCCGGGACCCTCGGGTGTGACCCAGGGGAATCGGATTCGATGCCTGAACACCACGGCGGGGCATCCCAATCGGGTCGAGCCGGGCAAGCGGCCACGCATCACGCTCACGCCCACCCTGGTGCTCAAGAACGGCAAGCCGGTGGTGGCGATCAGCGTGGCCGGCGGCGATTTACAGGATCAGACCACGCTCAACGTACTGCTGAACCATCTGGAATTCGGCATGATGCCCCATGAGGCGGTTACGGCGCCGCGGTTCAATACGGGCCATCACCAGAACTCGTTCGACCCGAACCGTAGCCGGGCGGCCGCCTTCGTCTCGCCGCGTAGTTTGCGCGTCAACGAAGAGATTCCGGAGGAAGTCAAGGCGGAACTGGCCAAGCGGGGCCACAAGATGTCGACCACCAAGGGGCCGATTGCCCATCCGGTGATGATCGCCATCGATCCGGCCACCGGCACGGTCCACGCCGCCGGCGATCCGAAGGCGAAGCGTCATGCGGCAGCGTTGAAGTAGAGTCTTTGGTATGATATCCACGCACAATGCGAGCATGTTTGTAGCATGGGCCCCCGGCCCGTGGGAAGCGGGAACACGGGCCAGGGGCCCATGC
>CAYUIQ010000249.1:0-12801 GCA_964444795.1 uncultured Planctomycetaceae bacterium
ACTGCGGCACATCGATAGTAAGAAGGATGAACGTGTCTTCGGTCTGTTTCCGGAGACACGTTCAAAGGGTATTATAGCCTGATTCAATACTGCCCTGATTTGGGCCGACTGGAGGCGGCAAATGTGGGAGTACTCCTGTTCTGCCCGGAAATGGGATTTCTGAAGTCCCGGACCGTTCGCAGCAACGCCCGGATTAGGAAGTTTTTCGGGTCCGAAGGGCATGACTGGCGGCGCATTGACACCTTCAAAAAGGGCCTGGTGGATCGGCTGGAACACGAAGCTGCCGGGATCCAGTCGCTCGAAAATCTTGAACAGTTCATTGCCCTTCGCGCGAACTTGCTACAGATAACACCTCCGCGGCCGATGAAGGTAACCGATCCAGACAAGGAACTGGAGGAATTGTTTCGAGAAATCACCGGCGAACCGACCCGCCGGACACCGACACGGAGTCTCCGGAAGCACATCGACCAACGCATCACGGCGGCCGGATTAGACGACAAAGTTCGGCGCGACGTCGCCGTGACCGTGGAAGTCCTTCAGGAAGAAGTGACGATTCCGTTCGGTTTCCAGAACGGCTGTTTCAATCTGATCAATCCCGTTCCGTTTGAAGCGGCCGATCCGAGACATTCCGTGTCCAAGGCCTGCGATTACGCAGTCGAAGGCCAATCACTCCAGAAACATCGTCATCCACAGTACGGCGACCTCCAGCTAATCGTCGTGGGGAAATTCAAGGCCAACGATCGGGATACGCCAAGTCGGGTCGGACGTGTATTTGAAGAATCTGGAGTCAAGCTCTATCGAAACAGTCAACTGCGGGACCTCATCGACGAGATCCGGCGAACCGGAAAAGACTTGCCGGTTGGCTAGGCAAGTGATGTTCGCGACTATCGGCGTACCGCCTGGCCTGGGTGATTGTTCCGTCTGCGCTCGGCCCGGTCTCTCTGCGGTTGCCATTCGGGAGACCCTCGCCCAACGACTACTTGCAGCGGCTCCGCGTCGAGACGGCCCAGGGGCTGCTGCTGGAGACCGATTTGGCGGTCACCGCCGTGGCTGGAGAAGTCGGCTTCGACACGAGCCAGTACTTCGCCGCCGTGTTCAAGAAGTACACCGGGCAAACACCGACGGCCTTTCGCCGGCAGCAGGACAAAGCGTAGAGAGCCCCATTCAGAGCGGGCGGCGGGGCATGCGACGTGAATGGGGCGGCTGGCTGGCCGGGGGCAACGGACGGCGCGTCGTCACGGCCCAATCCTGCCGCTCGGCTTCCGAGGCGTAGTAGCGCAGCCAGATGTCCGGGTCGTCGCTGATATTGGCGCAGTCCCAGTGTAGGAAGTGGTTGGTCGAGGTCAGCTTCTTCTCGCGCGACGGCAGGATGTCGCGGTAGATGATGCTGTACAGTTCCCGATCCGAGAGATGATCGGTGAAGTCGAGAAGAATCCGCTTCTTGAAGAGCTTGTCGATCACGTCCCAGAGAATTTCGGCCAGTTCTTCGCCGCCCAGCGACTCCGGACGGGGCGCGATCAACTCGGGAGTGAACCACTTGTAGATGGGCAGAACGGGAGCCTCTTCCCAGGCCAGCATTGAGGCGAGATACTCGTTTTCGACCTGCGTGGGAACGTTCTGGAAATCGATCCGGCTGAGCGATTCATCGACGTACGGCTCCAGATCGTCGCGCAACTGTGCGTTGAGCAACAATTGATCGACTTCTTCGGGATCGGGAATTCTGGAATCTACCATCTTGAACCCATCTCGCGTCGCAAACATCCCGTCTTGGAATGCTCTGTGCCACACTCTCCAAACCTCGAATGTACCAACGATTCTCGATCGTTCAAGCACCAATCCCACATTCTGGACCGACAAGTCGCGGATTCTCGGGCCAGTTCGCCCAGAACCGATATGATCGGCAATTCCGGACCGCGTTTCGCTCTTCCGACGGGAAACAATCTGTCCGGCAAGCGTCCCATCGCGTGCAAGAAAGCACGCCTTTCCGGCCCTGTCCCCTTCGGCAACAGGCTGCTACCCCGGGGGCTGTCACACGGGCCCAACCACCAGAGTGATTTGCGTGCCCTACCGCTATGGGGGGTTTGGCGGTCGGGTAAAAAATTTCCGGTTTTGCCGGTTGCGCGTCGACACGGAGGAAATTCAACCGTATACTAAACGACCGAATCGCCGCACCCCCCGCGGCGGTTGACGGCACGCCCAATGCGTTTGTGGACTCTTCTTCCTACCCGCGGAGTTCGCATTCCAACCGCAACATTCAAAAGGAGTCACAGCATGAAGTGGGGATTGTGGAAAGTCGCTTGTGTGTTGGTTGCCTGTGGTGCCATGGCTGGCATGGCCGCGAGTTCGCAAGCGGCCAAGTACTTGGGCCCCGGTAGTGTGGCCGCCTCGCCCGACGGCAAGACGCTCTACGTGGCCAACGAAGATGCCAATCAAATTGCCGTGGTCACTCCCGATGGCAAGACCACCAAAACGATCACCGTACCCGCCAAACCAACCGGTCTGGCGGTTTGTCCCGACGGCAAACTGCTGGTCACCTGTATCGGCACGAAAAGTCCCGTCTGCCTGATCGACGCGGCGACGGGCAAGATCGAGGCCACGATCACCGCCGGGCACACGGCCCGAGGTCCCGCGATCTCACCCGACGGAAAAAAGGCCTACGTCTGCAACCAGTTCGACAACGACATTTCGGTTATTGATCTGGAAGGCAAGAAGGAAGTGGCTCGCGTGGCGGCGAACCGCGAACCGATGTCCGCGGCCGTTACGCCCGACGGCAAGACCGTCTTCGTCAGCAACCTGCTGCCCATCGATCGGGCCGACGCCTACGACGTGGCCGCGGAGATTACGGCCATCGACACGGCCAGCAACGCCACGACCAACATTCGTTTACCCAACGGCAGTTCCAGCGTGATCGGTGTTTGCACTTCGCCCGACGGCAAGTACGCCTACGCGGTTCACATTCTCGCCCGTTACCAGATGCCCACCACGCAACTCGAGCGCGGATGGATGAACACCAACGCGATCAGCGTGATCGACGCGGCCGAGAAGAAGCTGGTCAACACCGTCTTGCTGGACGACGTGGACCTGGGCGCGGCGAATCCCTGGGGCGTGGCCTGCACGGCCGACTCCGCCTTGATCTGCGTAACCCACGCCGGCACCCACGAGTTGAGTGTGATCGACGCCCCGGCGCTGATCGAGAAGCTGCTCGGCATGCCCGCCGAAAAGGAAGATGGCAAATACGACGATCGCGGTATCTACTCCTCCGCCACGGCGGCCGACGTACCCAACGATTTGGCCTTTCTGGTCGGTTTGCGCCGCCGCATCCGGCTCGACGGGAAAGGACCGCGAGGGTTGGCGATCATCGGCGACAAGGCATACGCGGCCGAGTACTTCAGCGATACGCTGGCGGTGATCGACCTGACGCCCAGTCCGGCCAAGCGATCCACTTCGGTCCCGCTGGGCCCCAAGCCCGAGTTGACCGTGCAGCGTCAAGGCGAGCTCTTCTTCCAGGACGCCTCGCTTTGCTTCCAGCACTGGCAAAGCTGCGTTAGCTGTCATCCGGGTTCGCGAACCGACGGGTTGAACTGGGATCTGATGAACGACGGCATGGGAAACCCGAAGAACGTCCGCAGCATGCTCCTGAGCCATCGCACTCCGCCGTCGATGTCCTCGGGCATTCGTCCCACAGCCGAGGTGGCCGTTCGCTCGGGTATCACGCACATCCAGTTCGCCGTGCGGCCCGAATCCGACGCCGTGGCCATCGACGAGTATCTCAAGGCGCTCAAGCCGGTCCCCAGCCCCGCGCTGGAGAACGGAAAGCTGAGCGCGGCAGCCGAGCGCGGCAAGAAGATCTTCTTCTCCAAGGAGATCAACTGCGCCAAGTGCCATCCCGAACCCCTCTACACCGACCTGTTGATGCACGACGTCGGCAGCAAGGGTCAGTACGATCGGCGCGACGATTTCGATTCGCCCACGCTGATCGAGTGCTGGCGCACCGCTCCCTACATGCACGACGGCCGGTACACGACGCTGAAGGAACTGTTTACCGTCGGCAAACACGGCAAGAAGGGTGGGCCGGTGGACAAGCTCAGCGCGCAAGAAATCGACGATCTGGTCGAGTTCGTCCGCTCGCTCTAGGGGTCTCTTTTTCGAGCCAAACGCCCAAGCCCGCGGGTTCATCCCCGCGGGCTTTTTTTGGATTCTTGCTTCCGCGCCCAAGAACACAGTTCCGGTTCATCCGACTGAAGCGCAGGTTGTGGGAGAAACCCGGCGCAGACACGACCGGAACCATCTGCGCGGGCTCGGCAAGCGGGCCTCTCGCTTGATCGATCCCTCTCGGCATATCGCGTCCGGTCCGCGGATTGCGGTCCATTCAACTTGGTAGTATACCGCGCTCGCATACAACTCCATACGTCACTACGGCTGGTGGACGAACATGACCCGGTATTTGCCGTCATCTTTCTCGTTCAGATTCGTCTTGCTTATCGTCAAGACAGGCAAGCCATTCTGAAGTTCAATATTCATCTGCAGTCTACCCTCGTTCCCTTCTAAGTGTCTCCCGAGTGTCGCCAGGAGTGGTTCCACCTTGGCGTACTCCTGGGGGGGCGAACCTCGTCCATTGTAACTCAGCACGAAGACTCCCGTTAGCCCGAACGTTTCTTCGATGGGCTCGACAAAGAGAATACCTGAAACATGATCGTTCCAGCGTAAATCCGTAACTTTGGCCCGATTTGTCCCGTCAAGGTCGACCTGAAAGGTTTTGATCGCCAAATGCTCAAGCCTTTCTTCAAGATCTACCAGGCGCGCCACGTGTTCCTCAAGGGCGATCACCCGTGCCTCAAGAGAGGGCTTCTCGTTCTCCGGCTCGTCTTCTGCTGCCTCCATTCTCCGTTCGTGAACCAGCCAGATGCAGCCGGCGGCAATGAAAGAGATCATTGCAGCCAAAGCGAAGCGTCTCATCATGCTCCTCCTTCTTTTGTCAGAGTGAAAAGTGCCCCCCCGAATACCGATTACTCAACTTCGGCAAGGTCGCGAACAATCCGATCGTGAATCTGGCGCCAAATGTGCTCGTCCTCATGCATCGTTACGTGCGAGATTAGTTGTTGAACTCTGCCGATCGTTTGCTTATCGATGATCACCTTGCCTCCAATCTTGAAAGCGTCGGTCCGCGCGGCGACCGTCCTGATACTGCCGTCCCACTTCTTGCGGTAGACGGCTTTGTGGGCTGCATGCGCCCCTGTAACCGGATGGAAACCGCACGAAATGCCCGGATTCTTCGGGATTCCCTCGATGCACGGGATCCCACCCGCCCCCACGCTTAACTCACCCAAAGAAAGGTGTCTTACAAGTTCAGCAGTCACGGGTTCGCCAAGCCAAACCGCGTTTCGCTGGTACCAATACTCCACGTATGCACCTCTCGGCGTATCCTCTTCACGCTGTACATTTTTCGGTCCAAATACGGGATCGATAAGAGCCACGTAATCCGGCTGGCGCTCAAGTTCTCGCGCCACGCGACAGGCAGCCCAACCACCATAGCTGTATCCGATCACTGCAAGATAGCTCGGCTGGTGATTGTCGCCGAGAATCACGTCGATTTTCTTCTGAATCTCGTCGGTGTCGGGCTCGCCCAACGGGTTGTCGTCGCCCGAGCGTTTCCAACCGATCCGGTAGATGTTTCCTTCAGGTACACGGCTTCCCTCGGGCAACGGTGACTGGTCGCTGCTGAACTGCTCTTGCAGTTTCTTGCGTAGTTTCTGCAGCCCACTTTTAACTGCTTGCCCGCGCCCGCTGATCAATACAATGACAACGCGATTGGGATCGCGTGCCACGCCGCCACGCGCAACACGCACGTACAGGGCTCCGAGTTCCTTTAGTTCCTTTTGCGTGTTTTCGAAGCCCTCGATCGTCACGTCGGTGAGATGGACGAGGTTATCGTTGATTTCCTCGATTCCTTGTGCTATTCCATCGAGACGTTCATTGACTTTCTCGAGATCCTCGTGAATTGTGACCAGGTCCCTATGGAGTATGCCAAGCGATTCGTTGATCTCCGTGAGCTTCTCGGAAATCACGTCGGTCTGCCGCTGGATGCGATTATCCAACGACTCAAATCCAGCCATCACCGTCTCGCAAAGTTGCTCATTTGAAGCGTTGATTGTGCCGATTAGTTCCTGGTGTCTCCTTTCGGCGGCTTCCTCGAATCGTAACTGGTACGCAAGGCCTAATGCCAGCCATTTGCTCCGGCCGGCTTCATAGGTGTTCGTCGCGAGACCGCGGTACACCTCTGTTGCCTCGTATTTCGCCGAACCTTGCGCAAGCTCACGGCAGAGTTTCCCGACTTGTTCCGGTTGCGACCGAAGAACGCTGACCCAGGCTGGCGACTCAGCGAGGCGGTTCCGAAAGGCTTCAGACATCTTGGCTTCCTTCTCGACTTTGAAATCCTCAACCGCTGCTTTGTTTGGCAAGCCTGGATTCAACTTTAGTTCAAGTAGTCCCCAATACGCGCCAATCACTAGCTCGTCCCCCTCGCTGATGAGTGTGGACACGCGAGCATTTGCGGCCCCCCTTTGCTCGACTGAATCGTTCTCAGCCTGAACTGCTGAATACTCGCTTCCCTCTGTCTCTTTCTTCACCTCCAGGTCAAAGAGAACCTCACGCACCTTCTTAAGTTGCGGAGCAAGCGGATAGTTGTGAATGTAGTCCAGACACTTCTCGATTGCAGGACTCTTCAGGAGTTCTTCGTACGCCGTGGCGTAGAGGAACGGACGTGCAAGGGGCTCCAGACCGGGGTCTATACGGCAGAACTCGTTCCAATCCGGTTCGGCGCCCAGGCGCCGGTAAAGCAAGAACCGGTCGTTGCGAGCAATTTTCTCGGCCAGACGAGATTGGCTCTTGTAACGACTGATGAAATCGTTGTGGGCCTCGATGGACGCTCTCAACTTATCGGGGTCTTGATCGTTTGCGGGCACGGTCTCTCGGACAAGTTGGTAGCGCCGCGCGAACGCATAGTAGCTGGCTGGCTGCTTGGCAAACCGGTCGAGGTACGAGTCGAGCATCTGTACACTGTCACGATCCGGAAAATGGCGCCAGTACACGGCCGCGAGTTCCGCCAAGGGATCCTCAAACACCAGGAAATAGTCACTTTCGATGCACCTGGTCACGCCCGACGCGTCTTGCTCCCCCAACCGACGCACGGCGTCTACGGTCAGGCGCGAGGTCTTGCCGTCCACGGGGACGCGTTCGTCGAAGTTCATCAACGCTGTCACGAGGTCGAAATCTGGCGACAGATCGGCTTCGAGAGTGAATTCCCACACGCGATTTAAAGCGGCCTTCTGCACCGCTTCTACCTGCGCGAAATCACTGGTTTCTTCACAGGGACATGGGCTGCAGATGAGTGCGAAACAGAACATTGCGTTGGACAACATGGGAATCTCCATGACTGATAACGGGTAACTGATAGCGATCTCAATCTGCCGTCCAGCACCTAACACTCTGCGTCAGGCCCCGGTTTGCCGAGGATCTGATCATGGCGATCAGGTGGACACCTGGAACGATCCGGAAACTTAGTTTGACAGCCCGACCGCACCAAGTGCGGACAGGGTTGAACGGCCAGGAAAAAGTGGGGTTGGGGCGTTCTTTGCCCTCAAAGACGGGAGAAACACGCCCTCTGGCACACAACTCCCAAGAACACCCGCTAAAAACACGACCGATACACTAAACTTAACCGATTGTGGCGTCGGGGCAACCATGTCAAGAGCTTGGAGGGGATAATTTCGGAAAACGGCCCCGCTGGGGGGGTCAGTAATCCTGGGAGTGATACTCTTCTGTGAAGACCTTGCACATCGCGACACCCTGCGTTGGGGGAAATTCGTCCGCAGGCAGAGCAAGGGAACCGTTCGCTTCGCGCGTTTCCCGGATGAACCGTTTTCGTGGCATCGTATGCCCATTTCGAGTATCCTCGGGCTTGCAGTTCGGCGCGGTTACTTCTCTTGCATCGGAGACCTACCCATGATTCGACGTTCGCACATCAGCCGGTGGATTCGCGGCCTTACGCTGCTAATAGCCGCCCTTCCAGTGGGCTCGGCAACCGCCGAGAAGCCGTTCGGGTACTTCCGCAACGCGTACAATGTCATCGGGTTGAAGGACTACGAGAGCGGAACCCGGGTGACGCCGGAAAACACACTCTTGCTGGCTGGTAAGCACACGGCCGTGTTGCGATACGGCGGGCAATTGACGCCGCTGGGCCGTAAGACCAAAACGGCGGCCGAGGGCTGGATGCCCGTTATGCTGATCGCCGCCGAGGATGGAGGCGTGCGATACG
Source organism: uncultured Planctomycetaceae bacterium (assembly GCA_964444795.1). Taxonomy (GTDB): domain Bacteria; phylum Planctomycetota; class Planctomycetia; order Pirellulales; family Thermoguttaceae; genus JABMRP01. The sequence goes on from CAYUIQ010000249.1 coordinate 8,315, forward strand.
ACTTCACGCTGTTCGCCACGCCGCTGCCCACGGTGGGCGATTGGTCCAAGGCGTTCGACTGGCCGACCGAGGGTGAGAATTTTCTCAACTGGGTCGTCGTCGAAATGACCAACACGGGCGACAAGCCGGCCGAGGCGAAAGTGCGAATCGACGTCAGTGGTGCTTCCGAACCGGTCGGTTCGTTTTCCCAGTCGCTGGCCCCCGGCGGGCGTGCCAAGACGGTCGTGCGGATCCCCTTTACCCCGGTCGACGATCCGTCGGCCCTTGCCGATGCCGACGCCCAGTTGTGGCTCGATCGTACGAAGGCGTACTGGCAAGGTATGATGGACGGCGCCGCGACGATCGAGGTGCCGTGTCGCAAATCGACCGATGCCCTGCGGGCCGCCCACGTCTGCCAGTTGATCGCCAACGACGGCGGGCAATTGCAGGGCGGAGAGGGTTTCTACGACCAGTTCTACATCCGCGACGGCGGTTACCAGATCATGGAACTCGAGGAGGCCGGCCTTTGGGACGCGGCCGAAAAGGCGATCGAGTCCTATCTTCGCAGCCAACGCAAGGACGGGCGCTTCGAGAGCCAATCGAACCAATACGACGCCAACGGCCAGGCCGTCTGGGTGCTTTGGCAATACTACAAGATCACCGGCGATCGGAAGTGGCTGGCCAAGGTCTACCCGCAAATGCGCCGGGCCGTCGATTGGGCGATGAAAGCCCGGCGACAGGCTCCGGCCGATTCGCCCTTCGCCGGCGTGTTGCCCGCCGCACCGGCCGACGGCGAGTATCTCTGGGACGGCAAACATCACATCGTCGGCTACGACATCTGGAACCTGCGGGCGATGCTCTGCACGGCCGACGCTGCCCGAGCGCTGGACAAGACCGAGGAAGCCGGCGAGCTGCTGGCCGAGGCGAAACTCTATCGCGAGGCGATCGACGCCGCGTGGAAACGGACCGGCCTGGCCCATTTCCCGCCCAGTTGGGAAAAGGCGGGGACTCACTGGGGCAACACCGAAACGCTCTGGCCCACGCCCCTGTTCGCCAACGACGATCCCCGCGTGGTAGCCTTGATCGACCACGCGAGAAATACGCTCGGCGGCGGGTTCGTCGAAGGGACGATCCGCTGGATGGGACGTCCCGACGCCATTCATCCCTACATGTCGGCCTACACGACCATGGCCTCGCTGGCCCGCGGCGAGCATGAAGAGGTGGTCGAGGACTTCTACTGGACCCTGCTCCACACGACCGCCGCCCATGCCTTTCCCGAGGGCATTTACTACAATCGCAACTTCGCCTGGAGCAACACGATCCCGCACGTCACCGGGGCCTCCAACTACGCGATCCTGTTGCGCCACATGCTGCTGGACGAACGGGGCGACGAGCTACACCTGCTTCCGGCCGTGCCCGACTGGTGGCTGGCCGACGGCGAGGAAATCCGCGTCGAGCGGGCGCCCACGCACTTCGGACCCATGAACTTCACTGTCCGTGGCACGGCCGAGGGGGTGCGAGTCGAATTGCATCCGCCAACGCGGCAAACGCCGAAACGGATCGTGCTGCACCTGCCCAAGTCGCGACCCTTGATCGGGACCGTCAAGGGCGTTGAAGTCTCCGTCCGCCCGGACCAAAAAAAGCGTTGGGATTTCCCCACCGTGGTCGATCTCTACCGTCAGCAAGCCGGTGGGTGGATGAAACCGATCCCCGGGCTGGTCAAGTTTCCGCTGCGGACCAAACCGGCGGCCGAGCAGTGCCACCCGCTCGATCTGACCGGCGTGGCCAACACCGATCCGTTTACCGCTCCCTTCGGTGTGCCCAACCCGGGCAAGTTTCTGATGACCGGCCTGCCCACGGGCAGACAGGCCATCGGCGGCATCCCCTTTACGATCATCGACCCCAAGCAGAACGAAGGCCGCGGCCTGGTGGTGCTCCATTCGCCCCGAGCGCCGGCCAATCGAACGTGGCCCAAGCGGGTCGAGATTCCCGTCGGCGCAACCGGCCGCCGGCTCTTCTTCCTGGGCAACATCCACGGCTGGAACAGCCACGACCCGGGCACCGGCCCATGGGGCGCCGTGGCCCAGTACGTGATCCACTACGCCGACGGCCAGCGGCAAATCGTACCGCTGGTGACCAGTCGCACGATCGACGAATGGGCCCTACCGCCGGACGCCGACGACGTGCTGGTCGGGCGTCGCGGCGACCCGTGGCACGTGAACGTCCTGGGCGTGGAACTCCGCGCCGTTCCGATCGAGAAGATCACCTTCGAGGATCTCGGCACGCTGGCGGCGCCCGTGTTGGTGGGCGTGACGCTGGAGGGCGGCTAGCGCTCTGTCAAGTCTAAGAATTGGGGTTGGATGGCTGGGGTCGAAGCACGAGGAACGAGTGGTGAGCCCCCAGTAATTCCCACCTGGGGGCTTGATGCTCGTTTCTCGCATCTCGACCCCAGTCACCCGTCAATCTTGCTGTTACCGAGTGTTAGTGCGCGATCAACTCTTGCCGCAGGCGGTCGGTATGCACGCGGATGGTGCTGCGGAGAAAGTACCCGTCGAATTCGTCTGTATCCCTGAGCTGATGTGAGGTGATGGCCTGGTTAATGGCGTCGGCCCCGCGGAAATTCACCGACCGGCTCTGGCCGTTCTCAAACGACCAGAAGGTGACCGCCTCCAGATCATCGCGGTGGAAGACGATGCTTACACGTGGCTGGTTCGGGTAATGCCGGTCGGTCGCGCCTTCCGGCCAGAAATGGAAGGTCCACGGATCGTCCATCTCGAAGATGCCGCCGCGGGTGGGGCGGGCATGGTCCTCCTGGCAGAGCAATTGGAGGTCCCGCCGGATCGCCTCGACTGAGGCAGCCCTCCGCTGTTCCTCCGCTCGGTGACGCGAATACGCCAATCCTCCACCCGCCACGGCCACAAGCAGGCTCGCAATGGCAATTGCTGGTCCCATCGGTTTTTCTCCCTGGTATGGTCTGTCCGAACAGGTTTCGTCGACTCCGGCCACCCGCGGTGCCAGTGGCCGACTCGCGACTCAACTCCGGCGATTCTAACACGATTATCGTCCCGGTCGGAAGAATGTTTCCCGGTTTCCTTATGTTTTTGGAAACACCGGGTCATGAAGCCCCAACCCATGGTCATTGCGAAACAAGTCCCCCCCGCCAGAGTGGATCCGGCATACCCGTTCATCGTGGATACTTGTACCGGAAAGGAGATCGCACCGAAGAGCAGAAGATGCCGTCCTTTTCCTCTTTCTCTTCCTCTTTTCCTCTCGGATGCCGACGACGTGCGGGTCGGGCCGCGCGGCGCCCCCTGGCACCTAAACGTCCTCGGAGTCGAACTCCGCGACGCGCCCGTCGAAAAGATCTCCGTCGAAGATCTCGGCACCCCGGCGGCACCGGCTCTGGTGAGCGTGACGTTGGAGGGTGTGTAGATACCTGCCAAGTAGCATGGGCCCCCTGGCGGCCCATGCTACCAACCCGTCATTCCGCCCCCGTGAACTCATCGCGAATAAACTCCGCGGCCGTGTCCCAACGGTCGGCGGCGGCGGGGAAATCGACTTGCATCGCGCGGATCGTGTGCGGGGTTTCGACTTGTACCTCGGCTTCGACGTTCGGGTTGAGCGGAATCTGGGCGCTGCGGCCGGCGGCCAGGCGGACTTCTACTTCGGCCGAGAGGAGATGGTCGACCAGCTTGCGCGCGGCCTCGGGGTTGGGACCGCCTCGAATGATCGCCAGCGTGTTGGGGATGAACATCGTTCCCATTTGTCCGGCGCCCTGGTCCGGATAGACGATCGCCACCGGCATCGCTTTCTCTACTAGCTCGATCATCGCGTCGTCGGTGTCGGTCAGCCCGAAGGCCAGACGTCCGGCGGCCACCGAGAGGGCGACCTGCTTGTTGCCCGAGAGAATCGCGACGTCGTTGGCCTTGATCTGGCGGAAGAAGTCCTTTGCCCGCTCGTCACCCCAATGGGCAAAGAGACACGCGGCGTGGGTGGCGGTGGTGCCGAAGAGCGGTTTGGCGATGCCCGCCTTACCCCGCCATCGCGGATCGGCCAGATCGAGAATCGACGTGGGGCGCTCGGCTTCGGGCACGAGATCCGTATTGACGATCAGGATCCTTGCCCGGGCGGCAAACCCGTGCCAGGTTCCTTCCGGTGAGCGAAACTCGGCCGGGTAGCTTTCCGCGATCTGGGGATGGTAGACTTCCAGCAGACCCTGTTTCTCCAGTCGCAGCGTGTTGAGGATTTCGTTGTTCCAGAAGACATCGCATCGCGGCCGGTCGCGTTCGGCCATGATCGCCGCGGTCAGCCCCACCGTCTTGGTCGATTCGGCATCGTACTTCGCCCGCACCTGGATGTCGTTCTGCTTCTGAAAATCATCGAGCACGGGCCGGGAGAACTCCTCGTCGAGCGCCGAATAGACGACCACCTCGGGCCCGGAACTCGACCAGCAGCCGCCCGTCACCAGACATGCCAACACGAGAAGCCAGCGGATGGTAACAGCCTGT
>CAYUIQ010000250.1:0-12492 GCA_964444795.1 uncultured Planctomycetaceae bacterium
CGGGCTAAACGGCCAAACTCAACGGGCCGTATGCCGAAACGGTTCGTTGGTCATTTCGTAGCCCGGACGTAGGGCAATGCCCGACAGCAGGCCGATCGCCAAGCAGTGGGCCACCATATTTGAACCGCCATAGCTGACCAGCGGGAGCGACAGACCGGTGATCGGGAGCAGCCCCACGGTCATGGCTGTATTGATGAGCACTTGCACGGCCAACATGCCCGCCAGACCGACAGCCAAGAGCCGCCCGAACGGTTCGCGCGTGGCATGGGCAACGGCCAGTCCTCGCCAAACGAGCGCCGCGTAGAGCGTCAACACCACGCCGAGCCCCACCAGACCGAACCGTTCGCCCAGAACACAGAAGATAAAATCGGTATGGGCGTGCGGCAACCGATAGGCGCCGAAGTCCTCGACTCGCTGGCCCGAGACGGCGCTCCCCCAGACACCGCCCAGGGCCGTCATCCGCTTGGCCCGATGCAGGTGGTACTGGTCGTCGTCGGGAGTTTGCCCAGGTGCCGTTTGATCTAACAGCGAAGTGACCCGCGATTTTTGCTCGCGGCTCATCTGGGTCCAAAGCACGGGCAGTGCTAGCAGTCCAACCAGGGCCACGGTGGCCAGATCGCGCCATCGGGCTCCAGCGGCCACGAGCATCAGAAAGAAGACGGGCAGGAAAACCATCGCGGTGCCCAGGTCGGGCTCGCGGAGAATAAGCGTGACCGGCAAGAAGGCAATGCCTAAGGGCAGCAGCAGTCCGCGCAGACGGCGGAAGTTCTCGCGGTATCGCAGATATCGGGCCAGGGCCAAGACAAACGCCACCTTGGCAAACTCCGACGGCTGCAAACCGATCCCCCCCAGGCGAATCCAACGGTGGGCCCCGTTGACCGCCGGAAACCAGTAAACAACCACCAGCAGAACCAACGAGACGGCCAACGCCACGTAGCTCCACGGGCACAGCAGCCGGTAGTTGGGCACCGAGACGGCCAACATCAGCATCAGCCCCACGCCCGCCCAGACGGCCTGGCGAACGACGAACCGGCTTTCCCCGCCAGCAAGTGTCTCGCTCCGCGCGATCCCCAGCAATCCCAGCCCGATCAGGGCCAGGGCCATCAACAGCATCGACCAGGGCAAGCGTCGAGCCCAAACCGTCGGCTTCAAGAGACGTGTTCCCGTGGGAAAGAGGATAGGGAATGGTAACCGGCGCCAGACCCCGCCACACACATCGCCCGTCGTGGCAGCCGGTCCGAACCGAGGGAAGCCTAATGGGGGGATTATAGAGGAGAAGACGGCCATAGGACGAGATCAGTTCGCATGGGGGGTTTGGCGTGCGTATCCCATCGGAACTGCCATAATCTTTTGGCCAAACAAAATCTCGTGGCCTGCGTATGAGCCTCTATGGCAACGCAATCAGAGGCAAGAACGGTGGCCGACGTACCCCGATCGAGGGGCTTCATGTGCCGCTTCCGGAAGTTCGCCCCTGAGCGGTCATTTTATTTGGCCAAGTTTGCCTAAACTACTTGATTTATGAGCTAAGGTTGGTATGCTAGCGGGGTGTACCGTGGGTGTTTCGTCAACGTGATTTGCAAGGAGCAAGTTCCCATGTTTGGTCCGAACTGGAAGTATTTGATGGTTGGAGCGGTTGTGGTCGCGGCCACCTTGGCGGTGACGGCATCACAAGCCGAGGCGCAGTGTTGGACATCTTGCCGGCCCGTGGCCTGGACGAGTTGCACCACGTGCTACACCTCCCCGTGCACGACAACGTGTTGTCCCCGCTTGGGTTATCGGCTCTGGAACCCGGGACCGGTTCGCCGGCTTCTGTTCGGGCCGTGCGGTTTGCGGGGCTCCTGTGCCCGTCCCTGGGGCTTCGGATGGCAAGCGAGTTACCCGACGACCACCGCGTATACCGTGTCCTATCCCCCGATGACAACCGTTCCCGAGGGGGCCGCACCAGCAGATTCCGTGCTGGAAACGGAGCCCGCACCGGCACCGGCCGAACCGACCGTTGCCCCGCCGTCCGATTCAAATCCTCCGCTTCCCCCCATGCCCGAGCCGACCACCCGCGTCGACCCGACCCGTGCCGATAGCGGCCTGCTGACGATTTACGTCCCCTACGGCGCCAAGGTGACGGTCAACGGATACGAAACCAAGAGCATCGGCAGCCGGCGAGAGTATGTCTCCTTCGGCCTGGTTCCGGGCTACGTCTATAAGTATGAGGTCCGGGCGGAAATCGAGCGCGAGGGCGAGTTGATTTCTGAAACTCAGACAATCGTGCTTCGTGCCGGCGCCATCGAGGGCGTGGCCTTCGGATTCCAAACTCCGGCGCTGGAACAGGTCGCCATTATGGACTGATCGTCGCCGGCGCCGTCCACGATGGTGTCGTGTTTCTCGAAACGCATCGCTCGCGTCGCCCCCCGCGGCGCGAGTTTTTTTGCGCCTTCGGCCGGCTGACCGAGAAAAAATCACCACCCGCCGGGGCAGGGCAGGGGGGCGCGACCGGTTGAGGCCGAGCGGCCTAGCTGCCATAATACGAGTTTGCGCAGGTGTGCGGACACGCCCGTGTGCGGACACCCAGCCCATGTTACGAGCCCCCTTTTGCTGCCAGGAGACAACCCGTGTTCGACGTGATTGCCGTCGTCGGCGCCACCGGTGCCGTGGGAACGATCATCCGTGAATTGCTGGCCGAGCGGGACTTTCCCGCCGCTACGATCAAGTTCCTGGCCTCGAAACGTTCGGCGGGCAAGCCGATCGAGTTTGCCGGTCGCGAGGTTACCGTGGAGGAACTCTGCCCCGAGGCGTTCGACGGGGTGCAACTGGCCATCGCCAGCACACCGGACGACGTGGCCCGCGATTTTATCCCCGAGGCGGTCAACCGGGGTTGCGTCGTGGTCGACGAGAGCGGCTACTGGCGGATGGACCCGAAGGTCCCGCTGGTGATCCCCGAGGTCAACCCCGAGGCGTTGGCCGAGCACCAGGGCATTATTGCCAGTCCGAATTGCTCGACAACCCAGATGGTGCTGGCAATGAAGCCGCTGCACGATGCCGGCCGCATCCGCCGGGTGGTCGTCAGCACTTATCAGGCGACCAGCGGCGCGGGCTTGGCCGGCAGCCGCGACCTGGAAGGCGGCGCCCGGGCCTGGCTCGATGGAACCGAATACGACCATGAGTGTTTTCCTTTTCCGATCGCCGCAAACGTGATTCCCCAGATCGGATCCGAAAAGCACCAAGGCTACACGTCGGAAGAGATGAAGATGGTCTGGGAGACGCAAAAGATCTTCGCCGACGATTCGATCCTCGTCTGCCCGACGTGCGTCCGCGTGCCGGTCAGCAATTGCCACAGCGAGAGTATCCTGGTGGAGACGGAGAAGAAGATCACGGTCGGGGAAGCCCGAGAGCTTTTCGCCGCCACGCCGGGAATTGTCGTTGCCGACGACCTGGGCGAGAAGGTGTATCCCATGCCGGTAAACTGCGATCGCCGCGACGAGGTGTTCGTCGGCCGTATTCGCGAGGATCTGTCCTGCCCCAACGGCTTGGCCTTCTGGTGCGTTAGCGATAACCTGCGTAAAGGGGCCGCGACGAATGCGGTGCAGATTGCGGAGTTGTTGGCAGCTAGGGATTAGGGATTGGGGATTGGGGATTGGGGATTGGGGATTGGGGATTAGCGATTAGGGTATTGACTGGTAACCGTGCGAGTTGATTCGCGTGCAATGCAAACCATCAAGCTTACCCTGGCCTACGACGGCACCGATTACGCCGGCTGGCAGGTTCAGCCGGGGCGGGTGACCGTGCAGGAGGTGGTGGAAAAGGCGCTGGCCGAGATCACCGGCCAGACCATTCGAGCCACGGCCAGCGGTCGCACCGACGCCGGGGTCCATGCCCAGGGACAGGTCGTGGGCTTTCGGGCCGACACGCAACTGCTGCCGGAGGTTTGGGTCCGGGCGATCAACGCCCGGCTCCCCAGCGACGTGGCCGTGGTGGAAGCCGCCGACGCGCCCGAGGGGTTTCACCCGATTCGCGACGCCGTGGACAAGCGGTATCGGTACACGATCCACAACGGTCGGTGCCGCGACGTCTTTCGGCGAAGATACTGCTGGCATTACCCCAGCACACTCGACGTCGACGCCATGGCCCGGGCGGCCGGGTGCCTGCGCGGCCGACACGATTTCGCCAGCTTTCAAAGCAGCGGCGCGCCGCGGGCAACGACCGTGCGAACCGTGTCGGATCTTCTCGTCACCCGTGGCGAGGAGGCGGGCGGACCGTGGCTGATGATTGAAATCGAGGCCGACGGCTTTCTCTACAACATGGTTCGCGCCATCGTCGGTACACTGGTCGAGGTGGGCAGGGGGGCTCGACCCGAATCGTGGGTCGCCGAAGTGATCGAGGCGAGCGACCGCTCGGCCGCCGGACCGACCGCGCCGCCGCAAGGGTTGACATTGGTACGTGTCCGCTATAAGCAGTAACCGTCATGCGCATCGCTCACGTCATCACCCGGCTGATTCTCGGCGGAGCCCAAGAGAATACGCTGCTGACCTGCGAGGACTTGCTCAAGGAGCACGGCGATCAGGTGCTGCTGGTCACCGGTCCGGCACTGGGCCCCGAGGGGAGTTTGATCCAGCGGGCAAGGGCAGGGGGGGTACCCCTGGAGGTGGTGGAGCCCATGCGGCGAGCGATCCACCCGTGGCACGACCTGGCCGCGTATCGACAAATCAAGCGGACCCTGCGCGACTTTCGGCCCGACGTGGTCCATACGCATAGCGCCAAGGCGGGTGTGCTCGGCCGTGCCGCCGCATGGTCGCTGGGCGTACCCGCCGTAGTGCATACGGTCCACGGCGCGCCGTTTCATCCGTATCAGGGCAGGGGGGCTCGGGCGCTGTTTCGGGGGTGCGAACGATGGGCCGCTCGGCGATGCCATGCCCTGATCAGCGTGGCCGACGCAATGACCGACTTGATGGTCGACGGGGGAGTCGCACCGCGCGATCGATTCACGACCATTTACAGCGGCATGGAGGTCGAACCGTTGCTGGCTGCCGATGTCCACCGTGCCGAGGTCCGTGCGAGCTTGGGCTACACCGAAGATCACGTCGTGGTGGGCAAGATCGCCCGACTGTTCCATCTCAAAGGGCACGAGTTTCTGGTCCGCGCCGCTCGCAAGGTTGTCGATCGGCATCCGAACGTACGGTTTCTGCTAATCGGGGACGGCCTGTTGACCGATCGGATACGCCGGCAGATCGCCCGAGAGGGGTTGCGGGAGCACTTCCACCTCACGGGGCTTGTGCCGGCCGAACGGATCCCGGAGTTGATCGCCGCGATCGACGTAGGCGTCCATGTTAGTCTTCGCGAGGGGCTTCCGCGCGCGGCGGTTCAAATGCTCCTGGGTGGCAAGCCGGTGGTCAGCTACGCCATCGACGGGGCGCCCGAGGTCGTGGTGCCGGAGGAAACCGGCCTGCTCGTTCCACCCAAAAGCGTGGGTGATCTGGCCGCCGCGGTAGATCGCCTCGTGGGGGATCGGTCGCTGCGTAGTCGCTTGGGGACCGAAGGGCGGCGGCGGTTTGCCGAGCAATTCGATCACCACCGAATGACTACCGCAATTAGAGGGGTATACACAAGTCTTTTGGGGTAACACTGTCTGTTAATATGCGGGGTATGCGTAAAATGAAAATACTGCGTGGTTAGGCAAAGCGAACCAGCATTCAATTGTGGAACAAGCCCAATCAGGGTACACTGGAGGCGATAGGATGTCGGCGGGCGCGTGGCGCGTCGGCGCGGGAGTCGGTTCGGGCTAGGGATTCGTTTGCCGTGTCAAGCTCAGATCTCGGTTATATCGGTTCGTACCGGTTGTTGAACGTCGTGCATACCGGGGCCGCCAGCCAGATCTGGCTGACGTTCAACGACGGGGAAGGGCAGAAGTTCGGCTTGAAGGTGGTGAAGAAGGAGTTCAGCAAGGATCGGGAACAGCTTGGGTATTTGCGGCGCGAGTATGCGGTGGGGCAGGCGGCCCGCCACAAGAGGCTGATCGACGTGAAGGAGATGGGTACCGACAAAGGCATCCCCTACCTGGCGATGGAGTGGTACGGTGCCCCAAACATGAAACACCGCATCCGCCAGGGGAACGAAGCGATTGCCCACCTGCTGCCGAAGATCGTCCTTGAAGCGGCCGAGGGGCTATCCCATTTGAACCACATCGGCTGGATTCATTGCGACGTGAAGCCTCACAATTTCCTCATCCGCGATGACGGCCAGGTGAAGCTGATCGATTTTGCCCTGGCCCGGCGGCCGCAGCGGGGGATTGCCAGGTTTCTGGCCAGAAAGAGCAAGCTTCAGGGAACCCCCAGTTACATGGCCCCGGAACAGATTCGTGGGGGGGCGGTCGACGAGCGGACCGACGTGTACGGGTTTGGCTGTACGATCTTCGAGTTGATGACGGGCACACCACCCTTCACGGGGATCAGTTCCAACGAATTGCTCAACAAACACCTCCGCGCACCGCCGCCGGCGCTGGAAAGCGTCGACAAGAACATCACTCCCGAGTTCTCACAACTTATTCGCCGCAGCATGGCGAAGAAACCGGCCGATCGCCCCAAGTCGATGGAAGCGTTCGTCGACGAGTTTCGGCTTCGTCCGGTCTTCAAGCGGGCGCCGAAGCCGCCGCGGCAAGCGAGCCCGTGAGGACAGGTCGAGCTAAGGCATACAAGCATGGCAAATTCAGGACAACGACTCCCCTTCGAGAGACCGATCTACGAGTTGGAAGCCCGGCTGGAGCGGCTTGCTGGGCTGGCCGATAGCAATCCGGAAATCCGCGAGGAGACACGCCGGCTCCGCCGCGAGCGGGTGGTGCTACTGAAGCGGATTTACAGCCGCTTGAAGCCCTGGGAAAGGGTCCTGGTGGCACGTCACCCCGACCGTCCCCAAACCACCGACTACCTGGAGTTAGTCTTCGATGAGTTCGTCGAACTTCACGGCGACAAGTGTTTCGGCGACGACCGGGCGATGCGCACGGGGATGGCCCGGCTGGGCAACTTCCAGGTAATGGTGGTCGGGCATCAGAAGGGCAAGACGCACAAAGAACGCCCCCTCTGCTATTTCGGTTGTGCCCACCCCGAGGGATATCGCAAGTCGATCGCGAAGATGAAATTGGCCGCCAAGTTCCAGATGCCGGTGATCTGTCTGATCGACACGCCGGGCGCGTATCCGGGCATCGGGGCCGAGGAACGGGGACAAGCCCAAGTCATTGCCGACGCGATGTTCGAGATGTCGCGACTGCCCACGCCCATTATCTGCGTGGTGATCGGGGAAGGGGGGTCCGGCGGCGCGTTGGGAATCGGCGTCGGCGATCGTATCGCCATGCTCGAACACGCTTACTATTCGGTCATCAGTCCCGAGGGCTGCGCCGGCATCCTCTGGAAAAGCGACACCTACAAGGAGCAAGCCGCCGAAGCGCTGCGAATGACCTCCAAGGATCTGTTCGACTTGAAGATCGTCGACGAGATTGTTCCCGAACCGCTCGGCGGCGCCCACCGCGATCCGATCCACATGGCCAGCCGCCTGAAACGGTTCCTGGTGAGCAACCTTCGCAACCTCAGCCGCCGCGGCGTCGACGAACTCCTCGAACAGCGCTATCAAAAGTTTCGCCGCATGGGCGTGTTTCTCGAACGCGCCGCACCCAGCGAGGGCGACTCCAGCGAGGACGACCCGGGTGAGAGCGAATCACCCAAACACAACGCCAAAACCCGCTCGTCGAAGCGTTCGGCCGGGATCGTTTCGCCGTAGCAGCGAAGCGCGCCGTCGGATCGCCAAGAACCCGCACCCCGCTTTAGAAAGTGAGATCCGATGTCCGCCCAAAACCCCAATACGACTTCGCCCATCCGCCAGGCATTTGGAATCTGCCTGCTGTTGGTGCTCCTGGCCCTGTGTTTCCTCATCTTCGGGTCGCGATTCGGTTGGGTCGACCCGAGCGACCTGGGAATCCCCTGGTTCGATTTCGGCGCCGATCCCGTCGCTGACGCCGCTCCAACCGGTGCCTCCGAAGAGGAACAGGCAGCCCGGGCACGACTGGAAGAGGCCGGCTGCCTGATCGCCGCCCAGATGAGTATCGAAGACGAAGACGGCAACAGGATTCCCGGCCATGTCACCAGCGTCAACGTTCGCGGCCGGGACAACAAGCTGTCCGACCAATTCGTCGGCGATCTGGCCGCGCTGTCCCAACTGGTGCATATCGATCTCGGCAACACCCAGGTTACCGGCGAACAACTCGGTCAGTTGGCGGGCTTGTCGGAGTTGGCCTCCATGGTCCTCTCGAACACTCCCACCGACAACGACGGGTTGGCCCGCGTGGCCGAGATCAAGGCCGTCGAAGCGCTGCATCTGGTCGGATGCACTGGCGTGACCAATGAGGGAATGGTCCATTTGAAGAAGATTCCGCTGAAGGTGCTCGACCTCTCGCGGACCAGCGTCGACGACGAAGGTCTGAAACATCTGGCCGACTTCGACGAGGTGCATTGGCTGCTGTTGCGCGGCAACAAGATCACCGACGCCGGAATTCAGCATCTGGCAACGATGGACAACCTCAGACGCCTCACGGTCGACGGCACGGCCGTCACCAGCGAAGGGGTACGGGAGTTGAAAAAGTCCGTCGAAGGTCTCGCCGTCGATCACGGCCCAGGCGCGCCGCCGGCCGAGGAACGGCCCCAAGAGCCCGGCGATCCGGCGACTTCGCAAGGTGCGGCCGAGTCGCCTGAGTAGATGCCGATGACGGGCCGCGGCGTCGATCGTGTTCGCCCGGGTCGCCCGCGACCGGAAGCCAAGCGTCAGACACTCCTTCATGCTGCGATCAACACGCCATTTAGCGTCAGACACTCCTCCATACTGCGATCAACACGCCATTTGCGGCCTCCCCGCAACGTCCGATAATGTTTCTTATGTTCGGTAGGATCGCTCTGGAATGCGGGGGAAACGAGGTTCTGTGATCTGCCAGGCCGCCGATTCGCGGGCCATCGGACGTTGCCGCGATGAGCCTGTACGGTGCGTGCCCTCGCGGCGTCTCGCAGTCCGGCAAGCTTGAGTTCAACGCCGCGTTCGGCGGCCAGTGATGAGGAGGGATCCACGCGTCGCCATGCGGCTTCCCGGTGCCCGTCGCGGCGACGTTTCGCGATGCCGTTTTCAGCAGGGGCCCCTGCCCCGGTTTGGCTGAAATCGCGCTCCGCCGTGACCGTGATTCGAGGTAGCCGAAATCGGCCGACTTTGGATGCCCGCCAGGAGGATCCACGCGACGGGCGCAAGGTTCGCTGGTAACGTTCCTGCCAGTTATCCCGACTGCCCCAGTCGCCAGCGCTGTCGGGGCAGAAGCGAACCGGTCGCAGCTTCTTCGTCGTCCGGGTTGAGCTTCTCGTCGAGCTGCTCCAGGTACGGGCCGACCACTTCTTCGACCTCCTTGGGGATCACCGGCGACGCTTCCCGGATGACCCGGGCGATCAGTTGGCCGGAATACGAACGCAGCACGGCCTGCCGGGCGCTTTCCGAAAGGGTCACGGCAAAGAACGTGATCAGCAGAGCCAGCAGCGCACCGGTCGCCAGCCCGAACAGCGCCCCTACCTGCCGATCGAATTCGCGCAGGCGCACCCGCTCGATCAGCCCGCCCACGAAACGAAACAGCAGCCAGATCACCAACGACGAGCCGATGTAGAGGATCAGCATGGCCAGGAAGCGGTTCCACGGCTCCTGGGCACTGATGTGCGGTGCCAGCGGCTTGCTGTAGTTGAGCGCGACGAAGTAGCTGACCACCAGCGAGCCCAACGACGCCAACTGCCAGGCCATGCCCTTGTACGCGCCGAAGACGGTCGTCAGCACGAGCAAGACCAGCAGAAACACGTCGTAAAGTTGGATCGGAAAGTTATCCATATCACAGGGCAGGGGATTGTAGGGGAAGTTCTCGGCCGCCAATCTTCATTCGGTCATTGGTCATTTCCACCATACCAACTATCCATATCTTACCTTCCATTGGGCCATTTCGCGCGAGTATACCCGGAAGATGGGCCTCGGCGAAGCCCTTTCTCGTAAAAATGGGTGCTTTGCGACCTTTCGGCAGCGCCGGACCGCCCCAATTTTGACCTTGGCCTGGGCAACGGGTTCGGATAAAAGACGCCTCTGATGGCTGGATTCAAGACCCATCTCTGTATCAGCACGGCCCTGGGGGCCGGCTACGCCGGAGCGGCACACATGGTTCATAACGTGCCGCCGGCTACCTGTGCGCTGGCCGGCGCGATGTGTGGACTGGCCGGTGCGCTACCCGATCTGGACATCGGATCGGGTATCCCCCGTCGCGGGCTGCTGTCGCTGGTCGCCGCGGTGGTGCCCGTGCTGCTGGTCAATCATCTGGCGGCTCTGCAATTGCCGCTGGCCTCGATCGGCCTGGCGGTTGTCGCGGCTTATCTCTTGGCCCGGTTCGGCGTGGCGCATGTACTCGACCGCATCACCACGCATCGCGGCATGTTCCACAGCCTGCCCGCCGCGATCATCGTCGGCGAGGTGGTTTTCCTGATCGCCTCCGATGCAAGTTTGGCCATGCGTGCTTTCCTGGCCATCGCCGTGACTCTGGGCTACTTCTCGCACCTCGTGCTCGACGAGTTGGCGGCCATCGAGTGGCATCGCGGTTTCTTCCGCGTCAAAAAATCTTTCGGCACCGCCATGAAGATGTTCGGCCACGGCGTCCTGGGCAACGTGGTGGCCTACGGGCTGATGCTGGGCTTGGGGTATATGGTGAGCGAAGAGATTCCGAACAACCTATCGGCTCTCCACCAGCAACGTCACCGGTCCGTCGTTGACCAGCTCGACCTCCATGTGCTGGCGAAACCGCCCGGTGGCCACGGGTACCCCGCGTGCGGCCACTGTGGCGACGAACACTTCGTACAACCGTTCGGCCAACTCGGGCGGCGCGGCGGCGACGAAACTCGGACGCCGGCCCTTGCGGCAATCGCCCAATAGGGTAAACTGGCTAACCACCAGCATCCCCCCGCCGATCTCCTCGACCCCCAGGTTCATCTTGCCCTGGTCGTCCTCGAAGATCCGCAGCCCGGCGATCTTATCGGCCAGCCATCGCGCGTCCCGCTCGGTATCCTCGGCGCCCACGCCCAGCAAGACCATCAGCCCGGCATCGATCCGCCCACATTCTTCGCCCGCCACCGTGACCCGGGCACGACTCACACGTTGTACACACGCACGCACTGGCGTTTCCTCCCATGACGAGGTTATCCGGTCCCAACAATACGCGATTCCGCGTCCCCAGACAAGACCCCCGTGGCGCCGACCGATCGGTCCGATAGAATACGGGGAGATACCAGCCCGTCAAGCAAGTATCTGTTTGCCGTTTTCGAGTTAAGACAGAGTAACCCAGCCATGCCCGACCGACGTCCGGTGATTGCAGTAACCATGGGAGACCCGACCGGCGTCGGGCCGGAGATCATCGCCGGCGCATGGGCCGATCCGGCGTTGCACCGGCACTGCCGGCCGCTGGTGATCGGCCGGCCCGAGGTGCTCCGCCGCGCCGTTACGTTGCGCCGCACGTCGGCCGAGGTGCGGGTGATCGAGTCGCCCGACCAGGCCGAACCGACGCCCGGGTGTATTCCCTGCTTGTCGCGAGGATCCGACGATTCGATCGACATTGTCCCCGGCACACTCGACGGGCGTGCCGGACAGGCGGCGTACGAGGCGGTTGTCGCCGCCGCCCGCCTGGCGCTCGACGGAACGATCGACGCCATCACCACGGCGCCGCTACACAAAGAGTCGCTGCACCTGGCCGGCCATCCCTATCCGGGCCATACCGAACTGCTGGCCGAGCTGTGCGCAACCGACGACTTCGCCATGATGCTCTACCTCGGTCCCGAGCCGGGCGTTGGACCCGCCGGCGGATTGGCCGTCGTCCACGTCACGCTGCACACGGCCATGCGAAACGTCTTCGAGTTGATCACCGAAGACCACATCCTGGCCAAAGCGCGGCTGGCCGACCGATTCATGACCGGCCTGACCGGCTCGCGCCCGCGGATCGTTGCCTTGGCACTCAATCCGCACGGCGGCGAGGGCGGGCTTTTTGGAACCGAAGAACAGACGATCATCGCCCCGGCCGTCCAGCGAGGCGCCCATGAGGGACTGCTGCTGGAAGGTCCCCTGCCATCCGACACCGCAATGGTCGCCGCGCGCGACGGCCGCTTCGACGCCGTGGTGGCCATGTATCACGATCAAGGACACATCGCTTTGAAACTGCTGGGCATGCATCGGGCGGTGAACGTTACACTGGGTTTACCCATCATTCGCACCAGCGTTGCGCACGGCACGGCGGGAGATATCGCTTGGAAGGGGTGTGCGAAGACGAGTAGTCTTGTGGAAGCGGTGCGCGTGGCGGGGCGGCTGGCGATTAGGGGCTAGGGACTAATACTCAGTAACAGCGTGCACGATGGGTGCCTGGGGTCGAGATGCGAGGAACGAGCAGGGAGCCCCCAGGATGCAACGATC
>CAYUIQ010000251.1:0-12489 GCA_964444795.1 uncultured Planctomycetaceae bacterium
CGACCACCAGGCACCCACTGGTTTCATGCGACAGTAATCTCTTGACCGATCCTTACAAAACCAATCCCAGCGATTCCAGCCAGGCGTCGTCGGCAAGGGCCGCATCGAACGGGCGGCTGAAATGGCCGCCCGACTTGGCGGCCACGCGCTGCCGAGCGGCGCTGTTGATCGCGGCGTTGAATGGATCGGCATGCACGTCGGCCGTTGCATCTGGGGTCGCCGGGCGATTCTGAGACGATGGCGACACTGCGGCCTGGGCAAATAGCGTCTCCCGCGCGGCGGAGCCTGGGGAGGCCGCCGGAGCCAATTCCACCGGTGACGTCCAATCCGCGTCGGACACGCCGCCGATCGCCGCCGGCACTTCCATCGAGACGGAGGCCAGCGGGCCCTTCGACGGGACGACCGACTTGGCGGCCTTCAGAAGGCGCGAAGTTCTCAGCTTAACCACGTTGCTGTCGGCCGAGACCCCCTCGATATTGAACGCGTGGACCCGATAGCGATAAGAGGTTGCGGCGCTGATGTCCGTATCGGAATACGTGGTGACGCCCGGACCCGTCGTTGCGATGGTGACCCAGTTCTTGGGGCTGTCGACCGATCGCTCGATGACGAAGCCGTCTTCGTTGTCCGACTGGTCGATCCAGGCCAGATCGATTTGCGTGGCCGAGGTCGCCGTGGCGGTGAGATTGGTCGGCGCATCGGGCAATGGGGAAACGACCACCGCGGGAGTGGTCGCCACGGCTTCGTTGGAATAGTCGGAAGTGGCCGCCGCGTTGCCCGCTTGTACGCGATAGTGATACGTGGTCTCTGGCGAAACGGCCTTGTCGGCATAGCCGGTCGCATCGACCCCAAGCGTGACGATCTGGGTCCAGTTCTGCCCGTCCGTGCTGCGAGACACGCTGTAAAGCGTCTCGTTGTCGGCGTTGTCGGTCCAGGAAAGTTGCACTTCGCCGGCCGAAACGGCGGTCGCCACCAGGTCGGTCGGGGCTTGCGGCTGCAATGAAGGGTCGGCCGGCGTCGTGGCCGTCGCCTCGTTGGAGTAGCCGGAGACGGTCTGCTCGCTGCCCGCCTGTACGCGATAATAATACGTCGTGTCGGGCGATACGGCCGTGTCGACGTAGGCCGTCGCATCGGCCTCCAACACGGCGATCTCCGTCCAATTCTGCCCGTCGATGCTCCGCACGACGCTGAAGAACGTCTCGTTGTCGGCGTTGTCGGTCCAGTCCAGCGCGACTTCGGTCGGGGAAGTGGCGTTGGCCGACAGACCGCCCGGCGCGGCCACCGGGTCGACGTCGGCCGGCGGCACGATGGTGCCCGAGACGGTGTATTGCCCCACGTCGCCGTAACCGCCGTTGCTGGTGACCGCCACGTGATACCATCCGGTGGAGACGCTGGTGGTGATCGACGCCCCGAAGCTCGACGAGGGCGCGGCCGAGGCGATCAGGTTGCCGGCCGCGTCGTACAGAGCGAGGCTTGCATCAAGGTTGTTCACGGCCGCGGGTACGTCGACCGAAACGGTGATCTGCCCGGTGTCGGTCTGAAAGGAGAAGTAATCGGCATCGGCGGTCGTGGTGATGATGCCGGTGGAATGCACCTGGCTGCCGGCCACGTCAAGCGGCGTGGCGCCGACCGGCGAGTCGCCGTGGTCGTCGGCCCGGTAGCCGAACCCGTTGGTCGATCGGGCCAGCACGGCCATGTCGTCTTGATACGTGCCCGCCGAGGTCGACGTTCCGTACCACCAGAGGCCGCGGGTGGCGTAATAGCTGTTTCCCATGATCGGGGCGCGGCCGTCGCCGGGACCCTGGTAATAGTCGGCGATTTTGTTCCCGTCGGCGTCGTAGCTGCTCTGATGCCGGAGTCCGAAGCCGTGACCGGCTTCGTGGGAAGAGGCCTGCGCCGTGTACTTCGCGTTGCCGTTGCCCAAGTTATCGCTGAAGACGTAGACCGTATTGGCGATCGAGTTGGTGAAGCTGTCGACGTAAGCCACGCCACCGTAGGTTCCGCCGGTCCAACTGCCGTTGCCGCCGATCGACACGCGCAGCGCCTCGCCGTTGCCGAAGTCGCCCGGGTCGACGGTCGTCACGTTGACGTCAAAAGGAATGTAGTCCTCGGCAACGTGTTCCCAGATGCGCTGGATGGAAGCCAGTTCGCCGTCGCTGAAGGTCGTGGTGTCGCCGTCCTGATCGTAGACGGGCGTGGTCACGTTGCTGAAAGAACCCCACTGCGACTCGAGGTGGCCGTCGAAATCGAGGTAGAGTGAAACCGCCGCACCGGGCAGACTATTGAGCGCCGGTATCGCCGTAAGCGGGGCAAGGGCCAGCGATCCGGCCGCTGCCTCGGCGGCGACGTCGGCGGCCAGTAAATGGTTCGTACCGGCGTCAAATTCCGGTACGGGATCGAACTGCGGAACAGGGTCCGCGCTGACGGCCGTCCAGGAGAGGACAAGGCGAGGTTCAAGGAATTCCACACGGCGCGGGGTCGTCTTCCCACGGCCGTACCGGTCGCGGCGAGCGGAGCGGGACATGGCACTCACTTTCCGAATGGTACTGAAGAAGAGAAAAAACGCGAGAACAAAAAAGGACTAGTAGAAGTGCGGGGCGAGCCGCCCCGTGGGCGTCGGCAGACGCGGTGGGAAGCAAGGCAAGCACAGGCAGATATCTTATCGGCGCGCTGGCGGGGGTGTCCATCGCAAATCGGCCCGGTGGCGAAAAACATCGCTCGCCACCCCGCCTTGGATCCGCACGCCATCCACCATCTGAACGGGAATCGCGATGCGGCGAGAGCGAAGACATCGGAAGAGCGCCACCTGTGTCGGGTCGAGGAGTTGCCGATAGTGGTAGTCGGCCCGCCGGGAAGATTGGCGCCCCCCTTCAAGGCCTATCTAAACCCTAGCTTTTTTTTGACACGCGGGAGTGGAAAAAACAGCAGCGAGCGGCGGAAAAGGTCGGGGGCCGAAGCGGTGGCCGGAGGTGTTGGGGCCGATGCATCCACGCGGCCGGCGGCTTGGCGGTTTGCTCCCCGGGCGGACCGTCACCGCAGGCGAGATCCTCCGACCAGCGGCAGCGACTCATCACGCGCCTCGTCGCGTCGTGTGCGTTCGCCGCGGCGCGACATGAAGGCGGCGCGGGATCGGGCCGGGCAAAAAATACGGTGGTGAGTGTGTTACCACTATGTCGCGTAGCCCGCAAAGCGTCCATGAAAGTGAGCCTTTGAAGTTTCCGGCGGGTTCCGCGTCCCGCCGTGTCGACTGCAAAGCTCTGCCTGGACGGCTCGCCGTCCCTGGAGTGTCCGGGGAGGGGGAATCGTCGATTATTTCGCCAAAGGAGGGGGCTAGGGCAAAAAGGTGGGGCTTTTTGCGCGAAACCGCATACTTCTTTGCGCTGAGCCGCAACTCAGCTCGCGTTGCTCACCCCTATTCCCACAAGTGGGCTATTGACATGGGATCCTGTGGAATTGATAATTTAGGTTGAATGCGGGGGCGTTGTTCCCCCTGAAGGAGAAAGCTGCCGACTGAGCCGCAAGTGCGGTACGATTGATGTTTGTGTATTCGCACTAGTGATACCATCAGCGAATTCGCCTGCGCCGGACTGCCGACGAGAGATTGCACCCATGACGACTCGCCATTGCCTGACAACACTTCTGGCCTCCGCCCTTCTCCTGGTTGCCGCCGACCGATCGCCCGGTGAAACGGTCCTGCAACTTTACATCGAAGGCGCGACGTACGACGCGGTCACCGAGAGTTGGACCAAGACCGTGGCCTCGGACGGTGGGGACGCGCTCCGGCTGTGGGCCATCGGCAATACGGGCGCGGTCCTGGGCAACACAATCCACGACGTGAAACTGGCGATTGCTTACAGCCAGTTGGAACGAACTGGGTATGACGCGGGCGACGAGACTCCCACTTCCGACAACGGTCTTACTCCCGACAGTGACCTCTTCTTTTCGCTTGCGGGTTCGACGACCGGGAACTACGGGGGATTTACGGACCCTGCCGAGCCGCCGGTGAGCAACATGACTACCGGCGACTGGGGCGAGTTGGGAGTTGCCCCTGATGCGGACGTACCCGGCTTCTTCGGCTTTGGACTAGAAGGAACCGTTCCTGTCTTGGGCGATGGCAGGCCACTGCCTGCCCACGGCGAATACGGTCCCGGGGTCGTCTGGCAGGAGTTCTTGTTGGGCGACTTTGATCAAGTCGATTCTTACATCGCCGACTTCAACGGCGATTTGGAGATTCCCGTGCCGACCGGCAAGATGGGCCAGATCAGCGTTTATGAAGTCCAGGTTTCGCGGGCGGAACGGGATGAAAACGGAAATCTGACGCCTTTGGACGAGAACCTGCACGGAGTGGAGTTGCACTTCGATCTCTACAACCACGTGGAGGGGAAAAACAAGGCCAAGATCGTCTTCGCCCCCTTCTCGCACGATGCGGACGGCACGACCACATACATTCCCGCTCCGTCGGCGCTGGTCGGCCTGTTGAGCATGGGCCTGGTCGGTCTGGCCGGTGCCCTCTGGCGGCGGCGAAAGAAGGCGTAGTCTCCGGCGACCTCCTCACCGTCCGATCCAGCCAATGGTTGGTTGGTCGGCCCGTCGGGTCGCTACTGCGACTCGACAGCCGCTTCATACACCAGTGGTTTCACCTTGTTTTCGATGGTGGAATTAAAGGGCATGTACTGCTGCAACGCCACCACGAACATGTCGTGTTTCGGTGAGATCCAGAAATGGGTACTGGCCGCGCCGCCCCATCCGTATTCACCCACCACGGCCGCCGGATCCCACGGACTCTTCCGCACGACCACCGAAAAACCCAGCCCAAAACCGACGCCCTGTCGCTTCGCCGCGCCAAAAGCGACCGGCATGGCCTCGGCGGAAAGCTGGTTTCGGACCATCATTCCGACCGTTTCTTTACGCAACAGACGTCGCCCGTCGAACTCACCGCCGCCCAGCAGCATTTGACAGAACCGGGTGTAGTCTCGGGCGGTCGAGACCAGGCCCCCTCCGCCGGAGAGCCTTTTCGGCTGGCGGCGATACGGGCTCGTATCCGGGGCGTCGATCACCTTCAGGCCGCCCTTGCCGTCGGGGCCATAGTTGGCGGCAAACCGAGCGAGCTTCTCCTGGGGTACATGAAACCCGGTGTCTTTCATGTCTAGCGGCGCGAAGATCCGTTCTCGGAAGAACTCGTCCAGTGGCTTCTCGGAAACGACTTCAACCAGCCGCCCGAGCACGTCCGTCGACAAGCTGTAGTGCCACTTCGTGCCGGGTTGGTATAACAGTGGAATCTGGCCCAGCTTCTGGACCATGTCCGCCAGATCCGCGTCCCGGTCCATCACCTTGGCCTGGCGAACCATCCGATCGACCGGCGTATCGCCGAAGATCCCGTAGGTCAGCCCCGACGTGTGGCGCATCAGGTCGCGGATCGACATCGGCCGCTTGGGCTGGAGGAGCTTGTCGTCGGGGCCCAGGACCTTGAGGTCCTTGAAATCCGGCAGGTATTTCGCGACCGGATCGTCCAGTTGGAACTTGCCCTCGTCCAGGAGGATCATCGCCGCGACGGTGGTGATCGGCTTGCTCATGGAATAGATACGAAAGATGGTATCCGGTTTCATTGCCTTGCCGGCCTCGACGTCCATCATCCCAAACGGCTTGGAGTAGACCACCTTGCCATGCCGCGCGACCACCACCACCGCGCCGGCGACCGCGCTGTTGTCGACCAGCGCCTTCATCGCTTCGTCGACGTGCTGGAGCTTCTCGGTCGACAGCCCCACGTCCTCGGGCGCCGCCGTGGGGAGCTCCTTCGCCTGGGCCGTTGTCGCCAGCAACAACACGGCCAGGAAGCTCAGGGCAAGTTGCTTGGCAGGCCGAACAAGATCAGCACGTGACATCATCGGGTGGTCCTCCAGGTTAGCTTGGCGATCATCAGCGGGGCGACGGAGACGCTCATGGCCGTATTATAGCCGGATCGTGACCGTGTTTGGAATCCGAAGGGGCGAAAAGCTGACGGTGGTCGCCAACGGACTTGTTCTTTTGGCGACGTGCGGCGAAAATAGACGCTCTTGTCACCAGCGGTCACCAGGAGAACATGATGAAGGCTCTAATGGGAATGTTAATTGTCACGGCCAGTGTGTTGCCGTGTGGTTGTGGAAAGAACGCTCAAGATGACGCACAGAGTCGTAAGGACACTCAAGATGACAAACGGGGTAGCACGGAAGCTCAAGACGCCGGACTGAGTGGAACATGGCAAGGAAACATCGTCGAGAAGGGCAGATCCACATTAGTGGAACTTCGCATCCAAGAGCAAGAAGGCAAACTCGCGGGAACACTCACGGTTCTGAGTGAGACGGGGCAGGATGTAGGCCAGGGGATGAGTTTTGACCTTGTCCAAGTCAAACGTTCCGGCGACCGTCTGAAATTCGTCATGCCCGTCGGCGGTGAGGGCGATGACGACAACGTGGCTTTCGATTTACGAATGAAAGGCAACCGCCTGGAAGGCCACGGGCATGAGTTGCGCGAGGGAAGCGAGAATCTTCCGATTACTTTCACCAGGAAAGAGAGCAAGCCCGACACGGCCGTTCCGGTCAACCGGACGAGCATGCCGCCTGCCTAAGAAACGACCGGCAATGCATCATCAGACTGAACTGGGCCAGTGCGAGCCATAGCAGCAGGCACGTCAGACCGGCGGCTCCGAGGGTCAACCAGATGGGGATCCAGATTTTGGCAACGGTCAGGTCCGTGTCGATTCGTTCAACGTGGGCTTCAAACTCGGCAAGCCCTTCTCGCGTCTCTTTCAACCGCTGATCGATTTCGGGGAGTTTGTCGATCAGCGAGGCAACGGCCTCCCGCTCTTGATCGGGGTGGTTTTCTCGGGCGTCGGCCAGCGAACTCTCGATCGCCTCGGCCAGCCGCGGGAGATCGTTGGAAAGGCGCTCCAGTCGGGCGAACTTCGGGTCCTGTCCCGTGAAGCTGACAAACGTCGTGGCGTTGACCGCCTGCAACGTGTTGGCGATCGCAGCCCGTGTTTGGTGGATCGAATCCACCGTTACCTTTGCCTTGTCGACTTCCGAGAGGATCTCCCGCTGCAAGGTGTCCGAAACGGCAACCAGATCCGCGTCTTCCGGCGGGGAATTACCCGTCGATGCATCCACGCCCCGCCGAATGTCGGCCACGCGCTGATCGGCATACTCCAACCCCCGGCCGACGACCGCGGTTCCGGCGGAGATGCGGGCCGTAGCGTCCTCGGCTTGCGACAACACGTTGAGGATTCGTTCCGTCAGCGGTTTTCTGAGGAGCCAACTGCCGACGATGCTTCCCAAGCTGGAGACGATTCCCAAACCGCAGAGTACCATGGCCGCGACCAGCGCGACGCGCTTAACCCGCTTCATCGGTGAATCTCCATGTTCGCCGCGATTACTCGCCCCGCAGCGCGGCCGCCTCTTCGGCAAACGCCACGACGTTCGACCACGGGGTCTCCGGCTGGATTACGTTGGAGGGCATCAGCAGACAGCGACGATCGGACCCGGCGATGGCGGCCAGGCGGCGGACCGCTTGACGCACCTCTTCGGCCGAGCCGAAGGGAAACACCTTCTGCGAGGAAACGGTCGCCGCCAGCAGAATATCGCGGCCAAACTCGCGGTGGACCTCCTCAAACGCCATGCACTCCGGCTGCACCGGGTGGAGGATGTCGAAACCGCATTCGATCACGTCGGGCACGATCGCGTCGATCTTGCCGCAACTGTGCAGGAAGAATTTTACCCGGGGGAATGCACGGCGGACGGTCGTGATGACTTCTTTCCAGACCGGTTTGACGAACCGGCGCCACAACGCCGGCGAGATCTGCATCCCCCGCTGGCTTCCCGCGTCGTCGTACATCGCCAGCACATCGATCCCCGCCCCGGCGGTAGCCAGCGACAGGCGTGTCGTGTGGGCGGCCGTTTTGTGCAAGATCGCCTCGGCCAGCGGCGGGTTGTCGACCAGATCGACCATGAACTCTTCCATGCCCCGCAGCCACCACGCCCACTCATAGACGCTCCCCCCATAGCCGAAGACCGGATAGCCGGCCGCATGATAGCGATCGATGGGGGCCGTGTCGACGCTCGTATCGACCAGCGGCGGTGGCAGCTTCTCGACGTCGCGCGGCGAGGTGGCCCGGGCCAGCGGCGGCAACATGCGA
Source organism: uncultured Planctomycetaceae bacterium (assembly GCA_964444795.1). Taxonomy (GTDB): domain Bacteria; phylum Planctomycetota; class Planctomycetia; order Pirellulales; family Thermoguttaceae; genus JABMRP01. Next base: position 8,165 of record CAYUIQ010000251.1, read on the forward strand.
TCGACCGTGCCTTCGGTGTCGGCGGCCACGTGGCCGACCCCCCACTCATCGAACGTGGTTTCCGGCTCCACCGATTCGTGCAACGCACTCGGGTCGTCGCCCCCGAATCGCACCGGCAACGAGAAACAGCGCACGTCGGAGCCGAAGTGCTCGGCCGCGGAGTCGGCGCCGGTGATCCGCTTAAAGGTTCGCTGCACGGGCTTGCTGAAGCCGGGTTGCGAGCCGACGTCCAGCGTGAAGGGAATCCACTGTCCCGGGTCGCCGTCTGTAAGCGAACGAAGATTGTCAAGGGAGGTCGTATTCATGGGCGACGGGTCAGAATCCTTCTTGTTCGGTGCGCGAGATGATCTCGTCCTGAAGTTCGCGCCCGACGTCGGCGAAATAGTCGCTGTAGCCGGCCACGCGGACGATCAGGTTGCGATACTCCTCGGGATTCTCCTGGGCGCGGCGGAGCGTTTCCGCCTCCATCACGTTGAACTGAATGTGGTGCCCGTCCAGCTTGAAGTAGGAGCGAATCAGATCCCCAAGGCGGTCGAGGCCCGGACCGTCGAGTGTCTGAGGGGTAAATTTCATGTTCAACAGCGTTCCCCCGGTCCGCGCGTGGTCGATCTTGGCCGCCGATTGGACCACCGCCGTGGGACCATGCACATCGGCGCCCTGGCACGGAGAAATACCCTCGGAGAGCGCCACTCCCGCCTTGCGGCCGTTGGGGGTCGCGCCGACGACCTGACCGAAATAGATATGAACGGTGGTCGGCAGCAGATTGACCCGGTACTTGCCCCCCTTGGTGTTGCGGCGGCCGTTGAGCACGCGGTAATAAGCGGCGAACACCTCGGCCACAATCGCATCGACATACTCGTCGTCGTTGCCGTACTTGGGCGTGCGATTGGCCAGCACCAGGGCCAACTCTTGGTGGCCGGCAAAGTCGGCCGCCAGAGCGTCGAGCACCTGGCGCATCGAGTAGGCGCGCCGGTCGAACACGTGTCGCTTGACCGCGGCCAGCGAATCGGCCAGCGTACCCAGCCCGACGCCCTGGATGTACGTCGGATTGTATCGTGCCCCGCCGGCGTGATAATCGGTGGCCCGGGCGATGCAATCGTCCATCAAAAGCGACATGTAGGGGGCGGGCATACCGTTGGCAAAAATGCGTTCGATCACGTTGTTGCCGGCGATCTTCAGATCGACGAAGTACTGAAGCTGCCGCACGAACGCCTCGAACAATTGCTCGTACGACTCGAACGCACACGGATCGCCCGTCCGCGGGCCCACTTGCCTGCCGGTCCGCGGATCGACGCCGTTGTGGTAGGTTAGCTCCAGAATCTTGGGCCAGTTGCAGTAACCCGTCAGCGTGCAGCTTTCCTTACCGAAAGCGCTCACGGTGACACACCCGCTGGGGCCCCCGCACCGCGCATCGGCCAGCGTCTTGCCGTCTTGCAGCATCTCCTGAACGATGACGTCGGTATTGAAAACCGAGGGTTGGCCCAAGCCCGTGCGAATAACCCGGCACGCACGTTTGACGAATCGCTCGGGGTTTCGCTTGCTCAATTGGATGCACGCGCTGGGCTGCACCAGTTGCATCTCCTCGACCACGTCGAGCATCAGGTAGGAGACTTCGTTCACCGCGTCGCCACCGTCGGGCTTCACGCCTCCGATGTTGATCAGCGCGAAGTCGGTGTACGTGCCGCTTTGCTCTTCGGTCACGCCCACCTTCGGCGGCGCCGGCTGATTGTTGAATTTGACCCAGAAACATTGCAGGAGTTCTTCGGCTCCCTCGCGGGTCAGCGCGCCCTCGGCCAGGTCTTTGGTGTAGAAGGGATGGAGATGCTGGTCCAATCGGCCCGGGTTGAACGAGTCCCAGGTGTTGAGTTCGGTGATCACGCCCAGATGGACAAACCAGTAACTTTGTAGCGCCTCGTGAAACGTACGCGGCGCGTGGGCCGGCACGTGCTCGCACGCCTCGGCAATGGTCAGCAACTCGCGTTTGCGCTGGCGGTCGGTTTCCTCCTCGGCCAACTCCCTCGCTCGGGCCGCGTGGCGCCGTGCGTTGGCGATGATCGCGTCGGCGCAGATCTCCATCGCCCGAAGCTCTTCCCGCTTCTCGTACGCCCGGGGGTCGTTCAAAAAGTCGAGTTGCTCGCGGACGGCGGCGATCTTCTCCTTGAAATCGAGAAACCCCCGGCTGTAGATCTTGTCGTCGAGAATCGCGTGGCCGGGTGCCCGTTGCTCCATGAATTCGGTAATCACACCCGCGTCGAACGCCGCCTGCCACGCCTCGCTCATCCCCTCGAACACGCGATCGCGGATCGTATTGCCCGACCAGTAGGGAATGATCTCCTCGGCGTACGCTCGCGAGACCTCGTCGCCCACGGCAAAGGGAGTGCGCTCGCGGCGGTTGAGAATCTCCAGGTCGTCGAGGCTGTGGCAGCAGAGTTCCGGATACGTGGGCGTCGCCTTGGGGGCCGGCCCCCGTTCGCCGACGATCAACTCGCCCTGACCCACGTGGACCGTTTTGTGTTCCATCAAGTATTGGAACAGAAGCGCCCGGGCCACCGGGACCGAGACCTTCCGCGGCGCGCCGCTCTGATAAAACGCAGTGACCAGCTCGGCCCGCTCCGCCGAAAGGTAGGGGCGTGTGTCGACACTCTGCTGCCGCAATCGTTCAACTCGTTCGTTCATGGTTCATCCGCCTATCGTCACGGTGAGCCCGAAGGCTCGGAGTCCTTCGGCAATCGTCTGCATTTGCTGCTGGCTGGCTCGCCGAAAGTCGGGCAAGCCGCGCCCCTGCACCAGCCGGGAAAACTTCGCCGGAGTCGCTACGTTGTAGGGGAGTACGTCGACCTGGCACACACCGGGCAATTGTGCCACGAACCGGCCCGTCGCCGCCAGATTCGCCGGGTCGTCGTTGGCCCCCGGTATGATCGGAACGCGCACGATCATTGTACGCCCGTGCTCGGCCAACCGGCCGATGTTTGCCAAAATCTGTTCGTTGGAGATGCCGGTCAGCCGCCGGTGGGCCTCCGGGTCGATATGTTTCAGGTCGCACAGATACAAGTCTACGCAATCGTCGAGCGATTCCAAGACGCTCCACTCGGCATGGCAGGTCGTGTCGACCGCAGTGTGAATCTCCCTCGCCTTGCACTCCGTCAGCAGGCGTCGGAGAAACTCAGGCTGCTCTAGTGGCTCCCCCCCGGAAAAGGTTGCTCCTCCACCGGAAGAATCGAAGAAAATGACGTCACGCTCGATTTCCGCGATGACCTCGGCGACGGTCATCGGCTGGCCGAGAATCTCTCGCGCGCCGGCCAGGCACGCCTCGACACACGCTCCACACGCCTCACACCGTGCCGGATCGGTCATCGTGCCATCGCCATCGTCGGTCAAAGTCACCGCCTGCCGCTCACACGCCGCCACGCACCGGCCGCAGTCCGTGCAACGGCTGGTGCGAATCGAAAGTTCCGGCCCCGGTGCCCAACTCTCCGGATTATGGCACCAAGCACAGCGTAACGGGCATCCCTTGAGGAACACAGTCGTCCGAATCCCCGGGCCGTCGTGAATAGCGTATCGCTTGACGTCGAAAACGATGCCGGTGTCGCCGCTGGGGTCGGGGGCGGCAAACCCCTTGGTGGGAATGGGTTTCGGTGAGGATTTACCGATCATTGGCGAGCGACCCGTGGGCAACGTGACTGCTGCGGATTCTTCAGCGGCTTGTGGCTTCTGCACACACCGATTGTCCACCAATCGGGGGGAGATGTCAAGAATCCCGCTGCGTGAGGGTATGTGGGTGGATGCCGAGTTTTGCGAAAAACCCCCTCTGGGGAAACTTCTTGGTCGGCCGAGGCGTCCAACATGCGATGACAACCGTGATCGGCCCACGGGCGCGACACTCTTGCCCGTGACCTACGTTCTTGGTGGAGACAAAGGAGACCATCTCATGCGATACCGTTTTGTTTGGCCCGGTGTGGTCGTGCTCCTGTCGGCCGAGTGGGCTTTCGCGGATGTGAATCTGGTGACAATCCCCCGACGAGAGGGGGTTCAACTGACGGTTTACAATTCTGAAGACATCACCATGGTCCGCGAGCATCGGTTGCTGACGGTCAAGCCGGGCATCAATCGCATCCAGTTCACCTGGGCCAACACGCTGATCGACCCGACGAGTATCGACTTTCGCATTCTCGACCATCAGGACAAGGTCGATCTGGTCGACACGACCTTTCCCAGCGGCCGCAATGATGCCCTGCAGTGGAACATCCGTAGCGCGGTGGCCGGCAAGCTACCCGTCGAGATTCGCTACTTCACCAGCGGTATCACCTGGTCGGCCGATTACGTCG
>CAYUIQ010000252.1:0-12443 GCA_964444795.1 uncultured Planctomycetaceae bacterium
TCGCCGCCATCTCGCGCGCCACCTGCTCCGCCTGCTCGCTGCGCTCGACCTCCAGGCACCCCCGCCGGCTTTGAAAGCGCCGAACGACCACGGGTCCCCGCCCCAGATTCAAGTACAGACATATCCCAAGGAGCCATCCCATGATACGAATCACGACGCTCTTGTCCCTTGTTCTTCTCTCGGCCGCTCCCGCACTGGGGCAACTGAACCAGCGAGGAAACTTCGCGGGTGCCATGCGGGGAGCGATTCCCGGCGTTCACGAGCCGTTTTCCGAGCCGGTGACCGCCGAGAAGATTAGCACGGCCATCGACGACGCCGTGATGTATCTCCGCGCCGTACACGGCAACATGACCGCCGGCGGCAGCTATCAGCAAGACGGCTACGTGGCGCTGGCCGCGTTGACGATCCTTGCCTCCGGTGCCAATCCGGCCGCCGATCCGCAGCTCAAGGAAATGCTCGATTGGCTGGCGCAGCGAGAGCCCAATAACACCTACGTTCGCGGCATTCGCGCCAACGTTTGGGAATATGCCCTGCGCAAGGTGCCGTACGACAAACGCATCCGCGAGCTGCTCAAGACCGACTACGACTGGCTGATGCAGGCGCTGGGCGAGCAGGAAGGGTGGCGGTACAACATCTCTTCGACCGATTGGGACAACTCCTGCACGCAGTACGGCGTTTTGGGCGTCTGGGCCGCGGCTCGGGCCGGGTTCGAGACAACCGACGCCTTCTGGGAGAAGATGTCCAAGCACTTCCGCGGTTGCCAGAATGCCGACGGTGGTTGGAGTTACGTAACCGGCGGCTCGACGCCCAACATGGCCACCGCCGGACTGGCCAGCATGTTCCTGGTCTTCGACATGTATCACGGCCGAAACTTCTACAGCCAGAAGAACCCCCGCACCTTCACCACCGGCGACGCGGCCGAGGTGCTCGCCTCGCTCGATCGCGGCATGGACTGGCTGGGTAAGGCGTCGGGAAATAAGAACGACGGATACTATCTCTACGGCATCGAACGCACGGGCGTGGCCGGCGGGCGGAAGTACATCGGCGGCGAAGACTGGTTCGCCCGCGGCTCGCTGGCCGTGCTGCGGGCGCAGCAGGCCAACGGCTCGGTCCCCATGGGAAGCTGGGGCGGCGCGTCAGTCAATACGTCGTTTTGCACGCTCTTTCTCGTCTATGGCGGAGCACCGGTAGCGATCGAAAAACTCCAGTACGGCGACGGTCACGACTGGAATCTCAACCCCCGCGATCTGGCCAACTTGAGCAAGCATCTCTGGAGCGCCTATGAACAACCGCTCAACTGGCAGACCGTGTCGATCGACACCGCGGCTCGGGATTTCGAGGCGCCGATCCTGTTTATCAGCGGCTCGGAGGCGGCCAAGTTCAGCGAGGAAGAGATGCTTCGCCTCCGCGAGTACATCCAGCGCGGGGGTACGATCCTGGCCGAACCGAGCGACCATAGCGAAGCGTTTGCCGCTTCGATGGAAGAACTCGTGCGACAGATGTTTCCCAAGCACGACTACCCGGGCTACGATCTGAAGCCGCTGCCGGCCGGTCACGGCATCTACACGGTCATCAAGCAGGATTGGGAGAAGCGGCCGCGCCTGCGGGGCGTGTCGGACGGTTCGCGTACGTTTTTCCTATTGTCCGACGAGTACATGTCGGCCGACTGGCAGACCAATCGCACCAAGACCGACGCCTTTCGCCTGGCGATGAACCTGCTGTTCTACACGACCGATCTAGGCACGCTAGAGGGCAAGTTCGCGACGATCTTGCCGGACAGTCCGGCGGCGGTCCAGCGCGAAACGGAGATCCACGTAGCTCGGGTTCGTCACAACGGTCCGGCCGAGTCGCCCCGCGACTGGGACTCCGCGGCGATGAGTTGGAAGGTCTTCGCTCCCCGCGCGGCACACGTCACCGGTTGTACATTGACGGAGAAACGCCCGGTCACCCTGGGCAAGGACGACCTGGAAGAGATCAAGGTGCTGCATCTGACGGGAAGGCGGCAACTGGTTCTTCCGGCCGACGCTCGCGAGGCACTCAAAGCGTTCGTCGAGGGCGGGGGAACTGTATTGGTCGACGCGTATGCCGGGTCGCCGGAGTTTGCCGCTTCGGCCCGATCCGAGTTGGAGACCGTTTTCGGCAAGCTCGAACCGCTGCCGGCCGATCACCTGTTGGCCGACGGCCGTTTCGAAGGGGGCGTCGATCTCTCCGAGGGGATCCGCTTCAAGCTCCCGGCGCGACAATTGCTGCGAAAAGAGGGTGAATCGGCCGAGGGCCAGAAACTGCTGATCGCCAAAGCGGGCAACCGCCCGGCAGTCATCTTCTCACCGTTCGACTTGACCGCGGCGATGGCGGGCATCGAGAACTACCGCTCGCTGGGCTACAAGCCCGATTCCGCCCGAAAAATCGTCAGCAACATCCTGGCGTACGTGATGGTGGATTAGCCCAGCGAGATGGCTACTATTGCCCCAAAGTTACGGCACCGCGGGCGTGGCAAACGGGCCGTCCATTTCCGTGGGCAACATCCGCACGTTGCCCTGGCGATCGCAGAAATAGAGCCGCGACTCCGAGGGCTTGCGACCGTGTCCGTCGGCCCAGAGGGCATAGAAGTCCTCATGGGCCTCCAGCGGTTTGCGGCAGTAACCGTGGTTCAGGCGGCTGCTGGTGGTAAGCTGCCGGGTCATGCTCCAGGTTACGCCTCGGTCGGTGCTCGTCCAGAGGGCGACTTCACCGCCCGTGTTGTACGGTTGCGGCCCGGTCTGGCTGGGGCCGATGATCCGCCACGTTCCGTCCGGCTCGATCACCAGCGAACCCGTGTCGTAGTTGTTGTCCGAAGTGATCGTGCCGCCGACCTCCCAGTCGTCGCCGGTCCACCGGGCGGTACGCCACGTGCGCGGGTCGTTGACCGGGCCCGATTGCCATCCACCGCTGGTGAGAAAGAGAATCACCGGCCGGCCTTCGGCGTCGAACGCCACGTCCTTGAGATAGACGTTCTGCTTCGCCCCGCGGTAATCGTGGACCAAGGCTCGGTTGTCGGGCTTGGTCAGCGGCAGCTCAATCACCTCGCCCCGCACGTTGCGCCAGGTCTTACCCAGGTCGTCGGTCTCCATGTAGTAGAGATTCGTACGATAATTGAGCCCCTTCGGCGTGGGATGGTAGTTGAAAGCCGTGCCCACCTTCTTGCCCTGCCGCCAACTCACCTGATAATGGCCCATCTCGACGTGGGCGAGCATCCGCGGCTCGCTCCAGGTGCGTCCGTCGGGGCTGGTCATCTGAAAAAGGCGCCGTCCGCCACCGTATCGGGTATGCAGAAACAAGAATCCCTCGCCCGGGATATAGTACGGCTGGGGATAGGAGAAATTGGTCTTCGACACGCGCTCGAACGCATCGACGCGGTACGGCTTCCGGCTGACCGAGATGTACGAGGGCCGCGCCGTGCCGTGCGAACTGGAAAAGATCCAGATGCGGCCGCGCTCGTCGAGCGACAGGACCGGGTTGTCGTGCGCGTCGTCGGTGTGCTTGTTCAAGAGGATCGTCGGCCGCGGAACGGTGCCCGTGGCGTGGTCGTAGTACGAAACCATGTGGAGCAGTTCGCGCCCACCCTTGGTAGTCCCGCCGTAACAGAAAAACGTCTTATCGACCTCCTCGGCATAGACGGCAAACGGACGGTGCTTGGCACAGTAGGTACCCAATCCACCGCTGTACTTGAAGACGTACTCGTCCCCTTGCGGTTGGTTGGAATACCAGATACCCCGATACCCGTCGTCGCTGGCCAGGGCCGACTCGGCGACCGCCCCGGAATCGAGCCTGTCGCCCGGCGGTTGAGCATGCACGGCCGGACATAACACCAGGATCCACAGCAAGACCAGGCGAAAGTCGCGGAGTCGACGCATAATTCTCGGCCTTTCTTGGAGAGGACGATTCTTGGCGGGCACGTGTTGCGTCCATTCTACCACAGGCGCTAACCGCCTGCCTCCTTTTTCGACACGCTCTTCGCCAAATGGGCCGTTCGAGCGATTCTTGACTTCCGATCCACCCGAGGTGAAAATGGAGCAGTCGGCTGTGTGATCCAACGACTGGCCACTGGAGGCGGGCGGATGGCGATTCCCACGGACAACCGTCCAACGCTTACTTCCGGTCGAAGGCGCAATGCGCGCGCCGCGTGGCATCCGGCGGCTGCTTTTCTCCTGGCGGTGCTGGCCGGCCTTTGGGCCGCCGACGTCGGTATCGCGTTTGAGCCGGCGCGGCGATTTCCCGACACGTGGGATCGGATCCGCGTGTTCGTCGATCAACTGCCCGCCGATCTGACCTCCCGGCAAAAACGGTTTGCCGCGTTGTACTACGTGGGCACGCAGAAGCTGACCTCCCGGCTGATCCACGATTACCGGGCGATCAACCCCGATTTCATCATGCTCCAGTATCGTCTGGGTGTTCGCGAGAGCGATCCGTCGCTTGCCAACTATATCCACAACGATCGCTGGGTCAACGACTGGGCAACCATTTCGCAGCACGAGGACTGGTTCTATCACACGTCCGATCGGCCACGGAAACGCGTGTACCAGATCGTGGCCGGTAAGCACGAATACATCATGGACATCTCGGGCCGCGTCAACGGCAATCTTAACAACGGGTGGAAAGAGTATTGGGCACGGACGGTAATTCGCGACGCCAGGAGAACCCGTGCCGACGGCGTGTTTGCCGACGGATGCCATATCCCCTATGCGGTACCGCCGGAGTTGTCGAACTCGCCGTTAGGATCCCCGCCCTATCTCGGCTACCTGCCGCACCTGGAAACGTTCTACGGTTACGCCTATCGGGAGTTGGACCGGGCCGGCCTCTATTTCATTCCCAATATCGGCAATCAGGTGACCGGTTGGGATACGACGGCGGCCTATTTCAAAGACGTGCATGGGGCCATGGTCGAAGGTTTTGGCATGAGGTCCAACCATGCCGACTGGCAGATTCAGACGAACAATACGCTCAAACTGATCCGCAACGACAAGATCTACATCGCCCAGTCGAGTTGCAAGGGGCCGGAAGACATCCAGGGCCGGCTCTGGTTCGTCTGCAATTTCCTCCTGCTGAAGCACGGCCGTAGCTATATCAACCTGATGCCCGCCGGGCACGGTATCGACGGCAACTTGAACTGGTGGCCGGAATACGACCTGAAGATCGGCGCCCCGGTGCGCCGAACCGCACCGGACGAAATCGACCGCTTGCGGCACTCCAGCGGAATCTACTTCCGCCATTTCGAGCGCGGCATTGTACTGCTCAACCCGTCGGAGGTGACGCGGAAGACGTCGCTGGCCGGCGACCACGGGAAGTACGAGGTCGTCACGCCATGGGGCGGTGGGCTGGTCGATTTTCAGGGACACGTGGTCCCGGGCGGACTCCGTCGCACTCCCGCCCAGCAGAGCATCACGCTGGAGCCGTGGTCGGGCGCCATCCTCATGAAACGCGACCTTTAATCAATCCACCTCGGGGGCTTCCGCCTCGGGATGCGGTAAATCCCTCAGGTCGGGCGGCTGGGCGTTCATCATCATCATCATTTGGACCTCGGCAACGTACTTGCCGCTGGCTTCCAACACGGCGGCGGGGACGACCATATCGGTCTGCAACTCGCCGGAAGCTAGTTTTGCGGCGAAGCCGACGGGCGGCGTCTCGGGAAAATCGGGCAGCTTGAAGCCCTCTTCCGTCGCCGGAACGAACATGGCCATCATCCGCTGGACGAAGGCAACCGTACCGCCGGGACTCCAATAGCCGACCCAGGGGGCGTCGTCCGGCAGCAGGGCGTCCGTCTTGGCCACGCCGCGGTCGGCGGAAAGACTGCCCTGGGGATTGCGAACCGCTTCGAGGCACCGCCGCAACTCATCTTTCGACGTGTAGACGAAGACCACGGTGTGATCGTCGGCCGCGGCGATGTAGACCATGATCTTGCCGCCCGGGCCAAACATCCGCTCCATCATCTTCTTCATTTCCGCCGCGCCGGGGCCTGTTCCGCCCATGCCCGCGGTGGGGATCGCCATCTCGAACTGTAAAGCGGGGCGGCCGTCGATTTCGATCTCCTTGCTCTTGATCTTGAAGAGCCCCTTTGTCGCGCCCTCGCCGCCGCCAACCGCCGAACTGAAAGCCTTCATGTACTTCGCGTAGTCGGCCATGAAACTGGCCGCGTCGTCGACCCGCATGATGCCGTTCATCTCGCTGTAGATCGACGCGCCCTCCTTGCCCACTCCCAGCCGCATCGACATGCTGCGCATGCTCTTCATCATTTCGATCGAGGGGCGCAGCAGCTTCTCGGCCTGTTCTTCATCGAGGCCGTAGAGTTGGGGCATGGCCTTCATCATACCAATCGACATTTTCATCATCGCCTCGGCCATCCCCTCGGGCATGACCCCCGCGCCGGCGAAGACGAACGGCCCCGAGGGCAAACCGGCCAGGGGTTGCCCCTCGAATCCCTTGAAATCGCTTGCCATCTTGGCGGCTTGTCCGCCGGCCACGAATCGGGTGCGGCTGAGCAGGTGCATATTGCCCTGGTCGTCCAATCGGGCCCCTGCCGCGAAGGTCTCGACCTCGGCCTCCATGGCGTCAAAAAGTCCGTCGTACATCGACAGCCCGGCCACCGCCATCTGGGCGTCGTCGCCACCCATCGCCGCCATCGCCTCCTTGGCGTCCTTGAGACCCTTTCGGGCGGCGGTCGTGATCGCCTCGATTCCCTGCCGGGTGACGACCAGCGAGCCGTCGTTCTCGTCCAGCCAATCTTGCAGCGGGGCCAATTGCCCAGCGATGCTTTCGGTGGATTTCAACACACGCTTCAAGAAGCGGCGATTCGAAGCCTCGGTGATGGCGGCGAAATCACCGGCTTGACCCACCGCTAACTTCTCGAATCCGATTTCCACCGTGGTGATCTTCGCCGTCGGTTTCTCCGGCTCCAGTTGAGCGATGAAGGCCTGGTAGTCGGTCACCGGCACAAACGCGATCATCACCGGCTCGAACTCCTCCTCTCCGCCGGAGAGCAACACCCAGGCCATGGCCCCCTTTTCGTCGAGCCCTTCCTCGATGCCGGCCATCTTCTTCATCGCGGTCAAGGCGCTGGGGATGGGCAACTTCATCCGCTCGCCCAGGGAGACAAGTTTCGCGTCGGCATCGGCCAGTCGGTTGACCGTGACAAAGCCCAGCGCATCGGCCGGGATGACCTCCAGAACGTTGGCCGCACTCGCCGGCCCCACCAAGGCCAAGGTCGCCAAGATCATCGCACCGACAGCAATAATTGTGGGTCGAGTCGTCATCGCTTCAATACCTCCGGGACTGAAAGGAAAACGGGGTCTTCCGCTCTATTCGGGCCTGTTCGGGGATTATTGGCAAACCACGGCATTTTCCAGCGATTCTCCGCGCGCCGGGCAATGAAGAAGAGGGATCCGTAGTTTCAGGCAGCGAAAACCAGATACGCTTCAGTCGGATGAACCGGAGTCGGCTGGTTCCCCAAGTACGCATCGGTCAGTATACCGGTGAGCGTCGGGGCCACAAGCCCCCTGCCCGGAGCAGGAGCCTGTTCCCACGGCAGGTGCCAGCGGCGTTTCGCCAGTGCTTCTGCGATTGCCGCTTGCACTGGGAAGCGACCAAGAAACACTGTTTGCAAGCAAGCAGTGGCACACGTTTCCAGCAGCGTCCCCCATTTTCCACGGGCTGCGAACCCAAGACGGATTCCCGGGGGGGCGGAGTCGATTGACGCTCTGGCTTGTCTTGATTGGGAAAAAGACAAGTTACGAGGCCAAAGAAGCACGGGCGAGATGTCCGTGGCACCCGCGCGTCGGTCCGGTCGACGTTACTCGCCGGACGTCTTGCGCTGGATTTTGATCGTATCGATATCGTCTTGCGGCACGCCGCCGACGGTACGCTGGACACATCGCAGGGTGAACGTATCGTTGTCGATCCGGGTAATGATGGTGGTCGACGAAACGGGTGTCCCGTCTCGGAGGGTGCCGGTTTCCTTTTCCGTCCAGCGGTTATCCCGTCGGGTCATGACGCCCTGGAAGACACTGCCGTCGGAATCGATCGAGGACGTTGTGATTCGCCGCCCGACGGGATCCCAGGCGATTCGCTGGAGGCCGCCGATGTCGAGTCGTCCCTGCCGATCGACGGTGTAGGAGCGGATGATGAAGTTCTTGTTGGGGGTCCAGTCGCACTTGCTTTGCAGGATGGCGTTGTCACGGGCCGCGTGCCAATCGCCGATCATCCATTCCATCTCCTTGAGATACTCGTAGTTCGACGGGATCGGCAAGGCGGCTTCGCGTGCCGCGGCCACGAGCCACTTGCCTTTCTTCTTGACGTTGACGAGGCTGAAGCGGTACTCCTTGGGTGGCCCGGCCGGTCTCGGCGACGCTTCGGCGATGGCGTCGTTGACAACCACGCCCGGGGCGATCTGTCGCACGGAAAGGAGGCTCGTGCGGAGCGTCACGTCGGGGTTTTCCTGGAAAAACTGGGCCCACGCCTTCTCGATGGCTTCCCGGCCTTCGACCCGGCGGCCGTCGGAGTTGACGAAGTCGCCGTCGGGGGTCCAGAAAGCGGCGATGGCCGCGGCGTCGTGCTCGGCAAAAGCGGTGCGAATGGCTGCGGCGCGAGCTTCGATCGCCGTTTTCGCTTGGGCGAGTTCATTCGGCTTGTCGGCCACGGCGGCACGAGCGGCGGAGAGAATCAGGGCCAGGAAAAGCAGATTACGGGCAAATCGCATCACGGCAACTCCTCGGAAAAAGTGGTCCACGCCGGCCGGTCTCCCTAGAATACTTCGTGGCGGGCGCTGCCGGGGCAAGTGTCTCTTGAAAGTTAGCTCCCATTTTCCGCCCGGGAGGGCGCAAAATGCCCACGGGGGGGATTTCGTTTTTCGGCCAGGGACGCACGCGAAAAAGTAAGCTAGAGTCAGGTAGTATCGAGCGTGATCTCCCCGCCGAGGGGGGGTGACACGGCGAAGGGCGAGAAACGGCCCCTTCGCGCCAACATGTTTTCCGACGGTGTTTTTTGTGCCGTCTTCGAGTATCGCCTTGGTGAGGAGTTGCCGATGATGTGGCAGGGAATCTTGCGGAAGATCGGGCCGGCGTCTTGTGTGATGGCGATTTTGTGCGCGGCCGCGCCGGCGATGGCCCAGTTCTTGCCTTACGGAGGGTCGACGTCCGGTCGCTACTATGGTGGCTGGGGAGCCGCCGCTCAACAGGGCAGCTACAACCGCCAATACATCCAGCAGAAGGGCCAACTGGGGCAGGAGCAGCGTCAGGCGACACGAAGCCAAGCGGCGGGCCAAAGCGGTATGCTCTTGCAGCAATCGCGTAGCAAGCAGAGTTCGCTCGGCCAGACCCAAGGGTCGGTCGATCAGCTTCGCATGGCACAAGCCCAGCGGATGTCGCAACAGCACGCCCAATACACTTCCAACCGATTCCAGTCATCCGTGCCGATGACCGATCCCAATCGTCTTCCGGGCTTACAACTGTCGATGCGCGAGAAGACGCCGTTGCCAGCCGAGACGACACCGCCGGCTGAATTGGGTTCGCCCGACGACCTTCGCTGGCCGTCGTTGCTGTCGCAAGAAGAATTCGACCCGTCACGAGAGAAACTCGAAGACCTGATGCGCGAGGCCGACGAGTCGGAAGCCGGGGTCGCCAGCCGCGCTTACGACGAGATGCTGACGGAAATGGCGAGGCTGAAGGCGACGTTGGCCAAGATGGCCGCCAAACTCAATTCGGCCGAGTACCTCGCCGTGGACCGCTTCCTCAGCGATCTGGCCGCGCGCATCGTGGCCGCAAAGGAAAAGGCCGCACCGTAACTCGGCCACGCCGCTCTTAGCTCTCTTTTTCCGCTTCCGGCTCTTGGTTGAGCAAATCTCCGGGAACCGTCACCTTCGAGGTGAAATCGAGCCGGTGCAGCGGCTGGATCACGCTGGAGGTGATGTTGCGGGTGTGCGAGGCGACGCGCTTGAAGTAGCGGTAGGCGAGTACGTAGACGGCCACCATGTCGGTTTGCTCGGGCTGGCGGATGAAGTCGGATACCTTCTGATCGCAGAAGTCCTCGATCTCCCGGACGTTGCAGATAACCCGGGCAGCCTGATCCGCCTGCCGCACGTCGAACACCTCGCGGCAGGTTGCCATCTCGGCGGAGATGCGATCCTTCAGATCGACCAGAACGTCGAGATGCTCGCCGGAAGGCGGATGGGGCATCAACTCAGCCAGATCGAAGAGGTTCTTTCCGTAATCCCCCACCCGTTCCGCGTCCTTGACCAGGCTCATCAACACCAGGCACTCAGGGAACACGGACGACCCGTGGACCGAGGCGTGGACGACGATCTCGCGGCGGATCCGCCGTTCGGCCTTGTTGATCCGTTTGTCGGTCTTGAAGACGTCCTGGCGGATGACTTCCAGATCGGTGCCGCCGAGAAAGGCGTTGGCGGTGACGTCGAACACGTGGCGGCCGGCATCGAGCATCCGGCCAAAGGCGGAGTGCATTCTGTCCAGACCGGCGTCGCCGGATTCTTCGCCGCCGAAAAGCCAGTTGAGCATAACGGGTATCCTCGTTGAGCCTGCTATTTCCAGATCAGTATACCAAGAACGGGCACCGCGACAAATACGCCAAAGATGTAGACCAAAACCCAGAACCGGTTCTTAATCGCCAGATCGGCCAACCCTTCGGCCATCCGAATCGGGATGCGCCGCATGAAATGGAAGGGAAAGAAAAGAACGGTTCCGGAGAGATTGAACAGCAAGTGAACCACGGCGATGGTCAAGCCGGCCGGACCGGTGACCGAGGCCGCCAGCAACGCGGTGATCGTGGTGCCGATGTTGGCCCCGAGCATGATGGGGAAACCGGCTTCCAGGGTCAGCACTCCCGCTCCGAACATGGGTATCAGCAGCGACGTGGTGATGCTCGACGACTGCACCAGCACGGTGATCAGCGCGCCGATGGCCAGCCCGAGGAGTCCGCTGCGGCGCAAGACACGATTGAGCCACTGTTCGATGCGATCGGCCATCAAGAATCGCATGTTCTTGGTAATCACGATCAACGACCCGACGATCAGGGCGAGGGCGACCACGCAGAGGGCCGAGGCCAGGATCCCGTCCTCCAGGCCCATGCCCTGGGAGAAAACGCTCTCGATCTGCTTGGCGCACCATTTGACGGCCGTCTTGATCGGGCTCTTGAACCCGCCCTCGGCGCCCGCCAGGGGCAAGATTCCCACGAGCCACTCGGCGCCGTGTTGAAGGTATCCGGTGGCCATCTCAAGGGGAAAGAAGGCGACCACGGTCAACAGGTTGAACATGTCGTGGACGGTGGCCCCGGCAAAGGCGCGGCGAAACTCGGCCTTTCGCGTCACGTGGCCCAGCGAGACCAGCGTGTTGGTGATCGACGTGCCGACATTGGCCCCCATCACCATCGGCACGGCGTGGGCCAAATGCAGATCGCCCGTTCCGACCATGACCACGATCGAACTGGTGGTAACCGACGAACTCTGCACCAGCACGGTGGCGAGAATCCCGACAGCCAACCCGGCAAAGGGGTTCTCCAATCCGCTGAACAGGTTCTCGGCCGCGTCGGCGCCGAAGAGTTTGACCGAATTGCCGAACAGTTGGATGGCCGCCAGGAAGAAATAGACCATCAGCAGCACCAGGCAGAGTCGCACCAGCCACTGGAGTTTTTGCTTGTCGAAGAGGGTTCCCATCCGCGTTTCTCTTGTTGTCGATGATCGAGTTCTTCAGCCGCCGCCGCCACGACCAGCCAAGAAAACGGCCGCCCTGGGGAGAAAACAGATTGTCTATTAAAGCACGTGGCCGGTGCAACGAACATCCGTCTGACGAAAAGAACGCACGCCACCGATTGGGGGGCTCGATGAACCGGCCGCTTCGCGACGCCAAGAATCCGCCCGTCTCGGCGGACCCCAGTACGCGCAACGACTTCTTTTGCAGGAACTTCCGCGAGAAGAACGATCGATCGCCGGGCGCATGTTGCCGTGACCGCGGACCCCAAAGGGGGAGCGCACCATCAGCCGGACCAGGGGATCCGTCGTTGCCTCCCTGGCAATATACCCGACGAGAAACACCCCGGTGGAGGGGTTCCGGCCGCAATCGACTCAGAGGTCCTTGACCAGTGCGAGCACCTCGCCGGGCTCCGGAAATCGACCCGTTTGGCCCTTGGAATAGACGAGCTTGCCGTTCACGGTCACGTCGAAGATACCGCCGCCGCCTTCGATCAACTTGGCTTCGATAGCGACACCCTCACGAAGTTCGGCCGCCAAACTGGAGGCCCTGGGAAAGTAGTTTCACTGGCAGCAGTATTGGATCGAGATTTCCATCGTTATTCTCCGTGGGGTTGTGCTGGTTCACCGCGCGAGATTCATCGGCTCTGTCTGAGAACCCGTACGATGGCCCTCCGAGGCCGTCGAGAACTTCTTGAAGGCGACGGCCTCGGAG
>CAYUIQ010000253.1:0-4481 GCA_964444795.1 uncultured Planctomycetaceae bacterium
CGCGATCAACACGAGTGACCCCGTCAAGGCCATGCGATTCACTCCCGACGGACAGTTGTTGGCCATTCGGACGCCGAACGCCGTCGAACTCTGGGACGCCGTCAGTGGTGATCGCCGGGCAATCTATCCCGTGACGCCATGTGGCCTGGACACTGGGCTCGCCATCTCTCCAGACGGGAGCCTCATGGCCACGATGGCGGGGGACACGGCGGTGGTCGTTCTGGAGACCGCCACGGGCAAGCGGCGGCTGACACTAGAAGGGCGAACGAGGCTTTTCGGCGGCATGGCGTTTTCGCCCGACGGAAAGACGCTGGTCACGCACGACGGTGTCGCCGATGGCATGCTCCACTTCTGGGATGTCGAAACGGGCCGGGAGCGACTCTCCACCGAAATCGGTTACGGGGGCGTTGGCGAAATCGTATTTTCTCCCAGTGGCAAGACGATTGTGACCGGGGGCCGTAGAATCCGCTTCTTCGGCTCCGAATTGGGGGAAGAGATGGGAGGGATTCGCGGCTGGTTCATCGGCGCGCGGAGTCTCACCTTGTCCCCCGACGGCCTGATGCTAGCCGCCGCGACTGCCCGCCAGCGGGCCGTCCTGCTCTGGGACCTGCAGTGGACCCAAGAAACATTCACCTGGCAGCGCGAGGACGGGCGATGCTCGGTGGTGGCCGGATCTCCGGACGGAAAAACCCTGGCCATGGACGGACCGGACAAGACGATCGAACTGTTCGACGCCGATACGGGCGAGTTGCTCAAGACGCTGCAAGGCGCCGAGCGCGAGACCTGGCCAGTCGCCTTCTTGCCCGACGGACAAACGCTCGCCTCGGCCGCGGCAGGCGGCGAGCTTCTGTTGTGGGATGTCGCCACGGGCAACGTCAAGGCGAAGATCGACGCGAGCGTTTCCTCTGACCAGCCCGTTGTCTTTTCGGCCGACGGAAAAGTCTTTGCCGTGGGCGGCTACGGCGAAATCGAGGTCTGGAGCGTCGCCGGCAAGAAACAGCGCACTCTCCAGGGACACAAGGGTTGGGTCAGCGCCTTGGCCTTTTCACCGGACAACCAAACGCTCGTCTCGGGCGGCTCCGACGCAATGGTTGGCATCTGGGACTGGACGTCGGGGACCACTCGGCACGTGCTGCAGGCGCACGAGGGAGAGGTCACCTCGGTGGCGTTCAGCCCCGACGGCAAGTTGCTGCTCACCACCGGCGGTTCGGAGGATCCGGTCGTCCGGTTTTGGAACCCGGCAAGCGGCAAGGAACTTCTCGCGTTGGAAGGTCATACGGCCGCCATCCTCCTTGCCGCTTTTGGTCCAGACGGGAAAACTGTCATCTCGGCCAGCACCGACAGAACCATCCGGCTCTGGGACACCGACTCGGGCAATCCGATCAACGTGGTCCACGGCGGCGCGGACTCCGGCGGCACCGTGTGGAACTTTGGGACCATGGCCGCTTTCGGCCAGGGCACCAAGCTCGTCTCGATTGAGAGGTTTGATACGATCAAGACATGGGACGTGGCCAAGATGCTGAAGCCTCCCCACTCAGCTCGCACCGACGTGGCCAAATCGCCGCCGCCGGTGAAACGGGTCCAGCACTACGCTCCGGTTGTCTGCTGCCTGGCGGACTTCGTGGACGGCATCTGGCATGCGGTATTCTCGCCCGACGGAAAGCGGATGGCTTCCGCCGGCAGTGATGATAGGGTGCGAATCTGGGATCCGGCCTCGGGTGAATTGCTCGATACGCTCCGGGGGCATGGCGACGATGTCGACTGTGTTTCCTTCTCTCCCGACGGTAAGACGTTGGTCTCTGGTGGAAGCGATCAGACCCTCCGGTGGTGGGACGTTGAAACGAGCCAATGCACCAAGGTAGTCAAGGCCCATACCGATTGGTCCGATGGCGTCAAGTGCGTCGCGTTCTCACCCGATGGCACATTGCTGGCCAGTGCCGGCCGGAGCATGATCCTTTGGGACGCCGTCACCCGGGAGAAGAAGCGGACACTCATCAGGTCGGTTGACGGCACAGAAGCCCTGATCCTCGCGCCCGATGGAAAAACGCTCATCGAGTCGACTGGCGACATCAACGCCCTGGTCTTCACGCGCGACGGGCAAACGCTCATTTCCGCGGGCCGAGACGGTCATGTGCGTTTCTGGGACGTTGCCACCGGCGAAATCTCTCGCGACCTCGACTTGGGCGCCCCCGTCGACACCCTTGCCCTCTCACCCGACGGAAAACTACTGGCCACCGGCGAGGGAGGCGATTTCTCCGAAAAGCACCTGTGTCTTTGGGATGTCGACAGCGGCAAGCTGGTTCGCACGGTCGCGAAAGTCCCCGGGTACTACGTCGGAGCGATGGCCTTCTCGCCCGATGGCAAGCTCTTCGTTGCCGCTGTCTCCGCCGTCGTCGGGAACGCCAGTGTGGTCCGCGTTTGGGACGCGGCAACCGGACGAGAACTCCGCAACCTGATTCTCAGCGGAACCCACGGCCTGGGAACCTTGGCCTTCTCACCCGACGGTGCGGTCTTGGCCGTCGACGGCGGCTCCAACGAGACCGTCCAGTTCTGGAGCGTGGCCGATTTGCTGGACGACTCGCTACAGAACGCCATCGGCCCCCTTATTCGCTGTGGCGGAAAAGCTCTCCAAGGCAAGAACATGCTTTACCTGAGGCTGGAGATAAAAGGACGTAAGTCGATCGCCGCCCTGACTCATTTGAAGGAAATCGAGCGTCCGATCTCCTTGATACTCAGCAACGTCGAGAGCCTGACCGACGAACAACTCCAGATGTTGACCCGGTGCCGAAACATCCGAAGCCTGAGTCTGTCCGGCGAGGGCTTCCTCACCGACGACATTATGGCGCATCTGGCCGAACTGACCGACATCGAGGGACTCGTTCTGTACAGCCCCGGCAATCTCACCGACACCGGGTTGGCCCAACTCAAGGGACTTGTCAAGCTGCGACAACTGGGCCTCGGCGGCATGAGGATCTCCGCCGAGGGACTGACGACCCTCAAAGACTTCCCCGCGCTGGAATCGCTCGGTCTGGGTGGCGAGGAGTTGGACGCCGACGCACTGAACAACCTCTCGGGCTTAACCCGGCTGAAGAAACTTTCCCTGACCGGTATGATGCTCCGCGGCAATCAACTTGCACCCCTGAAGTCGCTAACCCAGCTTGAAAAACTGTCGTTGGCAGGGTGCCAAATCGGCATCGGCAACGACGCGCTGGCAGACCTCGCCTCGTTGCCCGCCCTGACCGAGTTGAACTTGAGTCGGGCTTTCGTCTCGGATTATGGACTGGTCCACTTGAAGAATCTCACCAACTTGACCCGGCTGGATATCACTTGGAGCCACGTCACGGACCGCGGAATGGCACATCTGGCCGCTCTGGTACACATGCGAGACCTGAATCTGGAGGGCGCCGAACTGACCGACGCCGGCATCGTCCACCTGATGGGCATGACGAAGCTCCAGCGGTTGAGCCTTGAGGACACGAAGATTACGGACGCCGGCCTTCTCCAATTGAAGGTTCTCGTAAACCTCAAGAAACTCGAACTCGATGGAACCCGAGTGACCGTCAGAGGCCGGAATCAGTTGGCCGAGGCGCTGCCTAAACTCGATATTGATATACTGATATCAAGGCGTGATCGACGTGCGGACAGCCCTTGGATCCCGCTTGCGCCTCGGTGGTGGCAAGAGCCCCCCCGTTAGCCGAACTCGGACATAATTAGCGCCACCGCGCGCAACATTTCCCACCGACGCCCGTCTTCCTCACGCAACGAAAATCGGCCGGCATGGTGTCGGTGAGGAAGCAACTCGACAGGAGGACACGACAATGAGATGTTTGACAATCGTAGCTCTTTCGGCCGCTATTCTGGCCGCCGTTCTGCCCGCGGATTGGACCCAGGCGGGAACACCCGACCAGCGAGCCCGGCAGGTCGTCGTCGAGGGGTTCGGGAACGATCAGCCGGCGTTTTTCGTCGGGGTCGACGTCGATCGGCCCGATCGGACGTACCGGGGCGGCGATCTCATGTCTGTCAGCGTGACCTCGCAGAAGGACGGGTATCTGCAATTGTGGTACCAGGCGGCCGACGGCAGTCTCAGTTGCCTGTTCCCCAACCAGTATCAGAAGGAAAATCGCATTCGGGCGGCCCAGAAGACGGTCGTCCCGGCCCTGGCTTCTCCGTTCCGTCTGCGTGTCGCCGGGCCCTACGGCCAGGAGACGCTCAAGGCGATCGTGACGCTGCGGCCCATGACGGCCGAACAACTTGGCGTACGCTCGCTCATCGAAGCACCGGTCACGCCGTTGGATTGGCAATCGGCCAAGGCGGTGATCGTCGAACTCAAGAAGCGTCCGCAAACCTGGGCCGAACACCACGTGCCCATCATCACCCTGCCGCCTGAAACCACCGCTCCAGAGACGGCCGCTCCGGAAACCACCGTTCCGGAAACCACCGTTCCGGAAACCACCGTTCCGGAAACCACCGTTCCGGAAACC
>CAYUIQ010000253.1:4581-12438 GCA_964444795.1 uncultured Planctomycetaceae bacterium
CCACCGTTCCGGAAACCACCGTTCCGGAAACCACCGTTCCGGAAACCACCGTTCCAGAGACCACCGTTCCAGAAACCGCCGCTCCAGAGACCGCCGTTCCAGAAACCACCGTTCCAGAGACCGCCGTTCCAGAGACCGCCGCTCCAGAAACCGCCGCTCCGGAAACCGCCGTTCCAGAGACCGCCGTTCCAGAGACCGCCGCTCCAGAGACCGCCGTTCCAGAGACCGCCGCTCCAGAGACCGCCGTTCCAGAGACCGCCGTTCCAGAGACCGCCGCTCCAGAGACCGCCGTTCCAGAAACCACCGTTCCAGAAACCGCCGCTCCAGAAACCGCCGCTCCAGAGACCGCCGCTCCAGAAACCACCGCTCCAGAGACCACCGCTCCAGAGACCACCGTTCCAGAGACCACCGTTCCAGAGACCACCGTTCCAGAGACCACCGTTCCAGAAAACACGCCTCCGGTTCGGCAACCGGTACGTGTGGGGCTGTTTATCGGTATCTCGACCTATCGGAACACCAGTGACTTGCCGGCCTGCCAGCGAGACGCGCAACGCATGGCGGAGGTCTTCATGCAGTTTGGCGGCGTGGAGAAACCGATCATCCTGATCAACGAACAGGCAACGCGCCGCGACATCGAGCGTGCGATTCGGAGGACACTGGTCGAAACAACACAGCCCGGAGATGAAGTGATCATTTACTGGTCGGGACACGGCAGCACGATGCCGGACGACAACGGCGACGAACCCGACAAAAGGGATGAGCTGCTGATTCCCTACGACGGCCAAGGTGGCAACCTGACGACGGCCCGCCGCACGATGATCAGCGACGACGTGTTCGGCCGGTGGATCCAGGATCTGTGCGGTCGAAACGTGGTGATCATTCTCGACACCTGTTATGCCGCCGGTATGGCCACGGGTGCCCGATCGGCGCCGAGTCGCGGTCCGCTACGTTTCGATTTCCTGGACAACGAATTGTCGCACACGCGGGACGTCGGCCAGGGAGCGGCCCTGCTCTGCGCCTCCAGCGCCAAAGGCTACGAAAGCAACCGACTCAAGCACAGCGTGATGACCTACTACCTGATCAAGCTGCTCGAAGGATCCACCGACCGAATCTCGCTGATCGGCGCTTTCCGTCACCTGCGAACGGAAGTTCCCCGGTACGTCAGCAACGTCGATCGCACGAAGACGCAGATTCCCGTTCTGTACAACTTCCTCTCCGCGGAGTTCTTCCTTCGACCGTAGGGAGTGTAAGACGATGAAACGATCCGCTCGACACCACGGCCGTTTGCCGACACTCGCAATACGAACCGCCGGACTGTTGATCGCCGGCGCGATGCTTATCGGCCCGCTGGCCGACGGCGGACCATTGTATGCCCAGCGCCGGACGAGCAACCGTACGGTCCGAGCCCCCGCATCGACGACCCTGCGAGAGAGCCTCGATCGAATGGCCGCCTCGCTGGCTTCCGCCGCCCGGTCGCACGGGCTGGAGAAGGTCGCGGTCTTCGAGTTTTCCGATCCACGGGGCGAAGAGGCCGCCGGGGGGTATGATCTTCGGGTGTTGGGGCGGTTCTGTGCCGACGAACTGGAACGATGCCTGCTGCGAAGAAACGTCTCCCGATACCGGTCCGGGGAAGAGAAAGTTCATTTCCAGGTGGTCGCCCGCCATGCCGTCATGCTTCGTGGGGGCGAACGGGCCGTTGCCGGCGCCGTACGCGGAAGCCTGCGGCGCGGCGATGGCCATACCGTGCTCCTGCGGTGCGAACTTGTCGATACCGGGCGCAACCACGTCGTCGAGACGGTGTCGGCAACCGCCGCGTTGAACACGTCCCAGTGGGCCATGACCGGACGCAGTGTCCAGGTCATCGCCTACGACCCGGCCAGCGACTCCTTCACGCCGCCGCCCGGCGCGGTCGACACGGCCCAGTTGGCCGGCAGCCCCGAAGGAAACCACCCTCTGGATCCTCCCCGCCCCTTGGAACCTCCCAGCAAAGTGCCTTTTGACGTCGAGATCTTGGTACGGAATCCCTTCGATGGTAAGATGACGTTGCGGCAGCCCCGTTTCCAGGGCAATGAAATGTTCATGCCGCTGGAGCAGGGCGAGGTGTACTCGATTCGAATTACCAACTACACGGGTCGGCCGGCGCTGATGAGATTGATGGTCGACGGCCTCAATACGCTGCCGCAAAAACCCAAGAGCTTCAACCGCGGAGTCTACGTCGTGCCGGCCAATGAACAGACCACCAGCGAGTCGCGGGTCCGGGTGAATCTCGACGCGGCCCGGCCCTGGGTGCTCGATCCGGCGGGCGGCGATACGTCGATGGTTCGCGGGTTCTTCTCGCAAACCGGTGCCCATGCGAAGTACAACGAATTCGTGGTGGTCGACGCCGCCGAGTCTCGGGCGGCCGGGCAAGGATACGTGCAACAGATCGGTCTGATTACGGCCGCCTTCTACGAAGCACGAGGTCATTTGGTGGGCAGTCCGGGCAATGCGCCACGAGGCGGCGATCCCCGGGGAAGTGACGAAGGCGACGCGCGAAGCCCCGTCGGTACCGGAGCGGGAGCCGAGCGGGACGAGAGCTTACGCCATTTCCGCGGCGTGCGGCCCGGCAACCTGTTGGGCGTCATCCACGTCCGCTACGGCCAGCCCGACACGCAGCCGACGAACCGTCCATAACCAAACACCCAGCAGACGAGCAGCCCATGGGTCGATTTCGAATTCGCAACTGGCCGGCCCTTCTGGGGAGCACTTTCGTCGCGCTGTCGGGATTATGGTTGACGGCCGCCGCCGTGCTTTCGGCGCTAGTTTGGTTCAGCGACCGGTTCGGCGATCTGCCCTGGTGGGTGGATCTGTACCTGGCGCTGACGGTGGGAACAAGCCTTGTCTCGTTTTTCTTATACGCCAGTGATAAGCGGCGAGCGATTGCCGGGCGTCAGCGCATTCGCGAGCGGACGCTCCACATTCTGGCCCTGCTCGGCGGTTGGCCCGGCGCGGCGCTGGCCCAGCGCGTCTTCTTCCACAAGACGCAGAAGCTCATCTTTCGCCTGAAATACTGGGTGATCGTCGGTCTACACGTCCTGCTGGCGCTTCCCGCGGTGCTGCGGGTCGTGTTTTGATTACGGCCACGCCACAAGAGGCAGAACAAAGAGCTGCGTCCCCTTTTTCACCCCCCCTTTTTCACCCGGGGATTTGCAGGGAGACTTTAGTTGGCTCGATGTCGTCGCCGCCAAAGGGCGATCAATCCCATTCCTGATAGTCCCACGAGAAGGACGAGCGAAGAGGGCTCGGGGATAACATCAAGCTGCATCATCCTGTCGTAGTTCTTGTCGCTCCACTCGCCAGAGGCCGCGCTCCGGTACCACGATCCCTGAATACCCGTCATGGTGCTGCTGTCTGCTGACCAAGAGGGTGCAATATCGGCAAACGAAGTGCTTGTATACCCGGCAAAGATAGTCGTCCCCCCAACAATCGCTGGGGCACTTGTGATGTCAAACTCGTTCCACCAGGAGTACGAGGCTGCGTCAGTGGTAGGGCCATTCACATCATCTACATTCTGCGACCAGATCAACGAGCCTGGGCTACCGGCGTCATTCTCCCAGAGACAAACCGTGATGGGAGTAATGGGCTGATCCGTGGACGTGTAGCTTATCCGGATTCTCAATTGATCAAGCTTGTATGTGGGGCTGCCCGTGGGCAACGTGAAACTGGAGGCCAATGCGTCCGCGGTGGAACTCCACGAGTGCCCGCCGTACGTCTCCGCAGGGTCATAGCTGTAGAGGGTGTCCGCTATCGCCGGGCATGAAACGCCAACGAACAAGACCCCGAGGAAGAGTTTTGCCAGTAGGGCCATCGGTACAAGTGCATCTCGTCTCACTGGGGAACCTCTCTCATGCTGCGACACACAGGTGCCTTAAACAGGTTGACTCGTTCTGCTCATTCGTGCGGTAACTGCTACTATACACTGAAACGTTCGTGCAGACAACCAAATTCGGTGGTTTCCGAGGTGGTTATACCCCCCCAAGGAGAATGCCCCCAAGGGGAACGAAAGGTCAGGACTATTTACGCCCGACCTCTTTTTCGTTCTCGGCCGGATGGTCTAGAAACTCCTCTTGGTCGTGGTCGGCGCCCAATTGACGGTTTCGAGGAAGTCGTGATGCTCTGCCCGCGATTCCCGTTGAAGAAGTCTGGCGCAGGGACGGAAAACGGGAGGTCGCTTACTGACGTTTCGCCCATCCAATCGTACAGGGAAGAGAATAAGCTCGCCTTCTGCCTTGGGAAGCAACACACTCACCCCACTCTCCGGATATGGAGAGCCCCGCCGAAAGAAGGGTCCGCTTCGGCCTCTCGAAAGCTTATCATACAGTTGGGCCGGCTGGGCAGCGTGACTTTCTCCGGGGACGATTCAGCAACCCATGGGCTACAAAACACTCCGCCGGTGTGTCGACGACCTGGCGGCAAACGATCAGTTGGTGCGGATTGAGGAACCGATCGATCCGCATCTCGAAGCGGCCGAGATCCAGCGCCGCGTGTTCGCCGCCGGCGGGCCGGCGCTCTACTTCGCCCACGTCAAGGGCTGTCGCTTCCCGATGGTCGGCAATCTGTTCGGAACGATGGACCGGGTGCGGTTCTTATTTCGAGATTCGCTCGACGCGGTGCGCCGGCTGGTGGAATTGAAAGTCGATCCGGCCGACTTGTTGCGCCACCCGCGGTTGGTCATGAAGGCTCTGCGCTCGGTCTGGCATACCCGTCCGCGCAAGGTACGTAGCGGGCCGGTTCTCGATTGCCAGACGACGATCGATCAACTGCCGCAACTGAAATCGTGGCCCGACGACGGCGGTCCTTACATCACGCTGCCGCAGGTCTACACCGAAGATCCCAACGAGCCGGGATCGCTTCACTCAAACTTGGGCATGTATCGGGTGCAACTCGCCGGCGGCCGTTACGAAACGGCCAAGGAGGTCGGGCTGCATTA
Source organism: uncultured Planctomycetaceae bacterium (assembly GCA_964444795.1). Taxonomy (GTDB): domain Bacteria; phylum Planctomycetota; class Planctomycetia; order Pirellulales; family Thermoguttaceae; genus JABMRP01. The sequence continues at coordinate 9,551 of CAYUIQ010000253.1, forward strand.
CCAGATCCAGCGAGGCATCGCCGCCCACCATGCCGCGGCAATCGCCCGGGATCGGAAACTGCCGGTCAACATCTTCGTCGGCGGGCCGCCGGCGATGACCGTCGCGGCCGTAATGCCCATGCCCGAGGGAACCACCGAGTTGGCCTTTGCCGGGGCGCTGGGGCGCCGCCGGGTGCCGATGATCCGCGGCGGCGAGCAATTGCCCATCCACGCCCAGGCCGATTTCTGCATCACCGGCTATCTCGATGCCAGCCGGCAATTGCCCGAGGGACCGTTCGGCGATCACCTGGGCTATTACAGTTTGGCCCACGACTTTCCGGTGATGCGTGTGCTGCGGGTGTATCACCGCAAGGACGCGATCTGGCCGTTTACCGTGGTCGGACGTCCACCGCAGGAAGACTCGATGTTCGGCCGGTTGATCCACGAGTTGGTCGGCCCGGCGATCCCCAAGACGATCCCGGGAGTTCGGGCCGTCCATGCGGTGGATGCGGCGGGCGTTCATCCGCTGCTGCTGGCCGTGGGCAGCGAACGCTACGTGCCCTACGAAGACCGGTCGCGGCCCCGCGAGTTGCTCACCCTGGCCAATGCGTTGTTGGGTTACGGGCAGATGTCGCTGGCCAAGTATCTGTTGATCGCGGCCGGGGAAGACAACCCCGAACTGGACGCCGACGACGTGCCCGAGTTCTTCCGCCATATTCTGGAACGGGTCGACTGGCGACGCGACTTGCACTTCCAAACCTGTACCACGATCGACACGCTGGACTACAGCGGCGGGCAGCTCAACGAGGGCTCGAAGGTGGTCATCGCGGCGGCCGGTCCGGTGCAACGCATGTTGCCGGTGGCCATTGATCGCCGTATCCAACTGCCCGAGAAGCTGGGGTTCGCCAACCCGCGCGTTCTCCTGCCGGGTATCCTCGTTGTCGAGGGGCCGGCATATCGGGCCAGTGCGGCCGAAGACGCGGCGCCACAAGACGATGCGGTGCGGCGTTTTTGCGGCTGCTATCGCCGTGACCACGCGATCAATGCGTTCCCGCTGATCGTGGTCGTCGACGACGCGGAGTTTGCCGCCCGGGCGTTGGACAATTTCCTCTGGACGACTTTCACGCGAAGCGATCCCGCGTCGGACATCCACGGGATCGATCCGTTTCTAGCGCAGAAGCATTGGGGGTGCCACGGTTCGCTGGTGATCGACGCCCGGGCCAAACCGCATCATGCCCCGCCGTTGATAGAAGACGCGGCCGTGACCCGCCGTGTCGACGCCCTGGCCGCTGCGGGCGGTCCCTTGCATGGAGTGATCTGAGCCAATGCTGGCGATGCAGTTAACACCGGCCGCCGCCGAGACACTGTTCGTGCTCTGGATGGCCGTGTTGGGCGGGTCGTTCGGGAGCTTTCTCAACGTCGTCGTCTACCGGATTCCGGCGGGGATCAGTCTGGTGAAACCGGGGTCGCACTGCCCGGCCTGCCGGCATCCGATCCGTCCGCGCGACAACATCCCGGTGCTCGGATGGCTGCTATTGCGAGGTCGCTGTCGCGACTGCGGCGCATGGATTTCGGCCCGGTATCCGGCGGTCGAAGCGCTTGCTGCGAGCTTGTTTGTCGCCCTGGGCGCGTTCTATTGCCTGACCGACGCGAGCCCCCTGCCTCTGCGGCCCGTCGCGACGCCCGACGGGCGGCAGTTGGTCGTGCCCGGCCTGGGTGAAATGGCGGCTCTCTGCGTTTTTCATCTCTTGCTGCTGCTCACTTTGCTGGCCGCGGCGTTGACCGAGTGGGACGGCAAGAAGGTTCCCTCGAAGCTGTTCCTTCCCGCGCTGATCGTGGCCCTGGCGGCACCGCTGGGATGGCCCTTGCTACGTCCCGTGCCCGGCCTCGACAGCGTGATCGGGCCGGGAAGCGGATGGCTCGACGGCATCCTCGGCTTGGCCATGGGTGCCGCACTCGGGCTGGTTGCCTGGCGAGTCATGCCGGGGCAAAAGAGTCACGCGGCCAATCTGCTGGCCCCGGCGGCCGTGGGCTTGTTCCTCGGCTGGCAGGCGGCCGCCGTGCTGGGCGCGATCAGTCTTGTCGCTCACGGCACGACGATCTTGCTGCGGCGCAAAGTCCCGCCACTGAACCGTGTCCCCTATACGGCCTGGCTTGCGATGGCCACGCTGGGCTGGCTTTTCTTGTGGCAGAGGTTGATCGCGAGTTGGCCCGTGTTGGCGTAGCAGCTCATGAGGCTGGTAGTTAGTTCGTCAGAACGTGGATTAGACCGCAGGCACCCCAATGCGACAGTTATTCTCCGGTCGTCCCTAAACGATCCTCTCCCCCCGGAGCCCATCATGAAATTCTCCGCTATGTTACCAATCGCCGGCTTGACGTTGCTTCTGTTCATCACCACGGCCACGGCCGAGCCGGTCATGGAGACCCAGAGCTGGGACAACACCGACGAAGCGTTCGCCCGATTTGCCGAGCGGATCGAGTCGATGCACGGCCGAAACCTGCTGGCCCGACCTGCTGTCGCCGTCTACCGCGACGGGAAATTCGCCACCGGGCTCGGAGATCCGCTGGTCGACGGCTACGCCGGAGAGCGGGCTGCGGAAGGCCGCGTGATGATCAACGGCCAGCCGACGGTCATCACGTTTTACCTGGGCGAGCCGAAAACGATCAAGCAGATCGGCGCGTTCACGTTCAACGGTGACATGCGGTCGAATCAGGATTTCGAGGTGCGCCTGGCCAACAACGCGAAGCGGCCGGGCAAGATGCCCAAATTCAGCAAGGAGCCGCAACTGACCACGGGGGACGTCATTCTGGGCAACGATCGGGGCGGCTTTCAGACCCGATTTGTCGACTCCGCCGGCGGCCCGCTGGTGCCGGAGAAAGCCGACTGGGTGCAACTGAGCATCTGGCGT
>CAYUIQ010000254.1:0-12389 GCA_964444795.1 uncultured Planctomycetaceae bacterium
AACCGCCCCGGCTGATGGGAAAAAAGGTTCTTCCGGGATTTTCGGGGCGGGTGCCTGGGGTCGAGTCGCGAGGAACGAGCGACGAGCCCCCAGAGCGCGACAGGCTGGGGGCTCGCTGCGCTCGACCCCAGGCACCCTCTCCTCTTTCCAGACCGGCCAGCGCCGGGTGCGTCGTTTCGACCGGCACCATGCCGGCCGGGTCGCGGTGGTTGTCCAAGTCGCGCCGCTGGGGGCGCATCTCGGTTTCCAGTCCGAGTTGCGCGACCATGGCCAGCGCCCCGCCGGAGAGCAACACGCCACCACCGCCTTGGGCAAACTGGCGAATTCCGGTTAAGCTCGGCGCCCGATACATGGCCGTGCGGCGGATAGCGTCGCCCTGGTGATACCAGACGACGTCGAACTCGTCCAGTTGCCGTGCCTTGCCCGAGGGATCGGCAAAGGCCCCGTCGTTTTGCCGCAAAAGCAGCGTCGCCTCGCCGAACGTTTCGGCCGTCAGCCAAGCCGCCCGATTGTGTGGCCCCATTTGCTCCAGCGAAGTCTCTGCGGCGAGGAAGCCGATCTCCAGCGGCTCGGCAAGTAGCGATCCGGCGTGAAGAAACACGAGGATGATGACCGGTGCGGTTTTCAGAAAGCAGGACATACGCCGGCTCCTCCGTGTCAACCCACGGGGTGCTACCCGTGGGCATGGATTCCGATCCCGAGTTGTCGCCATTACACTTCCAACTTCCACGGCGCCCGATACGGCTTGGCGACGAACTTGTTGGCCTCGGGGTCGTCGATCACCTGCTCCTTCGCGCCGTCCCAGCGGACACTGCGGCCGGCTAGCCAGGAGACGTTCATCAGGTGGCCGGCGTTGGTGGCCCAATGTCCGGTCTGGGCGCTGGCAAATGGTTGCTTGTGCTGGCGGATGTTCTCCAGGAAGACTTCCGAGTGGCGGTATTCGTCGGCGGCGGCGAGGATTTCCTCCTCCGGGTTGATGAGGTTTCCCACGGCCGGCGTCTTCTGGCCACGGCGGTTTTCGGCGACGATCGAAATGCGGCTGCGGTCGACCAGCATGGTCGCGTCGGTCCCGAAGAAACACTTCGCGTGCGAGCGCTGTTCGCGGCGGCAGCCGATCCGCATGGTGTAATGCAGGAGGAAACCATTCTTGGCCACCGGACCAGGGCCGTACTGGAGGATGGCGTCGAGCGTATTGGGCCACTGGCGGTTGTCCTGGAAGGCGAACTGCCCGCCCATCGCCACGGCCGACTGCGGATGCTCGACACCCATCGCCCAGTTGACCACGTCGAAGTGATGCACGCCCCAGGCCACCTGATGCCCCGCCCCGGAAAGGCGAAACCAATCGTAGCCGTAGTTGTAATAGATGTTCGGATTGTAGGCTCGCATCGGCGCGGGACCGACGTAGAAATCCCAATCGAGTTCGGCCGGCGGATCGCAGTCGGCCGGACTGTCGAAGCTGGGCCACCAGTTCTCGTAGTCCCACACTTTCACCTCGCTGATTGCCCCCAGCCGGCCCGACTGGATGATCTCGACCGCCTTGCGATAATGCTCCCGGCTGCGTTGTTGCGTGCCGATCTGCACGATGCGGTCGTACTTCTTGGCCGCCTCGATGACAAAACGGCCTTCGCCGATCGTATTGCCCAGCGGCTTTTCGAGGTACACGTCCTTGCCGGCCTGACAAGCGGCGATTGCTGGCAACGCGTGCCAATGAGCCTGGGTGGCCACGATCACGGCGTCGATATGCTTGTCGTCGATCACCTTGCGGAAATCGTGATACGCGGCGACCTTCTCGCCGCCCGCAATCTCACGGCACTGAGCCAGACGCGTCGAGTTGACGTCGCACACGGCCGTCACCCGGCATCCCGGCAGACCCAGGAAGCTCTTCATCACCGACCGCCCCCGCGCGCCGCAGCCGATCAGGGCCAGATTGATCGTATCGCCCGGCCCCGGCGAAACCTCCGCGCCGGCCGCAACCATCTGGGCTCCGGCCCACCCCAGCGTGGCCGCAGCGGTCGTCTTCTGGAGAAACTGTCGTCGATTGGGCGTGGAAGGCATGGTGGGACTCCTCTTGGGATCTTCTATGTTGGGGGCGGTCGATATTCCGGCCAGTTCGGCTGCCAAGCGGGATCGGCGCGACTCCGTAACACACGGCATGCCTACAGTGATACCCTATCGTGACCGCCCGCGTCAACAATTCGGCGATTCAGCCGCGACACGCGCGCTCGGCGAACATCCCTCTTACGCTTGGAGAAGAGTGGGGAAGGAGGGTTGCGGACAGGCAGGACAACGGTAACGGAAAGATTATCCACCCGTCTTGTCCCGGGCCGGTTCATCGCCCACCATCCCCGCCTGGGGCGGGAGCAACTCCATGAGCTTCCGGGGATCGTGTTCGCCGTGAAAGACGGCTTCAAACAGCGGCTGAAGCTCATTGGTACAGATCGGCCGATCGACGATGCGACCCGACTGCTGGCCGGGCAGCTTAATAATCAACGGCACCCTACACTCCGCGTCGGCGCCCTCCCGGTAGTAGGGCTCCGATTCGGTCCTCCAGCTATGGTCGGAAGTGATCACCAAAAGCGCGTCCTCGAACTTGCCCGCGGCCTGGAGCGTTTCGGTGATTTGTCCGATATACCGATCCAAGTACGCCAGATTTCGCTCGTAACCTTCGATCTGTTCGCCCGAGGGATGGTGATAGGTCCCGTCTTCATTGTAAATGTACGGCTCGTGGGGCGGAGGGAGATGGAAGACGGCAAATGTATTTTGCGGCGAACGGCGCAAGATATCGAACATCTCGTCACGCATGAGTTCGTTCGTGCGGTACATGGATCTGCCCGTGACGTCGGCCATGGGGTAGCGGCGCAAGCGTTTGGCCAGCGGGTCGGAAAGTGCCCGGACGGCGCCGCAGCAAGAGTAGCCCATTTTGCCGAGAAGTGTCTCACCGCGGGGTACCCAGGGATACGTGCGGCAGTAGTCCGGCTGGTCGCCCAGCAAGCGATCGTATCGAAGTGCGAAACCGAGCATGTACGTGTTGTGGCCGCACTCCCGACCGATCTGTAGCAGACTGGGCACGTCGGCCGCCGGCATCTTGGTATCACCGTCAATCCAGTCGAGATGGCCGTCCTCGGCAAGGAGTTCCCGATCGGTCTGGAAAAGAAACCGGGGAAGAGACTGGGTGGTGTGGTCGGCCGGTGAGGTTGCCCCGGTCATTACGACCGACTGCCGTGACAAGCGGCGGAGGTTCTGAAAGAAAGGCCGAAACTCGCCACACCGAGTGCTCCGCGCGTAGGACCATTCGTCGAAGATGAATACGAACACCGGAACGCTTGGCCCGGTGGCCTCGCGGACGGTAAACTCGGTCCTTGGCTGGGCCGAGCAATCCTCCCAGAAGAGCATCTGGATCGACAACAGGAAGACCACCGGCGAGAAGACCAGACACGCGTTGGCCGCATAGAGGACAAGCCGCGACCGCGGCCACGCCAGCGAGAAGCCGACGACACCCACGGCCGCCATCCAGAGCAGGGGCATTCCGCTGGGATAGTCGTACTGAAGCCACGAAATGGCACTGAACACACCGCTGATTAGCGCCACGAGAAAGAGGTGCCCCAGCACCTTCTCCAAGGCCGCCGACTTCAAACGGTAAGCCAGTCGTCGGAGCCCCCAAGCCAGCAGCGTGAACAGCAGGGCAATCGCGAACACGTTCGAGATAATCGCCACCCCGTCGTACCGATCCCAAAAGAAGAACTCCCGGTTATGCCAGGCGGTCATTGTCGTGATCTGTGCGGCAAAATGCAGAAAGACGACGAACAAGGCCACCAGGTACATTTTGGCAAAATTCATGGCAACACAAACTCGCGGTGCGGTGACATTCACGACAACTCCCCCACGCTTGCCCCCTGTACTTACTAATAGTTCCGTTTTCCTTTGCAGTCAAGCACTTACGTCATTTGCCTACGTGCTCTACCCAAATTCGGTGACTGTCACCTTTCCAGGCCTTTCCCCTCCCCGACAGGGGGGCTTCAGGCAATTCAAGGAGGCGGTTCCGAAGGAGATTCGCAGGCGGATTTCTTACGGCCGGATTTCTCATGGCTCGGCCCGATCGGCGTGTAACCGGACGCCCGGTCGAGGTGTATAACCAAATACCGGCGCCGGTCTGCGGACGGATCGGGCCCCATCTTCCCCCTATTCGCGTGAGGTGAAACATGAGATTGCTGACCGTTGGAATTGTCCTGGCCCTGGCTGCACTGTCTGGCTTGGTGAGTACCGCCCCGGCGTCGCCGCTCGATCTGGAGCAGGTTTCCGCCGAGGCAAAGTGGGTCGCCCATATCGACATCGACGCCACGTTGAAGACCACCCTCTTTGAGAAGGGGTTGGAAAAGATGCTTGAGACGAACGAGGCCGCCGAGGGGCAACTCAAAGAACTGCGCGATCGGATCGGAATGGACGTCACCAAAGACGTCCACGCCGTGACGGCCTACGGCACGAAGCTGGGAGACGACAACGGTGTGCTGATCGTGAATGCCAAGTTCGACAAGGCGAAACTGCTGGGCATGGCCAAGGAGGCCCCCGATTACAAAGTCAGCAAGCACGGCGCGTACGAGGTTCATTCGTGGACCGGTCAGCAGCGAGGCGGGCTGCGGACGATGTCCGCCGCTTTCTTTAAGTCCACCATCGTCGTCGCGTCGAGCAATCCGGAAGACCTGAACGCCGCGCTGGACGTGTTGGCCGGCAAGCAGCCGGGTGTGTTTCCCGACTCGCCGTTGTCGGGAAAAGTCGCGCCGGGAACCGCCCTGGTGATGAGGGTTAGTGGGCTGTCCGAGGCCGAGTTGCCGGGCCGTATGCAGATGCTCCGGAAAATCAATCTGCTGCAAGTGGCCATGGGCGAAGACGACGGCAAGATGTTCATCCGGGCCGACGCGGAAATGGCCGATACGGAGACCGTCGAGCAGGCCACCGCGATGATCGGGGGATTGCGGGCGTTGGCCACACAGGCCACCGCGGAAAACGAACAGGCCAAGAAGTTGCTGGGCGCCGTCAAGGTCAGCAGCGACGACAAGACGCTGACCATCAAGTGGAGCATGCCGGCCGATGAAATCTGGGAGATGGCCGACGACTTTAGCGACCGGGCGGCCGAAAGACGCTCGCGGAGACGCCCCGGCGGATCGGAAGACGGGTCCTGATTGCCCCGCCGGCAAACCTTCCCACATCGCGCCACGCCCCGGAGTATCGTGCTCCGGGGCGTGTTTTGCGTCGGCGGCCCGTGCTTGCTTTCTCCTGCTTCCCAACTATACTGGCTATAGGGGGCTTCTCGGGTGATCCGCGCCGGGAATCACCAGGGGCTCACTGGAAACGCACGAGGGTAGGCCGTTGCTTCACGGGAAAAAGGTGATCGTAATTCTGCCCGCGTACAAGGCGGAGCAGATGCTGGAAAAGACGTGTAGCCAGATCCCTCGGGATGTGGTCGACGATGTCCTTCTGGTCGACGATGCCAGCACGGACAAAACGGTCGAGTTGGCCCAGTCGCTGGGCTTGAAGGTCTTCGTGCATCACGAGAACCTCGGATACGGTGCCAACCAGAAGACCTGCTACCAGGAGGCGCTGCGCCTCGGCGCCGACATCGTCGTCATGCTTCATCCGGACTACCAATACGATCCTCGCTTGCTGACTCCGATGGCGGGCATGGTGGCCTCGGGAATCTACGACGTTGTCTTGGGTTCGAGGATTCTCGGCCGCGGAGCGCTCAGCGGCGGCATGCCGCTCTACAAGTACGTGGCCAACCGGTTCTTGACGTTCGTACAGAACGTTCTCATGGGGCAGAAGCTTTCGGAGTATCACACGGGCTATCGGGCGTTCTCCTCCAAGGTGCTGGAGACGCTGCCGATGCGGGCCAACTCCGATGATTTCGTCTTCGACAATCAGATGCTGGCCCAGGTGGTCGTCTTCGGGTTCCAGATCGGCGAGATCAGTTGCCCGACCAAGTACTTCCCGGAGGCCAGTTCGATCAGTTTCCGCCGATCCGTGAGATACGGGCTCGGGGTCCTCTGGACGGCTTTGATGTACCGTCTGTGGAAGTGGAAGCTTTTCCGTACGTCGCTGTTCAGCAATCGGCCGACTCTGCAACTTGAGCCACGATACTACGATCAGCAGAGCGCGACGAGTGACAAGACGGATTCGGTGGAGGCGAATACAACGTGAAGCTTCCGGGTTTTCCATCGGAATCACGTCGCCTGTGGATCGTAGTTGCGGCGTGCTTGGCAATGAACGTCGCGGTCGGCGCCTTGATCGCCGTCGATCGACCGGCGTATCTGGCGGATTATCGGCTTTCCACGGATCCGGACAGTCTTCACTACGTGCTACTCGGCCAAAACACCCTCTTGCACGGCCAGTTCTCTCGTTGTCAGGAGCCCCCGTACCTGCCCGACGCCTTTCGCACGCCGGTTTATCCCCTGTTCGCGGGCGGCCTGGATCTGATCGGCCGGGCCGGAGCCGTTTACCTCGCGCAAGCGATCGTCCACGTGGGAAGTTGCATGCTGCTGTTTCTCCTCGTGCGGCCGATATTCGGCCTCAAGGCGGCGTTCTGGTCGGCCTTATTGCTGGCCACCGACCTGACGCTGGTCATCTACAATTTCCAGGTGATGTCCGAGCCGCTATTCGTCTTCTTCGTGCTAGCTTCGGCCGTCGCGTTTCTTCCGCTGGTCCTGACGCCGGAAGGCGGACCTTATCGAGTGGTTCCGCGGGCGATGATCGGCGGGCTCTTGTTGGGACTGGCGATTCTCGTGCGCCCGGCCGGTTTCTACCTGCCGGTGGTCATCGCGATCGGATGCGCCGGCGCCGGGTTGCTGCAAAAGCGAACGCGGGCGGTCGTCGGCGCCGCGGCCGTCTTCGTGGCGGTGGCTGTGCTGCCGGTGGGTTGCTGGATCGCGCGGAACCATGTCCTGTTTTCCGTTTCCAGTCTCACCCACAACCAGCCGAACGTCCTGGTCTACTTCTTTGGCGCCGGTGCGTATCAGGTGGAACACGGCATGACGCTGGAAGAGGCCCAGGCCACGATCGCCGAAGAATATGAGATTACGCCGGTCGTCGAAGTGCAAAATGCCCACGAGTATGGCCACGATGTGGCTCAAATCGAAGCGGAGCAACGGGCCGTGATGTGGCAGGTCGTCGGCAAGTATCCGCGATCGTTGGCCAAGTCGTCCGCGGCAGCGCTGGTCAAGGCGCATCTGTCGCACGCCACCGACACACTCGGCGCGATACTCGGCCAGAAGTGGGCCGGGCCCGGCCGAGAGGCGGTCGTCGGCGATCCGGCCGGCTCGCTTCGGCGACTTGCCCAAAACGGGCCGGCTCTGACGACGGCGTTTCTCTGGCAAATGGGCCACGTTGGGGCCGTGTTACTCGCCTCCCTGTTGGGCGTGGTGGCGATCGTCCGCAACCGCCGCGTCTGGCCCGCCGGAATCATGCTGCTGCTCGTGCTGGCCTATTTCTACCTTACGGTCATACTCTTCGGCTACGAAGCTTATTGCCGATGCCGTATCCCGCTGGTGCCGTTCCTCTACGTATTCGCCGGATACGGGATCGGCCGGATGTTGCCGAAATCACCAAACTCCGCCGACCACCCCGGCACCACTTAGCGTGTCTTCGGACTCGCCCGAAGCTGGATGTTGTCCATCGAGAGTTCGCCCAGCGCGCCGAGCAGGCCGATGCGGACGATCGCGTCTCGGGCGCGGGGGGGGACGGAGATTCGGCCCACGGCGATCTTCCAGTCGAATGTGCCGCGCCAGGGGCCAACGATGGCGGTGCCCAGGGTTGCCCTCCGTTCGTCGTAGAAGATAACGACCAGGGCGGCCCATTGGTCGGAGCCGGGGTCGGACCAGACGTCTTTACCCCGCACGCGAAGAGCAATATCGATCTGTCGCACCTTGCGCCCGTCGACGGCAAAGGCCTGAAGCGTTTGCGCCTCCCGGCCGCGGTCTTCATTGTGAAACGTGATGTAATGTTTGCCCGAGGGGGCATTGTCGATTTCCAGTTGCATCCCACGCTGGTAGTGCCACCCGGCGGGTTTTTGGGTACCGGCAACGAGTTGCTCGAAATTGCCGTTGATCAGTCCCGGTCGGGTCGGGTCGGGCATCACTTCTCGTTGCGATTCCGCCTGACCGGTCATCGGCACGAAGAAGGCCGGCAACCGCGCCTCGGCCACGAGCCGGCCTTCCTCTTTCCGGTAAAGAAAAAGCGTCTGCTGGTATCGCTGCCCGACGGGCACGACGATCCGGCCGCCCTCGCGAAGTTGCGAAACCAGCGGAAGGGGTACGTTCTCCGGCGAACAGGTGACGATGATCTTGTCGAACGGCGCATGTTCGGGCCATCCCTTGTAGCCGTCACCCACCATGGCGTGGACGTTGCCGTACCCCAGCCGGCGCAGTGTTTGCTTCGCCCGGCGTCCCAGCATCTCGACAATCTCGATGGTGTATACCTCGTCGACCAACTCACTCAGCACGGCCGCCTGATAACCGCTGCCCGTGCCGATCTCCAGCACCTTGTCCGTCGGCCGCGGGTCGAGTTGCTCGGTCATCCAGGCAACGATGAACGGCGGAGAAATCGTCTGTCCCGAACCGATCGGCAAGGCCATGTCGAGGTAAGCGTGCTTGCGCTGGGCCAGGGAGATGAACTCGTGGCGGGGGGTGGCTCGCATCGCCCGAATCACCCGCGGGTTCTTAACTCCTTCGGGCACGATCTCCTCGTCGACCATCTTATTTCTCGCCTCGGCCAGTGCCTGACGACTCTGCGCATGACACGGCCGTGGGCACCCCGTCCAGGCGGCGATCAGCCAGAGGGCGGTTGCCGTCGGAAGCAAGATCCTGGTGGTCATCGTTCACTCTCCATCGGAGATAATCGCTGTGGACGGCTGCGCGGAGCCGCGGGGGTATCTCTCTATTATTGCGCGCCACGGGGGTTCTGTCTGCGCTGGAGCCAATGTCATCGGCCACCGGCGGACGGATTATCCGGGTATTGAGGAGAATAATGATTGTAGCCCGCCCCAAGTTACGGCTGCCAATCGTCGGTCCGAAACGGCGAGGCGGGTAGTCCGGCCGTGTTGGACAGGTTGCAGTCGGGGTTCGGAGCCCAACCGTAACGCACGGCCACGGGATTCCTGACCTCGTCACTACGGACCACGACCGACGGGCCGCCGATTCGGGCGTCGGCCCAGACGAACTTCTTATCCGCCCCGGCGATGGCGAATCCCTTGAGCTTGTCGCCTTGGGCCATGAGACCGTCACCTATGTGGTCGAACGAGATGACGATCGCATCGTTCTTCCGGGTCATGAACTTGTAGATCGGGCCGCAGCAGACGATGTCCTTGCCATACGTTTGTGCCAATGCCCACAACGCGAGCCGCCGGCCGACGGCCTGTTTGTTTTTCGGGTGGATGTCCTTGGCGTCGCCAACGTCGATCGTCACGGCCATGCCCGTGTTGGGGCAGGCCAGCGTCTTGAGCATCGCCTCTTGGACGAGTACCCAGCCGTCGTCTTCCACCGGCTCTGTCTGCGGCGCCTTGAAGTTGGGAAGTTGCACGTAGTAGAAGGGAAACTCGCCCCGGTCGAATACGCTTCGCCATCCGCCGATCAATCCCGACAAGCTGTCGGCGTACTTCCGCGGATCCGCCTGCTTCGTATTGCGTTCGCCCTGATACCAGATGGCGCCGCGAATGGCATAGGGCACCAGCGGCGCGATCATGCCGTTGTACAACATGCCGGAGTTTTTCGGGCCGGTCCACGCTTCGATCGGCGTGCCCCCGACCGACGAGTTGATCAGCCCCACCGGCACGTCGAGTTCCTCGTGCAGCGCGCGTCCGAAGAAGAAGGCGGTGCCGGAAAACATGCCCACTGTACCCGGGCTGCATACGGCCCACTGACCGTCGCAGTTGTCTTGCGGCTCCATGGCAGTGCGCCGGGGAGTGCTGAACTGGCGGATCTTCGGCAGCGTGGCCGCCTCGCGCTCCTTGGCATAGTCGTTGCAGCGGGCCACGGTCATCGCCATGTTCGACTGGCCCGAGCAGAGCCACACCTCGCCGACCAGCACGTCGGTGATTTCGACCGTGTTGTTACCCCGGACGGTCAACTTCAGCGGACCGCCCGCTTTCAAAGCGTCGAGTTGGACCGACCACTTGCCGTCGGCCCCAGTAACGGTCGATTTCGACTGCTCGCCGAACGTGACGGTGATCTTCTCCCCCGCCTCGCCCCAACCCCAAACAGGCACGGCCGCCTCACGCTGCACGACCATGTGGTTGCCGAACACCCCCGGCAGTGTGACGTCGGCCCCGGCAACGGAAACCAGACCGGTGATCGCAGACAAAACCAACAGACTCTTGATCGATAGCGAGTTACGCATCGGCGATTCTCCTTGAGAAGGGCAGGGGGGGTGCTTATCACCTGCAAACGCGATAATCAACCTACCGGGTCGGAGGGGCGAGTGCAAGGATAGTAGCCATCTCGCTCCGCCGAGATGTAGCCTTTCGCGCCGCGAGATGCGGCCCGTTGCTCTCGGAGATATGGCCAACACACACGGGAGCTTCAAAGGCTACATCTCGGCGGAGCGAGATGGCTACTACAACAGGTTGACACGTTCCACCCGTTGCGTCAAACTTCGGGAAACGACCCCAAGGAGATTCCCATGATATCGCTCACACGTTGGCCGCTGGTGGTCCTGTTCGCGTTGGCCGGCTGTCTCCAGGTCGGTTGTGGCCCGGTGGATGTTCCCTCGCCGGACGATCGGGCAACGTCGGCGAAGCAAGACGGCGAACCGGGCGAGGGCCCCGCCAGCGAATCGCCCGCATTGGACCTCGGTGCCAGCGTGCGGGTCACCGTCGCCGCACGGGGTCTGACGGCCGTGGAAATCGAGGCCCTGGTGACCGTGCCCATCGAAACGGCCGTCAACGGTATCCCGGGCGTGGAAAATGTTCGGTCCATTTCACGGGAAGGCGAATCGACCGTTTGGGTCCGCTTCGGGCCGAACAGCGATGCCCTGAGAAATCGGCAACTTGTGGCCGAGCGGCTGGACTCGGCCACGGTCCATCTTCCCGAGGAGGCCAATTGCCCGCGCATTGCTCCACAATTGGACAAACTGGCACTGGTGGTTGTCCTGAAAAACCGTGATCTCGCCGCGGAGGGCTCGTTGTCCAACGTCGAACTGCGTCGTCTGGCCCAACGAGTGCTCGTACCGCGGTTGTCGGTTCTACGCAACGCCACACGAGTATCGGTCTATGGCGGCCGACAAGAGCGTTACGAGATTGTCGTCGATCAGATCCGACTTGCCCAATATGGTCTGACCTTGCGCGAAACCGCCGAAGCGATCCGGCGGGCAAACGGGGATACGCCCATTGGCGTTATTTCGTCGGAGGTGTTGATTCGCACGGTCGGTTCCGGGCAAGGTTTGGAAGACTTGCAACAGACCGTGCTGGTCATGCGCGACGACGTGCCCGTTCTTCTTCGCGACGTGGCCCAGGTGCGCGTCGGCACGGTTGGCACGGCCGGCGTGATCAATTTGGACGGGGACCTTGGACCGGTCAACGGGGTCCCGATTGCGATTCACTCGCGCGGTGACGAAACGGATACCGCCGGGCTGTCGGCGGAGATCGACGAAGTGCTCGGCCAGATTCAACTTCCCCCGTCGGTGGTGTGCGTGCGCGATCTTCCCCCGGAACTCAAAGGGCTCGCTGGTCTTCCCGACAACGACTTGCAACGTGACGTTCCTCCTGGTCTCAATCTTCATGAGGCCAAATCCGCCGACTTGCACTCGTACCTCAAGCTCGGAGAGAGTGACGATCTGGAAATCAGAGTGTTCGGCCCGGATCTTGACGTGCTCGGCGAGTTGGTCGAGCAAGTCCGCAAGAAACTGGCCGACCCGCAAACATTCAGTGTTTCTTCGATCGCGATGACTCCGCAAGTTAAGGTGGAGATCGATCGCGACAAGATTGTACGATACGGCATCAGCGTCGGCGACGTGAATCGGGTAATTCGCGCGGCCATGAGCGACGAGGTCGTTTGCCGCATTCGGGAAGGCAGCCGGGAAACAGACGTCGTGCTGATGCTGGCGCACGGCGAGCGTGACTCGGCCGAGGACCTTGCGCATCTCTCGCTCGCGCTACCCGACGGCGGGCGGGTTCCCCTGTCTGCAATTGCCGATATCACCCTGGCTGCCGAGCCCGTGTGCGTGCGACGCGACCAACTTCGGCGGTACGTCCCGATTCGTGTCTTTTCGCTACAGCCGCGCCGGGAAACCATCGCGGCGCTGCGCAAGGCACTCGCGCCATTGGAAGCGGAATTGCCGGACGGGTACAGCATCGAGTAATGACGTTTAGCCCCGGCACTTGTGCGCCCGGCGTTTTTGGCGCCATGGGT
>CAYUIQ010000255.1:0-12383 GCA_964444795.1 uncultured Planctomycetaceae bacterium
ACATCGGCGACCAACCCGACACACGCCCACCGGCGCGGGGATTCGACGAATCGTTTGTCACGCCCAACTGCCCGACCACCGACCCACTTTACATCTACATCGAGAACGGCATGGTGCCCGTCCCCGCCAGCCGGCGACACCAGCGGGAGAACCTTCCCAACCCCGGCGGCAAGTGGCGATGGGACAACGACGAGGGGTGGATGGCCCCGGGATACGAGTTCGTGAAGGCGGACCTTCTTTTCTACGAGAAGATGCGGGAGTTCATCACCGAGCATCGAAAGAAGAGCCCTGAAAAGCCCTTCTTCGCCGTTCTTTCCACCCAGATCTGCCACGCTCCCGTCCTGCCGGCGCCGGAGTTCAACGGCGCAACGAGCGCGGGCCCCCGGGGCGACTTTGTCCATGAACTTGATGCCCTGGTCGGACGGGTACTCGATCTCGTCGCCGATCTGGGGATCGACGACCAGACGCTTATCCTCTTCAACTCCGACAACGGCCCCGAAACGATGCACGTTGCCTGGATGCGGGAAGACCACGATCACGATCCCGCGGGAGGATGGCGGGGCATGAAGCGCGACGGTTGGGAAGGCGGCCACCGGGTCCCGTTCATCGCGAGGTGGCCGGGCCGGATTCCCAAGGGACAGGTTTCCGACCAGATCACCAACACGACCGACATTTTCGCGACGCTCGCGTCGGTCGTCGGCTACAAACTTCCCGACGACGCGGCCACCGACAGCTTCGACATGCTGCCGGTCATGCTCGGGACGCAGGACAGGAAGAACTCGATCCGTCCGCACCTTCTGACCCAGAGCTTCCGGGGAGAGTTCCAGATTCGCCAGGGAAAATGGAAGTACCTCGATCACCCGGGATCGGGAGGAAACAACTACGACGGGAACCTGCTGAGCCGCTTTGCCCTTCCCGAAACCGCTCCCGGCGCGCCGGGTCAGTTGTACGATCTGGAAAAGGACCCCGGAGAAACCGCTAACCTCTATTTCACCGAGGAAGCCAGGCGAAAGCAACTCAAGGAGCTCCTGGAACGGTTGAAATCGAGCGGGCGGAGCGCACCCCGAAACCGGACCCCCGTCAAGATCGAGACCTTCGACTACATCGGCGACGACCCGGCTACCGCGCCAATGCTCAAGGAGATGCGTGGCCCGGACGGCGCGCCAAAGGTATGTGAGAAGGTATGAATGAATCGGCCGACTCGGTGGTATGTGAAGAAGCGAACGGGCACTCTATTAGAGTAGATTCAATGATGTTTTAGTGAAACCAAACACAAAGGAGACGAAGATGAACCGCGGAATTATGACCGTTTGTGCCCTCGCGGTAGTGGCGTTGACAAGCCTCGTCCTCAATGCGGCGGCAAAGGACATCCCCGCCGTTCTTCCCAATCCCGACGGCAAGCCGGGCGACGCCACGAAGCCGGTCAAGGTCTACATCCTGGCCGGGCAATCGAACATGGTGGGAATGGGCGAACTCAGCGGCGCCAGGAACCTCTACACCGGGATCTACCTCACCGCCGACCCGGCGGCGCCAAAGGGTCCTCTGCAAGTCTGGCGGGTGGGGAACTACAAGATCGTGCCCCTGACAGTCTACGGGCCGGACGGCGCGCCGACCGGCGATCCGGTCGCGCAGGGCCAAATCGAAGTGACCGAGAAGGGCGTCTATCAAGTGCATTGCGGTTTCGGCGAGAGTTCGTCGGGCGTGATGGAACTCGACGGAAAGGAAGTCTACCGCCGGGAGGTGGGCGGCGAGCCGGTCAAGCAGGACATGCCCCTCGATGCCGGCAATCGTTATGCGTTCAAGATTTCCGGCTTCCAGGGCGACCCGCCGAGGTTCTGGCTGCAGAAGACCGACCTGCTGGGCTACGGCGACCTCGAGGCGGCGACCAAGCGGGAAGGAAAATTCCCGTGGCTGGTCGACGACGAGGGCAACTGGACCGTGCGCCATGACGTCTACTTCCAGGAAGCCCGGCTTGCGGAGGGCGGCAGAGGCTGTCCTCTCAGCGCAACATCGAACGGGAAAACCATCGGCCCGGAGTTGGGCTTTGGCCACGTCATGGGCACCTTCCAGGACGAGCAGGTCCTGCTGATAAAAACGGCCCAGGGCAATCGTTCGCTGGGCTTCGATTTCCGCCCGCCGTCGAGCGGCCGAACCGATCCCGACAACCAATGGGAATCTCTGGAATATAGACTGATGGTCGAAGGGGTTCAGAAGACGCTGGACAACATCGACAAGATCGTACCCGGCTATAAGGGCCAGGGTTACGAGATCGCCGGCTTTGTCTGGTGGCAGGGCCACAAGGATAGCGGCACGGAGGAGTCGATCGCGGAGTATGAGAAGCACCTGGTCAACATGATCAACGACGTCCGCAAGGAGTTCAAGGTGCCGAAGATGCCTGCCGTGGTCGCCACCGTCGGATTCGGCGGACACAACATGGCGGACAAGTTCGTGAGGATCCTGGAGGCACAGATGGCCGTCGGCGACCCGCAGAAGCACCCCGAGTTTGCCGGCAACGTGGCCTCGGTGGACACCCGCGACTTCTGGCGCGAGGTCGACGAGTCGCCGACCAACCAGGACTATCACTACAACCGCAACGCCGAAACCTACGTGCTCGTCGGCGATGCGCTGGGCCGGGCGATGGTCAAGCTGCTTGGCGGAAACGCGGAAAACCTTCCGCAAGCCCCCAGGCCGAAACCGGCCGGACAACAGGCGACTTCCGAACCGTCGGAAGAAGAGAAGGCCGCCGCGCGGGCAGCACTGGCCCCGATCATCCTGGACGGCATTGCGGCGTCCTACGTCGCCAACCCGCGCTACAACACGGCGATCTTGAACGAGGCCGCCGGGGAAAAGCCGACGCGGGTTTCGCAGTTCCTTCGCGGCGCGATGTACGGATTGGTCAACTGCTATCGCGCGGCCGGGATCGACGACTACGACTGGCATGCGTTCGGGCCGGATCTTCGTGAAATGGAGTGGGACTACTTCAGCTTCGACCCGCCGGAGACCATGCCCCAGGAGAAGGGAAATCGCTATCGCAAGGTGACGTATCCCGAAGGCATGGAGAATTGGCTCGCTGCGGACTTCGACGTAAAAAGGGCTGGCTGGAAGAGCGGTTTGCCTCCCTTTGGACAACTCGACGGCAAACCGGAATCGCTGGGGCAGTGCGATTTCAGCGGCGGTTGCGGTTGCGGCGTTACTCCGAGAACGTTGTGGGAAAAGGAAGTTCTCCTGGTGCGCGGCACGTTTGAGTTCCCGCCGCTGAGAGAGGGTTACCGCTACCGCATCGTCGTCGGCGGCAGTAACCACGTCAACGCCGGCGAAGGTTATGCGATCTACGTCAACGGCAAACTGCTGGCCGAGTCGAAATCGGGTGTCGGCATTCGGCAGGGCGGTCAGCCGCGCGGCGGCCATATCTACAACGACTTTCGCGGCGAATTCCAGGGCGGCAAGGTGACCATCGCGGCCACCAGCTTCCTGCGCTACAACCACCCGCGCATCAAACCCTATCCGCCTAGAGGGCACATCACCGTATGGATGGAAGAGCAGAAGATTCCGCCGGTGACGAAAGCCGTGGCCAGTGATCAGTAGGCAAATCAATGGGAGATTCCATGGTGAACCTTGTTGCCGATAGACCTGCGACGACTGGCGCCAAGTAATCGAGTAGGGGGTCGAATGGGATCATTCAAAGAGACTATTAGGATACTGCAGAGCATCCACAAGACCACGAGAACGCCGCTCTCGCCGTTCCGGGCGACGGCCATTTCCATCATCATCCTCGCGGTGTGCCATGGGGATACAATCGCCGGGGACGGACAACCCGCCAACAAGGACCCCGGTTCAACCCATGAGCCTGACGTCGTCGCCGCTCCTTCGAACACTCTGATTCTGAAGGCAACCGACAAGTATGCCGGATATGAGACGGTGGTGGCCGAAACGCACAAGGCGTCGCTCGAAGCCCGGGACCGTGTGCTGCGCAAGACCGTCGCGAAGGACTCCTGCTGGCCGCACGGCGCCTGGGGTGATACTCTGTGGGCACTCGCCGCACTGTATCGAAACGAGAAGGTGGACGAGGCCAATGCGCGACTGCTCAAACGGGCCAATGCCTACATCGCTCTGAAACGTGCGAACGTGGAGGGTTCCACCTTCACGCCGGAAGAAGCCAGAGAGACTCCCTGGGCTTACTTTGGTCTGACCGACTATGTCCGGATTCTCTGCTTGTTCCACGCGAAGAGCAGGCATTACCCGGGCCGCCTAAAGTCCGATACGGAGGCAGCGATGAAGGAGGCCCTCTGGTTCTGGGTCAAGGCCGACAGCAAGATGGCGGACGCGACCCTGGACAATCTGCTGGTCCTGCTTGGCACCGAGAACCACGATCTGACGCGACGTCCCAATCACTACCTGGTTGCTTCGATCCTTAAGGACGACCCGTCGTTTCGTGACCGGCGCTACGACGACGGGCACACGGGCGCCGAGCATACGGCCGCCTACGAAGCGTTCTTCCGGGAGTGGCCGCGCAAGCGGGCGATGACCGGGCTGTGGTTTGAGGTGGGGTCGGACACCTACCAGAAGTACTCCTGGCCGGCGCTGTTCAACCTTCATGAACTCGCACCGGATCCTGTCGTCCGGAAACGCTTTGGAATGCTGCTGAATCTGGCGCTGATCGAGGAGGCGCAGATCTCAGTTCGCGGCCGGCGCGGTGGAGGTCGGAGCCGGGCCGGATTCGGCGAAAACGCGTTCGAATCCTACAAGGCTCTGCTCTACGCGCCGCCAGATGCTCGTGCCGGTTCAAGCCATTCGAAAGTGATCGAGACAAGCCGCTATCAGGCGCCTGCCGCTGCGATCCTGCTGCGCAAGCTGGAGTTTCCTGTACGGGATCCGTTCGTGATCCGGAACCGCGTGCTCGGTGAACTGGAGTCGAGTCATCCGCCCGATGGCAATGGCCGCCGGCACGCGGCGGACTCCGCCCTTCTGAACTATGCCTACCGTGTGCCGTACTACGTGCTTGGCAGCACGCTACAGAATCCGGCCCTGAGCAAGCCTCACCCAGAGACGGGCAAGCCGACCCTGAAGTACGCCGGCATCTCCCGCCAGAAGCGGTGGTGCGGCATGCTCTTCGATGACCCCGCGAGTGATGATGTATGCGCGGTCTACCCGGTCATCGAGAAGACGCGCGGCGGCCGCCCACAGCACCCGTACTGGAGCGTCCAACACGAGAATGTCATCCTCCTCCAGCGCATCGCGCCGCAGCAGCCCGAGAGCCCGATGCGCATGGGCTCCTACAGCACGGGCAGGGTCAGCATCCGCTTCCGTGGTCGGGAGCTGGCGAAGGTCGAGGACGGCGGCTGGATCTTTGCCGGCAATGGAAAAGCCTTTGTGGGCGTGAAGTTCCTGGACGGAGGCTACGATTGGGACGAGACACGGGAGGAGGCACGTCCCGTCGACTTCAATCGGGCCAAGGACAAGTCACGCATCTTGCTACATGCCGGTGACATGACCACCCACGGATCGTTCGAGCGCTTCCGTGCCGGAGTGCTCGCCAACCGTTTAGCCGTGAACCCCGACAGGGTGGAATACCAGTTCGGACCTTCCCGAACCCGCATCGAAGCCTCGCTCTACGATGGAGACCACCCTGACCGCTTCGCGCTGCCCCGCGTCAATGGGAAGCCAATCAGCCTGCGCCCTCCCCTAACCTATCAAAGTCCCTATCTCAACGGGGAGTTCGGCAGCGACAAGATTACCGTCACCGTTGGTCCGGTGAAACAGTTGCTGGATTTTTCCAAGTAGAGGGAGGTCGGTTTTGACAAGAGTTCGGAAGAACTTCTGTTTCAATGGCTCGCGGTCGGGAGGATTGCCGATGGCATGGCCGAGACGTACTTGACGACCTTCACGCTGAAGGTTGTCCGCGGGAGCCGAGGCCTGGATCAAGCGAGCGTCGCGCCCATTGCGCACTTGTTCACGGGCGGCTAATCACCGGCGCCGTCTTAACTCGTGGTCGGATGGGCAATTGGTCGATGCCGGGGAATTCCGGATCGTCCATCGCACGCAACTCTTCCTCGCCCACGTAGGGACAATTGGCGTCGACCCAGGCGATCAGCCGGCGAAGGCTCAGCGGATCGGCCTTTACGTCATAGTGTTTGCCGCCGGAGGCCATCTCGATCAGCCGACTTCGCAACGAGAGGTATTGCATCGGACGCAGAGTTCTCCAAATCGCCGACCTTGCGTCGGTGCCCGGGTCGTTCGCGTAGGTCTCGTCCGACTTCAACCCGTATACGGGAAACGCGCCCGCCAAACCGTACCCCGGTTGTCCCGTGTTGGGTATCGCCACGGGCCAGGCCGCCGGCCCGATGAGCGTCAGGTAAGGCTCGGTGAAGTGACCTTGGAATTTACCGGTGGCGGGACGCGCGGTCAGATCGAAGTCCTTGCGAGCCTTCCCATCGCCCAGGTGGCACTCGCCGCAGTATTGCCTC
Source organism: uncultured Planctomycetaceae bacterium (assembly GCA_964444795.1). GTDB lineage: Bacteria > Planctomycetota > Planctomycetia > Pirellulales > Thermoguttaceae > JABMRP01. Next base: position 6,465 of record CAYUIQ010000255.1, read on the forward strand.
ATCACGGGCTGAACGAACCGCTCGTAACCGATGCTTTCGGTACCCCAAGGCGGCGGGCTCAACTTCGTGGGGGATCGGCCCATCGCCACTCCGGGTTTTCGCGGCGGCGAGGTGCTATGCATCTTGTGACAGCCAACGCACCCGCGACGTTCGCCCGGCATCACGCCACTGAACGACCGCATTGTGTGCAACGCCCGATATTGCCCGTCGAGCAACTGAAAGAAAAGCGACTCGCCGGCCGGGGCCTCGAAGTAGACCGAACCGTCTTCCTCGACCGGCACCACCGAGACGATACGTTTGACCGCCTCGGTCTGCACGGCCGAAACCGCCGGGCCGGAAAACACGAATTGCTTTTCCCATGTCGAGTACGTCTTCGCGTCTTGCTGAAAGACGCGCAGGTATTTCACGCTCCCACGTGGCAACTCCGACACTCCCTGGCAAACGTCGGCGCTATAGAACAGCCCCGGCTTCTTCGATTTGCGATCCTCGCCCGTACCGGGCCAATCGACCAGGTCCGGCTGTTGGAGGGGGACCGGGCGCGGCCGGATCGGAATCGCGTACCAAGCGTTGTACATGCCCTCGTAGAGCAGTTCGCGGTTGCCGTGCACGTCCATCAAGTAGACGCGGAATTTGTTATCCGGGCCCTTGGCGGAAACCAGGAAATCCTCTCCGGAAATCGGATACGCGCCCAGGTGGCCCGAAAAACGGCCCGACGCGTGGTAGTGCGGCGACTCGGGCCGGTCTCCACCCGGGCTGCCAACTTCCGCCCAAGGCAGGTCCCAGGTGACGCGGGTCAGTCCGTGCGGATAGTTGGTGCCTTTCTTGGGATCGATAATCCCGATCGACCCGATGAACCAGTTGTGATGCCCGACGCCGGTGAACATCACGCGCCCCGTGCCGGGAATCGGGCGCGGCTCGGCCAGATGATCCGGCCAGATGCTCTGATTACCCCACAGTACGGCCGTGCCGGTTCCGTCCTGATTGGTGGTCCAGAGGCTCTGCACGCGGTTCTGGTCCTTGTCGGAATACTCCCAACGCGAGTAAACGACCCGGCCGTCGTCCAACAGCGCCGGCACGAAGTCGGGCTCGCTGTTGGTGCTGACCAGATAGACGTTCTTCCCGTCGGCGTCGCATCGGGCAAGCACGTACGAATAGATATACGGCCCGCAGCGGACGTAGGTGTTCCCACGCGTGCTGGTAAACATGATGTGCCCGTCGGGCAGATAGATCGGGTCGATGTCGTCGTAGTCGCTGTCGGTCAGTTGCCGCAGTCCGCTGCCATTGAGGTTGATTTCGTAGAGGTGAAAGCTCTTCTTGTCGTGCGGCTTGAAGCAGAACAACACCCGCGTGCCGTCGAACGACAGTTCCGGCCGCCAGAAGCTACCCGGTTCCGGCGGGAAAAGCTTTCGCACGCGGCCCCCCGGATGCAACCCATCGAGTACCAACAGTCGTCCGCCGGGGATGGCCCGATGTCCCATGCGATGCACGGCCTCGTGGCGCCACTCGGGCCCGCCGCCCGGATTAGGCTGGTCGATCAGCAGCAACTGCGTGAAATCGACCGCCGGATTGTTCATCGCGATGCGACGCTTCACTCGCCGCACGGCCAGGTAGAGCGTGGAGGCGGCCTGTGTTTCGGCATCCGCCAGTTGCTTTTCCAGGTCGTCGAGTTCGGCCAGCTCGGGCGCGAGGTCCGGGGCGCGTGCGTCTTTCGACAGTCGCGATGCCAACTGCCGCGCCCATTGGATCTCCTCTTGCGCGCGGGCCAGGGTAGGGCGATTGTCGGCCTGAAACACCCAGTCGCGAGCCAGCACCGCGTCGGCCGCTTGGGGAGTTCGCGTCGACGTCTTCGGCGTAACCGGGTTTTCCACGATCACGGGAAGATGAGGCCGTTCGATAATCACCATCTGTTCGGGGGCGTCTTCTTCGGTCAACTCGATACGGTACTTCTCGACCAAATACCGTCGCGTTTTCTCCTGCTCCTCTGGTTTCAATACCCGATTGTACAGGACCACCTCGGCGATGTCGCCGTCGAGGAATTGCGAACCCGCGGGGGCGTGTGCTCCGGCACCGACCAACAGATTCCGTTCATTTGCCCGGATGGGGCCCGCAACGGCTCGCGTCGTTTTTCGGCCGTTGACGACACTGCGCAGACGCTGCCCACCGCAACTGATTTCGACCAGCGCGAATGTGTTGCGAATGGGCGTATCGAGTTGGACGTAACCGTTTCGCGCGGCGCCGGCATGGCCCATTCCCAAATGGGGCCAGGGAAAACTGGAACCGCCCGCCACGGCGATGCCATAGCCTGTCCAAGGCCCGTCGAAGCGGTTCTTGCCGAAGAGCCACATTGCGGCCGGACTGGCACTGACCCGGGCAACCACGAAGACCGTCATTTGGCCGAGATCGAGACACGAACGGTCGGCTACTTGCAGGTACTGCTTCTTGGCCGTGGCAAAACGCACGACGCAAAGGCGGTCCTTGCCGTCCGCCGCGACATATTGCGGTCGCTGCTGGGGGACCGGTTGCATCGCGTGGTTACCGTAGGTGCTTTTATCGGCCCAACGGTCGACGGGCGTGCCGTCAGCAAGATGGTCCGACGTGCCACCCCTGCCATCGACGTCTTGCGCGTCGAGCCAAAGCACCAGGCTCGGTCCGCTGGTGGGGCCGGTTTGCCCGGTCCCCGTCGCGACCGCCGAGGGAACTGCCGCGTCGACCGGCACGCTGCCGATCAGCAACGCCAGCGTACCGGCAATCGCCGCCAGTCGTATTGCTCCTCGGCCCTTTGCCGCTTCCATCTGACGTATCTCCGCATGTTGGTATAGAGGTATCAACAGCCCGTTGAAATAGTAACCCGAAGCGTGAGCGAGGAAATAAGAGGGTCGAATTCCTTGTGGTTTCCGTTCCTCGCTTACGCTTCGGGTTATGATTATGTGTTTTTCAACAGACTGGTTAAGGGTCACGCCCCTCGATTGTCCCCAGCCCGATCGTGGATGTCAAACACCGTCACCTCCTCCCTTGGGAAGGACACCCGGGGAAATGTAGTGTTACTGCTTGGGCATTTATCACAGCGCGAAATCGTTCGACGTGGTTCACGGCCTTTCCGTTGTTTGAAGACCAACCGGCCCCAACAGGCCCGACGGTTCCAGTTTCCAATCTTTCGTGACGCTGATGTTCGTACGAGTAAGGCGTTCTTCTTCCGGCAATTCCCGGTCGCCGATCAGGCGGTTGCGCCATGAGTTGACGACCTCTATCGCCAGGAAGTTTTCCCCGGCCTTAACGGCTTTGGTAACATCCACCCGGAACGGGGGTCGCCAGACCACGCCGAGATCCGTCCCGTTCAGCTTTACCCTGGCAATGCCGACGTCCTTGACCTGTCCGAACTCAAGTGCAAGCGGCTTGCCCGCCAAATCGTTACCGATATCGAAGGTTGTACGGTACACGGCCTTGCCAGAGTAATGCTTGATCCCGGGGTCGCCGTGATCGGTCCAGCTTGTCAGGGTATCGAAGCGGACCGGTTGCCCGGGTCCACCCCACTTTGCATCGAAGGTGACCTCCCACGGCCCGGCAATCGATTGCGTCTGCTGCCAGGTGGGGAAGTTCGGACCATCGCTCCGGTCGTCCGACGACGCCTTTCGGAACACCACGAAGATGCTGTCGTAGGGATCGAACTCCAGCGGCACCTGGGTGCGTCCGTCGACGAACTTGAACGAGGTGGCTTCTCGTACGGACCCATCCACCGCGTTCCACAGCTCGGGAATGCGACGATCACAACGGAATACCGCGCCCGCGCTCACCGCCTTGCCATTCGGTTCGGATAGAAAATACACATCCGCATCGTCGATCCGGTAATGGATCCAGTGGATGGCCGAAGCAGTCTTCTTGTCCACCAACGTGACATCGGGCGCGATGCCGTCGGCTTGCAGTAGATCGCGGGCGGGCATTCCCCAGGCCACACGTCCCAGGCCGACGTTGCGGGTTCCTTTCACGTTCTCCGCCCGGCCTCCCGGGCCCCAAACACCGTCAGCCAGCTTCTGGAACACGCGCTTGCCTTCCGGGCCACCTTCCCGGCTGACTGCTTTGAGCGGTTTGGGCCCCAGAACCGTGGCGCCGGCGCGGACCAGTTCGTCCACCTTCTTCAGGACCCCCGGCGACAGCACGCGATGGTCGGGCAGGACGAGCACGCGATATTCCATACCGGAAGACAGTGCGAGCCGCCCTTTCTCCACTGTCAGGCTGGAAAGCAGCAGTTCCTCGCTGAGCACGTCATAGTCATAGCCGGGCAGGGCGCCGGCCGGGTCGGATTCCTTGAGGGTGGCAATATTCGGGATGTGATCACCGTAGTAGTAAACCACATCGGCCACGAACTCGCCCTGCTGCGCGAGATACTGGCAGCGCTTGAAATAGTCGATCAGCGCTGGAGCTTCGTCCCACCAGGTGACTTGAGGATTGAAATGGGTGCCGGCAAAGTACTCCTGGCCGGGGATGCCCATCTGTTTTGGAGAGCAGGTGAAGGTGTGATTGAACAGCAGATTCAAACCCGCGCAGAACTCGTGATCAAAGCTCGGTTTCATGTGTGCCGACGGCGAGTCGTTCCAATGTGGGCCGATCGTGGTGAAGCCTTCGGCGCCGACCAGTCGCTTGCCATAGGTGTGCGCGGCGGACGAGGCCTGCTTGACGAAGAAGCGATTCGGCGGGTTGGGGCGATGCGGTGAGGGTGACCAGAATTCGCTCATCATCAGTTCGCTACGGCCATAGTTCTTGAGTCCGTCCAGCGGTCCCGCGTGCGGGCCGGAACACTCGGGATGCGTCGCCATGCCGTGTTTCCGCGCCAGCTCCGCCAGATGGCCGTAATGGTCGGCCACCCGATCGCCGATGGTCTTGCGGAAATCGGCAAGAAAAGCGTTCGATTCTTCACGGCTGTCAACCACGTATCCCGCCAGAACCGCCAACCATGGAAGTGGATCGTAGCCCCGGTTTTCCCGGAAGGTCCGATCAAAGCCCGGCGTCCAGTTCATGCCGCCGCCTTCCCAGCTATCGGTATGGATGTAGCGTATGGTCGTTCCGGCCAGGGGGCCGATCGCCGTGAGTAACGGCTCGATATTCCGATTCCAATAAGCGTCGAGCGAATCCGGGCTCATGTAGTCCAACACGCGTCCGCCCCAGCCGGCACTCTGGGTGGAAACGTGCGCGGCGGTGGCCGTGTGCCCGATCCGCAGAACCACCCACTCGCCCTCCGGAACATCCCAGCGGAGCGTCCCCTCGTTGTTCATCTTCGCGGAGAGATTGAGGATATTGCCACTCCTCACCGCGAGTTCTCCAGGCAGCGCGGGAGCGGTGTCAAGCAGGAACCGGCAATCCGGCGCCGACATGCCAAGCTCTCTCGTTGCGCTCTTGAGGTTCAGGTCCATGATGGGGCGAAACGTGCCGGCCGTCGGAATGGGGACCGCGATCACGCCAACGTCTCTGTAGAAATCCCTGAACCGCGGGGCGGGCAACACCCGTTCAAAGGTCGCCGGTCCCTTGACCTCGGTCTTGGACCAAACGAGCGTTTGCGTCGCTTCTTCCGCGGTCACCTTTGGCCCGCCCAGGTTCCAGCCGCTCTGGATATTCAGGCTCAATTCAAGATCAAGACGTTTTGCCTCCTGGCAGGCGTGCACGAACAGGTCTGTCCAGCGAGGAGAACCAAACACCGGCCCGGCGGGCACTCCGCGATTCCCGCGTTGGCTGCTGCCGTCCGCGTCGAAGATCATCGCCCCGCTGAAACCCTTGTGCTTCATCTCCTCCAGGTCGCGGGTAATGGCCTCTTTGGTTACGTTACTGTTTAGCCACCACCAGAAACCGCGGATACCGGCACTGTGAGGTGGATTGCGAAACCCCGCCTCCAAATCAGTCGCTTCGGCAGCGAAAACGGGGTCTGCCATA
>CAYUIQ010000256.1:0-12203 GCA_964444795.1 uncultured Planctomycetaceae bacterium
GACCTTTGGAATCGCCACCGGCCGCCGGTTGAGCGTTGTGCATGTAGGAAAATCGCCGGCCGACTGGGCATACCATAGCAGTGTTCAGTCGTACAGTCAATAGGTGGCGCCATATTGTGGTGTGTCGATGGGTAAGCCACAAGATGTTGGCTGAACTGCCTGCCGGCCTGCGCCATCCGTACGCGGCGGATCATGTCAATCGTAGGTACATGCTGCCCGGAGGACTTGTGGCGGGAATCTGCTATGATGAGTGGCCCTGGAACGAACCTCAGAGCGACACCATGTTTGACAGACCGTGCGAAAATGACGTCGAATCCGTACCCGTGCCCAAGGGATGGACGGGATACGTGCGAAATGCAGTGCTTACGCTACTGGGATTAGTGCGTATTGCCATGCTTGCCGGCCGTGAGTTTCTGATCGACCAAGGCGACACGCCGCGGGCGAAGATCTATCGGCTGGAAAGCGAAATCTCGATGCTGCGCGAGGAGTTGCGAATCAAGGGCCAGCGCACCAGACGCATCGATCCGCACCGGTGACCGCAGTATAGGCCGATCGAACGAATGGCCATCCTGGAACTTCGTGCGGCGCGCGGCTGGAGCAAGGCGGAGACTGCCCGGCGTTTCTTTGTGTCAGCCGAGACGGTTGCGGCCTGGCATCAACGAGTCGACGACGATCCATTGCTTCAAACCAATGTGCCGGTGAATCGCTTTCCAGACTTTGTCCGCTACGCCGTGCAGCGGATCAAGCTGTTCTGTCCGGTGTTGGGCAAGGCGAAGATCGCCGACATGTTGGCCCGGGCCGGTCTTCACATCGCCAAGACCACCGTCGAGCGGATTCTCAAGGAGAAGCCGGCGCACGTTCCGGAGCCTTCGCCGGTCGACGGCGGCAAGCGGCTTCGCATCGTGGCGAAGTACCCGAGCCACACGTGGCACGCCGACTTGACCGCGGTGCCGATCAGTGGTGGCTATTGGGCCAACTGGTTACCCAACGCCATCCGGCAACGTTGGCCCGTTTGCTGGTGGGTGCTCAACGTCGTGGACCATTTCTCTCGACGGTCGATGGGCTTCGCCGTGTTCAAGTCGAAGCCGTCTTCCGAGGAAGTGACGGCGGCCTTGGGACGAATCATGCTCAAGGAGACAGTCAGCCCAAAACACATCATTGTCGATCAAGGCCCGGAGTTCAAATGCGAGCACTTCGAGAAGGTGTGGTGCAAGGCCATGAACATCCTGCCGCGTTTCGGCGCGGTGGGGCGCCACGGGAGTATTGCTCTGGTGGAGCGATTCCACCGGACGCTCAAAGACATCCTGCGACAAACGACCGTGCCGGAAGATGAAGCCGCATTCCAGCACGAGGTGGCTCTGGCCGTGGATTGGTATAACGAACATCGGCCGCACGAGACGCTCGGCGGCAAGACGCCGAACGAGGTCTACTTCACGCGCCGGCCGGCCAGCGAACAGCCGCGTCTTGAGCCACGTCCGCGTTGGCCACGTGGCTCGCCGTGTGCGCGTCCGCAGGCCGAAATCGAAGGGAAGCCGGGCGACGCAATGGTTATCGAAATCGACTGTCTTGCCGGCCGTCGCCACCTTCCCCTCATCCGTGTCCGCCGCGCGGCGTGAGTGCCGCACGGTCACTCGCGGCGCTACCTGTCCGCGCGTGGGGCGTTTTCCGTGCCGCTCTTGGTTGCCTCGTCAACGTCAAGGCTCGGTTTTCGCCGGCTCGACTGCCCTCGAGCGTCTTGAAGTTCGATGCGTAAGTGTAACGGCGTCCACTAGAGCCAGTGCAATTCTGTTCAGTCGAAACTCGCTGGGCCCGTTCACCCACCCAGGGGAAACTCGGCCCAATTCATTTCATCTCGCCCGACCTTCATCACGGGATCTGAGATGCTTGAACCGTCATTGAGTTTCGGCCCATCGGCTGACCGGTTCAAACTGACGTTCAACACAAGATTCGATTCGGACACCCTGTTGTTCATATTTCAGTAGTTGTATTCAAAGAGTTGTTCCTCGCGTTTCCCGTGTTCTTTCGACGGCTTAGCCTGCCAAAACCTGCTTCGTTTCACGTTCCGGTACGTCCCGTTCCTGCTTCAGACCACGCAACATCCTGCCTCGTTTCACGTTATTCCCTGCCTCGTTTCACGCTGGGCAAGACTGCGTCCTTCTCACCGCTACCATGTGCATTGCCAGCATGACAAGCCATTAAGTTTCACCAGCCATGCTGGCATTCCCGAAAAGCCAGAAAGGCTGGTGACAGTCGACTCGGAACATGTTAGTGATCGGAACATGAAGATAATCGCAATCGCAAACCAAAAGGGAGGGACGTTGTGGACAAGCTTGTGAATGCATCGTCGGGTCGGACGTGTAGCAATCCCTCCCGGAAAGACGTCCTGGTATACTTGCGACACTTGTGACGGTCGAAGAAGAGATCGACCCGCGATACGAGGGATGCGAGAAGTTCTCGGGTGTCGGCCCGATCTGCGTTATCGAACGCTCCCTTCAAGCCCTGGAGTGCATTGATCGCCTTGTCGACCTCCTCCATCCCTCGCTGGTCAGCTTCATCGACTCGCCGATTGGCATCCTCCAACTGGAGACGACAGTGATCACGTTCGGCTCGGAGTTGCTCCAGCTTCTTGAAGAGCGTATTGGTGAGGCTCGGCGGAGCCGAGAAAACGCGTTCAGCGCCGTTGTCGATCCGACGGTCAAGCTCTCCCAAACGCTTCTTGATTCCTTCGGCGTCCACCGGCTCGCCGTGTGGGTCTTCAGCTTGCTCTTGGCGGATGGCATTCCTCAGTTGGGCAAGATTCTTTTCAGAAAGGTAACGTTGCTGGATGATGCGCACAACACAATCGACCAAAGACGCCTCCGGGATCGTGTTTCGCGTACAGACCTCCTTTCCCTGGAAGTGGTGTGAGGAGCACGTGTACATTTTCACCCGCTCGCCGGTCTTCTTGCGATTCCAATGGTAGCCAATCATGGCGTAGCCACAGTGCCCGCACTTGAGGAGGCCGGTGAGCAGGAATCGCTTGCTCTTGTCGTGCAACGGGGATGTATCTCGTCGCTGTCTCTTGAGTCGCTTCTGAACTGCCTCGAACGTCTTCCGGTCGACAATCGCCTCAAAATGATCCGGGTGTTCGATTGGGCTTGTGGACTGCCGCTTGTCGGTTTTCTGGCGAGGCATGATCTCCCCATCATTCATGCCGTAGTAGTAGCCAGCGGCATACTTGCCCCATATGAAGTCGCCCGTGTACTTCCTGTTGACGAGGAGTGAACGGATGGTCGATGATCGCCACTGTTTGCCTCTTGGGGAAGGTATGTCGTCGGCGTTTAACGAAGTAGCCACGCCACGAATTGCCCCGCCGGAGAGATACTCCTCAAAGATCCGGCGAACAACGGTGGCTTCCTCAGGGACGATGACGCGTCGGTCATCTTCCACACGGTAGCCGTAGGGCGCGGAACCGTCAGCGCCCCGCCCCTGCCTAGCCTTGGCTACCTGCCCCCGCAGGACGTTACGACTGAGGTCGCGCAGGTAGGCGTGCTTGGCTTCCTGTTGCACCAGATACAACAACCTGCCTGCAAAGTCGTTCCAGTCGATTTGCCCTTGGGCCATCGTCTCCAGCCGCACGCCGGCATTTCGGAACGGGAGAATCCAGTAGCCGCCTTCGATAGGGTCAAATCGGCCAAAACGGTCCTGGTCCCATGCCAGAACAACCTGGAACTTGCCCTTTTGGGCATCTTCTCGCATTCGGAGGAATCCTCGACGGCGTTTCGTATCATCACCGCTGACAACCCGAATTCCGTTCATTCCGGGCATGATGAACCGGCCGTCGCAGACCAGCGAGGCCGGCGCCATCGCATGGCGCGAGGGCATCTCCCAATCGGTGTCGCGATACCAGAGTGCTTCCAGGGGCCCCTTCAGTAGTGAGTCGTCGGCGCAGTAGCTGTTTCCGGCATCGGTATAGAAGTGCGTCCAGTTGCCGGCACATTCAAGCGGACCGCGCCGAAGTGTTTTCAACTGCTTCGGTTTTCCCAGGCAAGCTGCACCGATGAAGGGACTCATCATACGCTGGACAATCGTCGCCGTAGCGGCATTCTTGCCCTGGGTGACGGAGCGGCCGCTGACGACAAGATCGAAAAGTCGGTCGGCCAAGGGAGGAGCGGACGGATCGGCCAGATGGACCGAAATGCGGGCGCCGTACAACCCTGCCTCATCGACGGCTTGGCGAGCGCCCTTTACCGCATTCGGATCCCTATCGATCGCGTAAATGCGAAGCTCGGTTCGTTTGGCCAGTTCGATTGCCAGCCGGCCGTCGTCGCATCCCAGATCCAAGCAGTATCCCCGACGCAGGTTCGTGGACCGGATAATTTCCTCGGCCGCCGTCGCATAAGGGGAATTCGCCTCCACCGATTTTCTGGCCGGCGCGACGGCGATCGTCCTCGGATCCTCCACTGCTTGCCCGTCGAAACAGTAGAAGGTCCCCTTATCTGTACTCACGATCAGACGTCCGTCGCTGACTGCCAGGCCATGCGCCCGGCCATCGACTTCCGCGGTGAAGAGGACTTTCTTCGATGGGATGTCGATCACCGACACCCTGCCGTTACCCCCGGCGATGATCCGGTTTCCCGCCACGGCCAATGCCGCGTCGATCGGGTGCGGCGCGTCGACTCGCCAGCACTCGTCGCCCGGCGTGTCGTAGACGACTTCCTTGCCCCGTCGATCGGTCACGGCTCTCTTGCCACCCGTGCGATGCCGTCCAACGATTCGCTTCTCACCTTTCACGTAGAAGACTGTGCCTGGAGACGTGGCGACCAAGGTGCCGTCAAGCCCGTCCAAGGCCACTCCGTCGGCAATTGCGGCGATACGTTGTCCAACGCCGGGATAGTTGTTTCGGAAAACGAAACAATTGTCGAACACCGTGACGTCGCTTCCGCCGTTGGCCTTGTTCGCTTCGTTGCGAACGTACCACCGCCGATGCCGGGAGCGATGTAGAGCCGACGGCCCATAGTCAAACCCGACTTGACACTCCCAGGGTTTCGCTATCTCCGTCCGGAATGCCCATCCCACCTCAGCGTATAGACGCAGGTTGGGCGTGGGCCGATAGCTGCCTCGTGGAATGTCTAGCCCGAGGAAGACGTCATCGTCCACCGCCAGTAGGGCACGTCCTTCGGGGCCGATGATCTCCTGGGGATCAAACGTCCCGGGACACTCGACGGCTTCACTGAGTCCGCCGGCGCCGATCTTCCCAAGCAGAGGCAGCACACCTGGCGGCTCCTTCACCAGACGAATGCTCCGTGCCCTGCCCGGCTCTCGTTCGATGAGCCCTGCTCTCTCCAGCGCCTTCAGGTGACAAGCAGCGCCGCCGGAGGACCTCATGTGGAACCGACGGGCAATTTCGCGCTGCGAAGGTGGACGCCCTTTCTTGCGAATCTCGTCGCGCAGGAACCGGTAGATGGCTCGCTGACGTTTGGTGAGCTGCTGTTGGGAATCCATGGCATATCCTCGACCTGAGGGGACTCCTCGGCGTGATCACTGCGCAGGCTGGGCCGGCAGCGCACTTTGGCCGAGGCGAAATTGGGAAGCGAGCGCGGTAGGTACCGCTGGGTGACAGCCAGATGGGCTAAGAATCGAGGGGCCAATACTGTGGCCCGGCAGGCCGCCCCCGGGGCGGACAATGGAGCAAGTGTCAGACTAAGAGGGTGATCGCCTGGGCGTTTTCTGGTATCCGGGCGATCGCTTGCTTCCGTGCGTTGGCACCCAGGCAAGAAACCACATCGCGTGGCGGGCAGGTGCCTAGTGCTTTCCGGCGGTCGTCAATCGTAGGCGCCAATCCGCGCTTCTGGTTAGGGCTACGGAAATGAGGCAGGACCTGGGGCACTTGGTCGTTCCAAGCCGCCAGAGAAGAGCCTCTCATCATCGGACCTATGGGATGGCCACCGGCCGCCGGTTTGGCGTAGTGCGTGTAGGAAAATCGCCGGCCGACTGGACGCATGATAGCAGTGTTCAGACGTATATGCAAGGGGGTGGTGCTATGTTGTGTCGGTCAAATCTCCAGCCACGAGATATTGGGAGGGGGCGGTGGCCTACGCCATCCGTATGTGGCGGATCATGGCAGCTGCTAAGACATGCTGCTCGAAGGACCTGCGGCGGGAATCTGCTATGATGGGTCGCCTTGCTGCCCCGCTCTCCAGAGGGGATGACTTTGGGCAAAGGCGACGCTTCGTGGGTCCGCGAAGCTGGTTCTACGAACGTCTCGGTGCGACACACCGAGGCAGCTTCGGCCTCACACTGCGGCCGTCGTATTTCCCTGGCGAGGAGCGTTGTCGAGACGATGAAATCCGCGCCCCTTCCTGTTCGACCCGATATGCGCGAGGGGAAAACTAACATCCCAAGTGGACCAAACTTGGGGGCAAGCTCAGAGGAGGGCGTGACCTCGGGCAGTTTGGCCAGAACATCTCGGCGCGCGTGACGACAAACCTCGGGCGATCGGCAACCCGCGCTGACCTGCGTCGCCAGCATCGCCCATCTCTCCAGCTGACTCGCAGATCGACGTATCAGCCGCCTACGTTGCATAAGCGGGGACCGGGCAGCCAGAGCGGCATTCGGCACCCACCTACCGTGAGGGCGGAGCGGTCCGGGTGGGCGAAATGGCGCGGAATGAGGCAGAATACCGGCGATCACCCTGACTGGATGTTTCCTCCTAGTTGGCGCGGTTCTTCACTAGCAGCGGCAAGATCTTCCGTTGCATCCGTTGCCGGCCAGCGGGGGACTCACTGACCACCCTGCGGGGATGACATGGCATGTCCCTCCTGGCGTATCCTCCTCGCAGATAGCCGTCGTCGATGTCGTTGCACCACGGCATTTGCGACAGATGTGCTTTTCAGCTCAATGGTCGGTTTGCATCATTGGAGGGCGTTCATGCCAACAGCTTCCTCACAAATAGCGAACTGCTTTTCCTGGAAATTTCCCCGCCCGGCGCTTGACACGCATGTTTGAAGGCCCTTAGACTCGCTGCCATCAACCAAGGAGATGCCAGCCATGGTCAAGCTAGGGCAGTGTTTTCACGGGCATTCTTTTCTCCTGGCCTCAACGGCGAAGCGCCCGCCGCCTTAATCCGCCGCGTGCCACGTCCAAAGGCTGCCGCGAGATCTCTTCTTGCTTCCATCCCCGCGCGATCCGTCCGGTAATCCGCGCTTTCACGGTACGAGGGGTACGTCATGCGTAAGCTGGCCCGGTCATGGAACGAAGCGCTTTCTCGTTTGAATCCCAAGCGCTGGCGGAAGCCCGGCAATTGGAAACTGCCCAAGGGGCGATCGCTTCGGTTGGAGCCGTTGGAGCAGCGGCAGTTGCTGGCCATCGACCTGACGCCGACGGCCGTTCTGGGTCAGGGCAATAACCTGGTCGTCAACTATGACATTACCGGCGCCGCGGCCGGGCCGTTTGATGTCGGGGTATATCGGTCAGACGACGGAACGACGCCGGAGGCGTTCCTGGCATCGCAGAGGATCAGCGATTCGAGCGATCTGGCCATCGGCAGCCACTCGATCAACTTGACGGCCGACTTCGCCAATCCGCCGGGCGACCATTATCTGTTGGTTCAACTCGACACGGTCGGCGAGGTGGCCGAGGGCGACGAGTCGAACAACGGGCTGGCCTTTGCGGACGGCGTCTTCGTGGGAACCGACGGCACGGTCCACGTCCACGGCACCGACTTCGCTGATACGGTCGACCTGTCGCGGGATACGATGCTCCGGGTGACGATCAACGGCACGACGACGTCGCTCGATCCGACCGGGATCAACTCAGTGCATACGCACCTACACTCCGGCGATGACACGCTCACCGCCGATGCGGGCACGACGCCATTGCTTACCGTTTACGGCGGCTCGGGCGACGACGACCTTTCCGGAGCCATCGGCGCAGCGCAAGTGGACGGCGGCCCGGGCCTGGACTCGCCAGAGTTTATCGACGACGGTTTCGGCACGGGGTTTAGCACCAACACGGGCTGGACCAGCTTCTACACCCCCACCGGTCTTCAGGACGATTACTACTACACGGCCGCCGGCGACGGAACGAAGGTGGCCACGTATAACTTCAGCGAACTGCCGGTCGGGCGTTACGGCGTCTGGACCCGTTGGGCCGAGGGGGCCGATCGGGCGACCAACACGCCGTTTATCATCTCCGACGCCACCGGTGAGCTTGGCACGGTCCTGGTCAACCAACAGCAAGCACCGACCGGCCCTGTGATGGACGGTCTGGAGTGGCAGCCGTTGGGCGAGTTCAACGTCGTCGCCGGGCAATTGACCGTCCAGGTCAACAACGACGCGGACGGGCTCGTGGTAACTGACGCGGTTCGCGTCATGAAAGCTCCCCCGGTGGAACCACCCGAAGTGGTGGACGATGGCGATCCCGAGTATGTCGAGACGGGCAGCGGCTGGAGGGACAAGGTTCACCCTGCGGCACATGAGCAGGATGTGCGGCTGCACGGCAGTGGCAGTGGATCGAACACGGCCAGTTGGACGTTTGATGGCTTGGAGGCCGGCACGCAGTACGAGTTGCTGGCCACCTGGGTACCGCACGCGAAGTTGGCCAGCAACGCGCCGTATTCCGTGTTGGACGGTTCGCAAGTGGAAGCGACGGTGACATTGGATCAGCGTCTGAGACCTCACGACAAGCAGGTCGACGGCACGTCTTGGGCGAGCCTGGGCGTGTACACCGTCGACAGCGGGACGCTGGCGGTGGAACTGTCGGACGATGCGGACGGGTTCGTGGCCGCCGACGCGGTTCGTGTTGTGGAAGTTGCCCCGGCGGAAGCGCGAGAAGTGGTGGACGACGGCGACTCCGACTACGCCGAGACGGGCGCCGGCTGGAAGGGCAGAGTCCATCCTGCCGCGAACGAACAGGATGTGCGGCTGCACCGCAGTGGCAGTGGATCGAACACGGCCAGTTGGACGTTTGATGGCTTGGAGGCCGGCACGCAGTACGAGTTGCTGGCCACCTGGGTACCGCACGCGAAGTTGGCCAGCAACGCGCCGTATTCCGTGTTGGACGGTTCGCAAGTGGAAGCGACGGTGACATTGGATCAGCGTCTGAGACCTCACGACAAGCAGGTCGACGGCACGTCTTGGGCGAGCCTGGGCGTGTACACCGTCGACAGCGGGACGCTGGCGGTGGAACTGTCGGACGATGCGGACGGGTTCGTGGCCGCCGACGCGGTTCGTGTTGTGGAAGTTGCCCCGGCGGAAGCGCGAGAAGTGGTGGACGACGGCGACTCCGACTACGCCGAGACGGGCGCCGGCTGGAAGGGCAGAGTCCATCCTGCCGCGAACGAACAGGATGTGCGGCTGCACCGCAGTGGCAGTGGATCGAACACGGCCAGTTGGACGTTTGATGGCTTGGAGGCCGGCACGCAGTACGAGTTGCTGGCCACCTGGGTACCGCACGCGAAGTTGGCCAGCAACGCGCCGTATTCCGTGTTGGACGGTTCGCAAGTGGAAGCGACGGTGACATTGGATCAGCGTCTGAGACCTCACGACAAGCAGGTCGACGGCACGTCTTGGGCGAGCCTGGGCGTGTACACCGTCGACAGCGGGACGCTGGCGGTGGAACTGTCGGACGATGCGGACGGGTTCGTGGCCGCCGACGCGGTTCGCGTTGTGGAACTGCAACCGGTCGACGAGGAGCCAGTGGTCAACGAGCAGCCAGCGATCAACGAGTTGCTGGTTGCTCCCGATCCGGCGATTGCAGGAGCCATGCTCTATCTCGAAGCGGACGGCGTGACAGACGACGGGACGGTGGCTGCCGTCAGCTTCTATCACGACGTCAACGACAACGATTCGCTGGAACCGTCGATCGACCAATGGTTGGGCGAAGATACGGACGGGTCTGACGGGTGGACGATCACGGCCTCGACAGCCGGTTTTGGCCGGGGACCGCAGACCTACTTTGCCCAGGCGACGGACGATACGGGGCTGGTCAGCAACACGGCCACCGCCTACGGCAGCCTGGGGATCGTGGCCGTTCTCGACGACACGGATCTCGGTTATGAGGAGATAGGCCAGGGCTGGGCCGATGTTCAATCGACCAATGGCGTGCGGGGCGGCCATCGCCAACACGCGCCAGGCACGGGAGAGAGCAAGGCCCGGTGGACGTTCGAGGGTCTAATCTGCGGCCCCGAAAGGGTGTTCGTGACGTGGTCCGCGGATTCGGGCCATGCATCGGATGCCCCTTTCACCGTCTATGACGGCGACGTCGCGCTGGCGACGGTGTTGGTGGACCAGCGACAGTCGCCAGACCGCTTCTTTGACGGAGAGGTCTGGTGGCATGGCCTGGGGACGTTCCATATCCAGAGCGGAACGCTGGTGGTCGAATTGACGGATGATGCGAATGGCACGGTGGTGGCCGACGCCGTGCGGGTTCTGGACCCGCCGCCGACCATCGGCTCGTTGTCGATCAACCCGGACCCGGTGATTGTGGGCAACAGCCTGACCCTTACGGCCAACGACGTGCAAGACGTCGACGGCACGGTCCTGAGTGTCGCCTTCTATCGCGACACCGACGACAGCGGTGACCTGACTGTGGGTGTCGACCAGGAGGTGGGAACGGACACCGATGGCAGCGACGGTTGGAGTTCGGTGTTCGACACGACGGGCCTCGGGGTCGGGTCGCAGACCTACTTCGTCCAGGCCACTGACAATGACAGCCTCACCAGTGATCCCATCTCCGCGACGGGCACGATTGCCGCCGACTCGGTCAACATCAACGGCCCGTCTTCGACGGAGGAGGGCTCGACATACAGTCTGTCGTTGGACGCCTGGGGGATGACGCTGGACCGCTGGGAGATCGACTGGGGTGACGGCACGGCGACCGAGACGATCGTCGGGAGCCCGTCGGCGGCCGTACACACATACGCCGATGGCGAGGCGAACTGGACGATCACGGCGACGGCCTACGACACGGCCCAGAACGCCTACGTGACCAACGCGCTGGCCGTGCAGGTGACCGACGTGGCGCCGCTGTTGGAGATCGCCGGTTCGGCCACCGTCGACGAGGGCTCGGTGTACACGTTGAGTCTCTCGGCGACCGATCCCGGCGCCGACACGATCTCGCAATGGGAGATCGACTGGGGCGACGGCACGCCGACCGAGACGGTCGCCGGCAGCCCGCCGAGTGTGGATCACGTCTACGCCGACGGCGATGCTTTGCACGTCATCACGGCCACCGCCAGCAACGAAGACGGCACGTACACCACGGGTGCCGGTGCGGGTCTGGCGGGAGCGCTGGACACGAGCTTCGGCACCGACGGGAGACAGACAACGGATATCGTCGCCGATTGGGATTATGCCGAGGCCGTCGCCGTGCAACCGGACGGCAAGATCGTGGTGGCCGGTTACGCCTACAACGGGAGCGACTCCGACTTCGGCCTGGCCCGTTACCACGCCGACGGCAGTCTGGACGCAAGCTTCGGCAGCGGTGGTGTGGTGACCACGGACTTCGCCGGCGGTTACGACTCTGCCTACGACGTGGTGGTACAGGACGACGGTAAGATCCTCCTTGCCGGATCGGCCGGCAACGGCGATTTCACGGTGGTCCGATACAACACCGACGGAAGTCTGGACACGGGCTTCGGCAGCGGCGGCATGGTGACCACGGACATCGCCGGCGGTTACGACTACGCCTACGCGTTGGCGATTCAGTTCGACGGGAAGATCGTGGTGGCCGGTTACGCCTATGAAGGGAGCAGCTACGACTTTGCCCTGGCCCGCTACAACGCCGATGGCAGCCTGGACACGAGCTTCGGCACAGCCGGCGTGGTGACCACGGATTTCACGGGCGGTTACGACTACGCCTACGACTTGGTGGTGCAGGACGACGGGAAGATCGTGGTGGCCGGCTACGCCTACACCGGAAGCAACTCCGATTTTGCCGCGGCCCGATACAACGCCGACGGGAGCCTGGATGCGAGCTTCGGCGGCGGTGGCAAGGTGACCACCGACTTTGGCAGCGGTTGGGATTATGGCTACGCGGTGGCCGTGCAGAGCGACGGCAAGGTCGTTGTGGCCGGCACTCCCGGTGCCGGCGGCCTGGGTCTGGTTCGCTACCAGTCGGACGGGACGTTGGATACCGGGTTCGGCAGCGGCGGAACGGTCACCACGAGCCTCGACGGCGACTGGCCGTATTACATGGGGCTGGTCGTCCAGCCCGACGGGAGG
>CAYUIQ010000257.1:0-12134 GCA_964444795.1 uncultured Planctomycetaceae bacterium
CCCAGAAAACGCGGTTCTGGGGGCTCGCTGCGCTCGACCGCCAGGCACCCATGTTACTTTCTTAACGGGCTGCTAGGGGGGGGCTTGTGGTTACGCAGGGGGGGGGCTGAGAGACAGGACAGGCAGTCCGGAGTGTCGTTCGGCCCGCGGGCTGCTGGAAACCGGCGGAATTCGGCTATTTCTTCTTCGGCGACTTTCTCCCACCGCCCGGCCAGGGGACGACGTTGGCTCGCTCGGCGTAGGTTTGCCAGAGGGCGGAAAGTTCCTTCACCCGATCGGGGTGTTTGCCGGCCAGGTCGTGGAGTTCGCTACGGTCGACTTCGACGTTGTACAACTCCCATTGCACTTCGTCCTGCCCGGCTCGGCCTTTGGCCACGAGTTTCCAATCGCCGACGCGCACCGCGCGATTTCCTTCGTGTTCCCAATAGATTGCCTCGCGCGGGATTTCCTTGCCGGCGAACGCGGGCACCAGGCTCTTGCCTTCGCGGGGTTTGATCGCGTGGCCCTGGTACTGCGTTGGATACTCGGCACCGGAGAGGTCGACGCAGGTGGCCATCAGATCGACCAGATGTGCCGGCTGGCGCCGCAGTTCGTTCTTCGCCTTGATGCCGTCCGGCCAGTGAGCGATCAGCGGCGTGGAGATGCCGCCTTCGTGGACCCAGTGTTTGTACTCGCGAAACGGCGTGTTGGAAACGTTTGCCCAGTTCTTGCCGTAACCGATGTACGTATCGGCCGGCCCGGGCATCACACGCCCGGCGCGCACGGGCCAACCGTCGCGGGTCTGCCGCGGGCGGGAGCCCATGTAGTGCTGGGCCTCCGGCGGCAGTGGGTCGAAGGAGGGCTTCTCCCCGCGCGGGTTGAGCTTGTCGCCGCGACCGCCCCCCTCGGCGCAACCGCCGTTGTCCTGCAGAAAGAGAATCAGCGTATTGTCAAGTTGGCCCTTCTCCTTGAGCGTCGCCGTGATCCGGCCGATTCCCTGGTCCATGTTGTCGATCATCGCCGCGTAGACTTCCATGCAGGCGGCTTCCCACCGTTTGTCTTGGACATCGTCCCAAGACCCCGCCGCGGGCGAAAGTTCGGCATCGCGCCGGATCAGGCCGAGTCGCTTCATTTTCTCGAAACGCGCCTTGCGGATTGTCTCATACCCGGCGTCGTATTTTCCCTCGTACTTGGCCATATCGCGCGGCCGGGCGTGCATCGGCCAGTGGGCACACGTGTAGGCGACGTACATGAAAAACGGCTTGTCCGCCTTATGGTCGCGAATGTAGCGACAGGCGTTGTCGGCAATCGCGTCGGTGTAGTAGTAAGGTTCGTCGGGCCGATACTCGGGGTCGCTCGGCGGGGTGATCATCGTGTTGTCGCGGACCAGCGTCGAGGGATCCCAGAAGCTGCACGCCCCGTGGATCGTGCCGTAAAAGCGGTCGAACCCGCGCTGCCGAGGCCAGTTGTGTTTCGGCCCGTCGACTTGCGTGCCCTTGGTCACGTGCCATTTGCCAACGGCGTAGGTCGAGTAGCCGGCCGACTTCACGACCTCGGCGATGGTCATGCAGTTGCGGTTCAACTCGCCCCGATATCCGTCTTGCCCGCGGTCCGCCATCATGTGGCCCACGCCCGCCTGATGCGGATAGAGCCCCGTGAGCAGGCACGCCCGGGTGGGACAACATCGGGCCGTGTTGTAGAATTGCGTAAACCGCAGCCCGCCGGCGGCCAGCGAGTCGAGCACCGGCGTCTTGATCTCGCTGCCGTAACAACCGATATCGCAGTAGCCCATGTCGTCGGACATCATAATGATGATATTCGGCCGGACTGGGGCGTTTGCCGCCGTGGCGGACGAGACCGGCGTGAGCAAGGTCGCCGTAGTCATGGCCAGGATACACGTGGCGACAAGGTGTCGCGGCGATGGCAGCGTGCGATTCATGGTTGGCTCCGTTTGGCTACGTGATCGGTGAATGGCTGGGAACGTTATGATAGTCGGGATGCCCGAGATGTGCCAGTTGCCGGGCCGGAAATCATGGTTTATGGGGACTTGCCATGATCGCCGTTTTCGCAAGAATGTCTATGGACGTTTCGCAGTCTGTAACTACCGTCGCCAGACGGTGGGATGCGGCTTGACCACGGTCCGGCGACCGTAGCTACCACCAGCCTGAATACACAACATCGGGTACGAGTACCCGGGCTAAACCAAGGGATCATGCACATGGGCTATCGCGAAGACTTGATTGACAGATTACGGCACGACGCGCTCTGGGACCAGATCCCGGCCGAGCAACAAAAAAGATTCGAGAATCTTACCGACAATCAGGCCCGGCGGATGATGGTCATGGACGATCAATGGGACCGGGGCGACCAGGAGGCCATCGAGATGTTCGGCCTGATGTCGCTGCTGCAGGTGATCGGGACGTTCAAAGGCGCTCTGGTCCAACACGGCGGGGAGGAAATCGGCAAGCTCTCCAAGGCTGGGCGGCTGCTGGCCGAATTCTTTCTCGAACTCAAGGAGCAGGGCCTGTCGGCCGACGACGTCGACGCCGGCCTGCGTAAACTGAGCCCGCTGGGGGTCGCGGCCATTGCGACGGTCTATCAACGGGCGGAGGAATAAGACAAGTGAAAACCCTGCGCGCCGCCGCCGTTCAGTTCCAACATGCCCCCGGCGACAAACGGGCCAACTTGAACACCATGGCCGCGATGGTCGAGCAGGCCGCCGGGCAGCGGGTCGAGTTGATCGTCTTTCCCGAGTGCAGCATCAGCGGATACTGGCACCTGCGGCAACTGTCGCGCGATGAGCTTGCGCGATTGGCCGAACCGGTACCCGAGGGACCCTCGACCGTCGCGCTTCTGGAGTTGGCTCGCAGCCACGGTATGACCATCGGCGCCGGGCTCGTGGAACTCGACGGCGACGGCACGCTCTACAATACGTACGTGGTGGCCATGCCCGACGGCCAGCATCGGCGGCATCGTAAGATCCACTGCTTCATCAGCGAACATCTGGCCTCCGGCTCCGAGTATACCGTGTTCGACACGCCGCACGGTTGGCGCATGGGCGTGCTGACCTGCTACGACAACAATCTGGTCGAAAACGCCCGGGCGACCGCGCTGGCCGGAGCGGAGATTCTGCTGGCACCGCATCAGACGGGCGGCTGCCGCTCGGGGAGCCCGGCGGCCATGGGACCGATCGACCCGGCGCTCTGGCACCATCGCCACGACGACCCCGAGGCGATCGAGCGGGAGTTTTGCGGTCCCAAGGGTCGCGGTTGGCTGATGCGCTGGCTACCCAGCCGCGCTCACGACAACGGCATGTTTCTGATCTTCAGCAACGGCGTCGGGCTCGACGACGATGAAGTGCGTACCGGCAACGCCATGATCCTGGACCCCTACGGCCGCATCCTCGCCGAAACCTGCCAGCCGGCCGACGCGGTGGTCATCGCCGATCTCGACGCCACGCTCCGCGACCGGGCAACCGGTGTCCGCTGGATCAAGGCTCGCCGCCCCGAACTGTACGGTCCGCTCGTCACACCCACCGGCAAGGAGCGGGATACACGCGCGGTGCGATTCGAGTATGACGGCGAAGGGGACGATTGACCGTAACAACAGCAGCGGACGTGTCGTCCACGGGTCATCGGGCTTACTCGTCTTGCGACACGCGGTGACTTTGCGATAATGGCGGTCAGCCCCCAATTACCGCAAGAACGCCGTCGTAAGGAGAAGCCAGTGACCCGTCCCAGTCGTCGTCGATTTCTCGAGCACGCCGCCCTTTCCACCGCGCTGTTCACCATCTCCGGTACGAAAGCCTCGGGCCGCGTGCTGGGGGCCAACGATACGATCCAGATGTCGGTGGTCGGCTTTCGCGGCATGGGGCGAGGGCATATCAACGGGTATCGGGCGATTCCCGGCGTGCGCGTGGCCGCGCTGTGCGACGTCGATCGGGATGTGCTGGGCAGCGAGGTTGCCAACTTCGACAAGCGGGGCGAGAAGGTCGAAGGTCATGTCGACGTGCGGACACTGCTGGAGAACAAGAACATCGACGCCGTCTCGACCGCCACGCCCAACCACTGGCACTCGTTGGTTACCGTTTGGGCCTGCCAGGCGGGCAAGGACGTGTGTGTCGAGAAGCCCGTCTCGCACAATATCTTCGAGGGGCGAAAGATGGTCGACGCGGCGAGGAAATACAACCGCGTCGTGCAGGCCGATCTCGACATGCGGTCCGACGAAGGCGTCGCCGACGCCGTGCGGTACGTCCGCGGGGGAAATCTGGGCAAGATTCTGCAAGCACGCGGCTTCTGCTACAAACGGCGCACGAGCATCGGCAAGGTGGACGGTCCGCAAAAGGTCTCCCCGTCGATCGACTACAATCTGTGGACCGGCCCGGCACCGCTGGGACCGCTGATGCGGCGAAACTTGCACTACGATTGGCATTGGGTCTGGGCGACCGGTTGCGGCGAGTTGGGCAACAACGGCCCGCACCAGTTGGATCTCTGCCGTTGGGTCCTGGGTCAACAGGGCCTTCCACCCCGGGCGATGAGCATCGGCGGGCGTTTCGGTTACGACGACGACGCGGAAACGCCCAACACACAGATCGCCGTCTTCGACTACCAGCCGGCCCCCATCCTCTACGAAGTGCGCGGACTGCCCACCAAGACCGGCGAGGGGAACATGGACGCCTATCGGGCGGTCAGCCCCCGCGGCACCGTGTTGGAAAGTGCTTCACTGGGGCGTGGCCCCAACACGGGCGTGGTGATCGAGTGCGAGGGCGGTTGGATGGACCTGACGGCCCCGGCGGCTTACGACAACGATGGCAAGCGTATCAAGGATTTCCGGCGCAACGGGAAGGACAATCACTACGCCCATTTCATCCGCGCGATGCGCAGCCGCAAGATCGAGGACCTGCGCTGCGACATTCTGCAGGGGCATCTTTCGACGTCCCTCTGCCACATCGGCAACATCTCGCATCGCATCGGCCAGGCATCCGGTGCGGAAGCGATCCGCGAGGTGATGCAAGCCGACAAGAGCCACGCCGAAGCCTTCGAGCGATTCGGGGCGCATCTGGCGGCCAACCAGATCGAGCTGGACAAAACGCCCGCGGTACTCGGCCCCTGGGTGGAAATCGACCGTACCACCGAGAAGTTCACCGGCCCCTTTGCCGCCGCCGCCAACCGTCTGCACGGCCGGAACTACCGAAAGCCGTTCGTCGTGCCGGAAGAGGTGTGATTGGCTACTAAACGCCCCGCACCATCTCGGCGGTAATCAAGCCGTGGGGCGTCTGGCTCGTTTCAAAGGCGGCGATGTTCTCCAGGGTTTCCTCGGCGATAGCGCGCATGGCCGCTTCGGTGAAAAAGGCCTGATGGCTGGTGACGATGACGTTGGGAAAGGTGAGCATCCGAGAGAACACGTCGTCCTGGATCACCCGATCGGAGAGATCCTCGAAGAAGAGATCGGCTTCCTCTTCGTAGACGTCCATACCCAGCGACCCGATGCGGCCCGATTTGAGCGACCGGATCACGGCTTGCGTGTCGATCAGTTTTCCCCGGCTGGTGTTGATCAGCACGACCCCCTGTCGCATTCGGGCCAGGGCATCATCGTCGATGAGGTGGAACGTTTCCGGTACCAGCGGACAGTGCAGCGTGATGACGTCGGAGCGTGCGAAGAGTTCTTCCCGCGACACGTAGCTTGCGCCGATCGCTTCGACTTCCGCGTTCTTCATCACGTCGTACGCCAGCAGTTGGCAGCCGAACCCCTTGAGGATCTTGGCCACGGCCAGACCGATCTTGCCGGTGCCGACGATGCCGACGGTCTGCCGGCCGAGTTCGAACCCGAGCAACCCGTCGAGCGTGAAGTTCCCCTCGCGCACCCGGTTGTAGGCCTTGTGCAACTTGCGGCTAAGCGACAGGATCAGAGCGACCGTATGCTCGGCCACACCCTCGGGCGAGTAGGCCGGCACGCGGACCACGGTCAGACCGAGCTGTCCGGCCGCATTGAGATCGACGTTGTTGAACCCCGAACACCGCATGGCCAGCAGCTTCGTCTCTTGCTGTGAGAGCGTGAGCAACACCTGGGCGTCGAGCTGATCGTTGACAAACGCACAGACCGCCGGAAACCCGTCGGCCAGCGGGGTCGTCTGCTGTGTCAACCGCGGCTCGAAGAAGACCAATTCGTGGTCGAATCGCGCGTTGGCCTCTTCGAGGAAGCGGCGATCGTAGGGTTTGGTGCTGAAGACGGCAGTTTTCATGGCGGCGCTCGCGGGGGGGATGCGTTGCTTGCGCAATTCTACGGGCGGCGATGGGAAGGTCAACTTCTGGGGCTCTTGTCCACACGGCGTCTGCCTCAGCACGGGCGAGGCCTTACCGCGCCGACGCACAGCCTCCGAAGCAGTGCGTTCCCATGCAGCGCATGGAAACGCGCGCGGTTGGGTGCTATTTCGCTACCCGCCGCGCGGCAGCACGATCGTGAACGTGGCGCCCTTCTTCGGTTCACTCTCGACGTCGATCCGGCCGCCGTGGTTGGTGACGATGCGCCAGGCCTTGCTCAGGCCGAATCCCAGGCCGCGGCCTGCCTGACGGCCGGAGTAATAGGGGTCGAAGAGGTGTCGCCGTACCTCGTCGTCTGGAATCCCCTTCCCGTCGTCCGTTACCGCGATGCGTATCTCGCGGTCGTCACCGTCAAGGGACACGTCGAGGGACACGTCGATCTTGCCGGTGTGGCCGATGGATTCGATCGCGTTCTCGCAGATCGCCTTTAGCGCGACGGTCAGTTGGACTTCGTCGACGCGGGCTTCCAGCGGGCCCGGGTCGCCCGTGCGCTGCAAAACGATGGCATGGGCGGCCGCACGGGGTGCCAGCTTGGCCAGCAGCGAGTCGATCGGCTCGACAAGGTCGATTTGCCGCAGATCGAGTTCGGGCGGCCGGGCAAACAACCGCAAGTCGGCGATCATCTCGTGCACGCGCATCGCCTGCACCTTCATCAGCGCCAGCCCGCGGCATCGCTCGCGATCGGTCTCGGAGTGCAGCAACATCTGCGCGCGTCCGGCGATGACCGTCAGCGGGTTGTTGATTTCGTGGCCCGCTCCGGCGGCGAATTCGGCCAGCGACTCGAGTTTCTCGGATTCCAGCGTCACTTGGAAATCCTCTTCCAACTGCCTCAGCCGGACGAGCCGGTCGGCCAGTCGCGGGAACATCGCCCCGGCGTGCGGCACTTCGGCCAGCCAATGCCGTCGTCCCTTGGCCGCCACGCGACCGGCGGCTTCGACCTCCGCCGCCTGGGATTCCGCCGATGGTTCACTGCCGCGGAGCATCTCCACGGCCTGTTCCACGCAGCGGACCGCCTCGGCGGGAAGATGCCCGGCGAGCCATTGAGGCATGTCCTCGGGCAGCGGGCTCGCGCCCTCGGTCGCGTCGGAGTTCGCGGAAATCGGCGAGCAGGCGCACAAGGTGAGCCAATCGGTTGCCGCGGCGAGCAGTCCGAAGAGAATTGCGGCTTGGGCACACTCGGCAGTGTTTCCCTCGGCGCCGCCCGGTTGGGCCATCGCTCCGGCAAGCTGCGCGGTTGCCAGATCGCCGGCCACGCGATCGGCATATGGGCGTGCCTGATCGGACGACGGCTCCTCGGCGAGATCGGTCTGGCCGGGACATGACATCCAATCCAGCGCACCGGCGGCCAGCGCATGGGCGACGTCGGATACGGATCGCGGGGCCGGCTGACCTTCGGCGGCCGCTTTACACACGGCCCATAGCAATAGCGGCGGATCGCCCGCCAACTGCTCGGCCAGCGCCGCCGAAGCGGCTTCGGAGTCGTCGGAACCGGCAGCCAGGAGAGATCGGGCGATAGCAGCCAGCGAAGCGTCGGCCGTGGGAAAGAGCCATCGTCGCGAGCCGGCTTCCAGTTGCAATGGGCGGCGCATCAAGGGAACCCGTCTCGCGAACTTCTTTTCGCACGACCGCTGGGTCTGGAGTCAGGTGATGCCGTTTAGCCCGCCGGCACCGCTTCGATATCCAGCAGTCGGCAGATTCGATCGATGAGTATTTCTACTTCAAACGGCTTGTGGAGGAAATCGTTCGCGCCGGCCGCTTTCAGTTCGCCGACCTTGTCTTCTTCCACCATGCCCGAGATGCAGATTACCCGTACGTCGTCCATGCTCTTGTCGCTACGCACTCGCTGGCAGACTTCCTTGCCGTTGATATCGGGAAGCATGATATCCAGCACGATGAGGTCGGGGCGATAGTCCTTGACCATCATGCCGGCGTCGAACCCGTTGTTGACGCTGCGGACTTCAAACCGCCCGTCACGTTCGAGAACGTCGGCGATCAGTTCAACGAGTTCCTCGTCGTCGTCGACGATGAGGATTTTTCGCTTGCCGCTTTCCAGTGCGTCGGTCGGGATTCCGTTGTCCCGCATGAACACGTAGAGCTGTTCCCGTGGGATGCGGCGAAACCGGCTCCCCGGCACGCGAAATCCCTTGAGTTGGCCCGAGTCGAAACAACGAATGATGGTTTGCTGGCTGACCTTACAGATCTTGGCCGCTTCGCCGGTGGTAAACACTGTCTTCATGTTATGTGACCATCCCTCTTCCTAGCTGAGCGTGAAGCTAGTTTCCAGGAACCCTCAGTAGTGCCAGATACGCAGCGCTGCCGAAAGCTCCCACTCCTCCGTGTTATGCTAGTCGCGCGATAACTCGTTGTTCGCGTCAACCGAACAAGTTTTGTTCCCCTTCGGCGTTCCATATAAACCATAGGATCAACCGGTTCTGCCGACTTTACCGATCTTGCCAATTGGGACCAATTATAACTAGCTTCCCGCCAATGTCAATATCGCTCTGTATTTTCTAACATGTTGTGGGGTAATGGTTTGGGTGAATCGACGAGACTTACTGCTCAGCATGCCGCCAACTTGGCTCATGTTTCACCCAATAAAGTGGGCGCCTTGGCGCGTCACCCCTCCAGGAGTCCGGCCGCTACTGCACGGCCTCATGCCGCCACCCGAACGGGCTATTTCGAGTCGCCTGACGTGCCGTCTCCCCCCCGAGTACGCTCCAGGTGGTAGGTCAACACGGCCAGATCGGCCGGCGTGATTCCGCTGATCCGGCCCGCCTGAGCCAGATCGGTAGGGCAGATTCGGGTCAGCTTCTCCTTCGCCTCGTTGCGAAGATGGCGAATTGAGTCGAAATCGAGGGTCTCGGGGATCTTACGACGGGCCAGCCGCCTCTGCCGGGCGATGTCGATCTCCTGTCGGGCCACGTAGCCGGCGTATTTCGTGTCGTGGACCGCCTGTCGGGCAATCTCCGCGGAGACTCCGTCCAAGGTAGGGTGCCGTTGGACCACATCCTCCCAGGTGGTCTCCGGGCGGCAGAGAAACTTGCCCAGCGTGACTCCCTCGAACCGAACCGTGCTCAACGCTCGCATCACCTCGGCCAGATCACACTCCTTGGCCTGGAGCCGTTGCCAGCGCGAGTCGGCGATCAGCCCGATCGGATGTCCCCGCGGGGTCAGCCGGCGATCGGCATTGTCCGCCCTCAGGAGCAACCGGTACTCGGCCCGGCTGGTGAACATGCGATAGGGCTCGTCGACGCCCCGGGTGACCAGATCGTCGATCATGACGCCCAAGTAGGCCTGATCGCGTCGCAACACGAGCGGTTCCTTGCCGGCCAGCGCCAGCGCCGCGTTGGCTCCGGCCAGCAGTCCTTGTCCGGCCGCTTCTTCATAGCCGGTGGTTCCGTTGATCTGTCCGGCGAAATACAGCCCGGCGATCCGCTTGGTTTCCAGCGACGCTCTGAGTTGGTCGGGCGGCGCGTAGTCGTATTCGATGGCGTAGCCGTAGCGGATGATCTCGGCCTTGCACAAAGCGGGAATGGCTCGCAGCATGTCGTCCTGCACTTCGCGCGGCAGGCTCGTCGACAGGCCGTTGACGTACACCTCGTTGGTCCGCCGTCCCTCGGGTTCCAGGAATAGTTGGTGCCGGTTCTTGTCGGGAAAGCGCACGATCTTCGTCTCGACCGACGGGCAGTAGCGAGGCCCGGTCGAGACGATCTGCCCGCTGTACATGGGCGACCGATCGAGATTGGCCCGGATCAGCTCATGCACCGCGGGGTTCGTGTACGTGATCCAACAGGGCAACTGATCGCACTGGAGTCGGTCATTGAGAAACGAGAACGGCTCGGGCCGCTCGTCGCCGTCGTGGCGTTCGGTGTGGCGGAAGTCGATCGATCGGGCGTTGATCCGCGCCGGGGTGCCGGTCTTGAATCGCTGGAGGCGGAATCCCAGACGCCCGAGGGCGTGGCTGATGCTGGAGGAGGTTTCTTCGCCGGCACGGCCGCCGGGCGTGGTTTCCTGGCCCAGGTGCAAAAGCCCACGCATGAAGGTGCCTGCACAGAGCACGACGGCCCCGGCGCGATAGACGGCCTCGCCTCTTACCCGCACGCCGGTGACCCGCTTCGTGCCGCCGGTATCCTCGACCAGCAGATCACGGGCCGTTTCCTGGCGCAAGACGAGGCCCGGCTGCTGCTGCACCACGTGGGCGATTTCCTGCTCGTAGGCGTATTTGTCGGCCTGCGCTCGGGGTCCGTGC
The DNA here is from genome assembly GCA_964444795.1 of uncultured Planctomycetaceae bacterium. Classification (GTDB taxonomy): domain Bacteria; phylum Planctomycetota; class Planctomycetia; order Pirellulales; family Thermoguttaceae; genus JABMRP01. Next base: position 10,549 of record CAYUIQ010000257.1, read on the forward strand.
ATGGCGGGCCCCTTGCGGCGGTTGAGCATGCGGAACTGGATGCCGACCGCATCGATGGCCCGGCCCATGGCCCCGCCCAGGGCGTCGATTTCGCGAACGATCTGCCCCTTGGCCATGCCGCCGATGGCCGGGTTGCAGCTCATCCGCGCGACCGTATCGACACTGGCGGTCAGCAGCGCGACCGAAGCGCCCATCCGCGCGGCGGCCAGTGCCGCTTCGGTGCCCGCGTGGCCGGCGCCGATGACCAGGACGTCGAAATCGTAGGAAGAAGTCATGGGATCCATGATAGGGGGAGCAGGGGCCGGGGACTAGGGGGTAGCGATTAGCGATTAGGGGGTAGCGATTAGCGATTAGGAACTTGGTTAGCCCCGTCGCCTGCGACGGGATCACCGATGGGGAATTAGGACAGCGACTCAACGCCCACGGGTCGCACCCCGTGGGTCGGGGGGGTGTCAAGTGGCGTCGAAACACATCGCCCCGTACGATGGGCTTCCAGCCCGTCGCCGTCGCATCTTCCTTTCTCGGCTTCCTCTGTTCCCTCCTGATCCAATACCTGTTTTTTCGAACAGGAGGAAGCAAAGGCAACAGAGCAGGCCATTTCCGCTGGTCGGATCCTCACACGGGAAACGCCCCGTAACCCACGGTCAGCGGCTTGCCAAGGGGGACTGGCTCCGAGCGACAGTCCCTTCTTCCCGACGAACGAGGTCATCGGCGAGGTGCCTGTGCCCTTTTCAACACGGTCCCCCTTTTCAACAGGCTGCCAGGCGTACAAGGAGGTCATCCACGAGGACGCGATCAGCCCGGCCTATCAACTGTGCTTTTCCCCTAGTTCCGAGCGTCTCTGCCGGGGGGGTGAATTTGCCTGTTTTACCAATTCGCCGTTTCCCCTTCGGGCATAGCGTATTTCCGGCAATCACACCGCCGCCACTGCTTGCACCGTCCAAGCAAACCCCCTACAACTGAATGCGTGGCCATTGGTGGCAAAGACGGAAAGCAACGAAAAGGGACAGAACGCGTTCGGCGTAAACAGTTCTGACCCCTTTTTCGTTTTTTTTCGTTTCTGACCCCTTTTTCGTTTGACCCCTTTTTCGTTCTCCCCGTTTGCACCGGAATTCGCAAGTTTTGAGAAACCGGTCGGAAAGCGTGAGAATGGAAATGGTGAGCGAGGTAGTGAGGCAACCGGTGTGATGCGTGCGCATCGCGAACCCCGCAGGCAAATCAAGAGTCTTATTGATGTTCTGCATTGGGCGACTCGCTTTTGCAGCGATGAGGTACGCACTAATCTCGGAATAGACTCAAGGGGCGGACCGCGAGTCAGCAGCGTAATGACAAAACAATGGCAACCCAAGCATGACTTCCAAACGCTCTACACCGGCTACTAGGCCCTCGCTTTCCAGCGACGGGAGTGTCTTCGCATTCGCGGCAGGTTTTACTCCCGAGAAGGGCGAGGCCTTAACTCAAATCCCACGTGAGGAATGGGCAGAGGAGATTGAACGAAAACACGCCGAGGAGCGTGATTGGTGGGCTGGCGAACTAGTCCTTACGCAAGCGAATAGCGAGAGTCAGTTCAATCGATAGTTTGAGCA
>CAYUIQ010000258.1:0-12115 GCA_964444795.1 uncultured Planctomycetaceae bacterium
TCAATCGGAGGATCATGCATGACGAACGGGATCTTTCGTCGTCCAAACGTCCTTGTGGCCGGAGATTGCTTGCACCGCCTGGAAGTTACCACTTCCCTCAATATAACGGCTTGGCGATGGGTGTCAACATTTCCAGGTGTGCAGCCGGACTTCGTGGTGGCCGGCGTCCAGGAGTTTCATCAGCGGGCTGGCCATGGCGCCGCAGGCGCCGGCTACGGAGCGGCGGGCGTCGTAGCGGGTTTGCACGTGGTGGCGCAGGCTCGACGGGCCGCCGAAGTCCAACAGCGTCTGGTAGGCGGCCGACGCGACGAGGTTGGTTTTGGCACCTTCGCCTTCGACGCCCGGCCGGTGACACTGCACGCACTGCCGATCGAGGACCGGTTGGACCGGCTGAACGTACGTCAGGTTCCGCGGGTGGCCGCGACGTTCTTCCGGGGTTGACGTTGCCACTTCCATGGCCGTTTTCGCAGTTTTCTCGGTCGTTACCCAATTCGGCGTGTGTTCAGTCGGCTGGTAAAATCGTCGGATGGAGTTCTTTGCGAAGGAGAACAAGTGTTCGGGCCGGGCGACTTGAAGTGGGGAAGTACCCCCCCAGTGCCGTGCCACGGAAAGTAGGGCGACTAAAATTGCGGCAACGGCCCATCTCGGATATTCTGAACGTATGACACAGCGTCGGGCACAGCGTCGGGCGATTGAGCGATTCCCATCGGTTTTGGAGGATTCCACATGGCGTGTTTTACTGGCAGCGGGCGGGGTCAATGGTTGGGGGCGGTTCTCGGTTGCGTGCTAGCGGCCGGTTTGGGGGTGTCAAGCCGGGCCGGCGAACTGGGGCTCTCGGCCGAGCAGCTTACCGCCCGCGCGGGCATTGCCGGTGGACTGTGTGTGCAACTTGGCGCCGACGACATGGCACCAGCCCTCGATCTGGCCCGCACCGGCCGGTATCTCGTGCGGATTCTCGACGCCCGTGCCGAATCGGTCGATGCAGCCAGGCGGACGATCCACGCGCAAAATCTCGACGGCCTGGTCTCGGTGGACCGGCTCAGCCCGACGGGCCGGTTGCCGTTTACCGAGAACCTGGTCAATCTGCTGATCGTCCGCGACGAGAGTTTGCCGCGCGAGCCGTCCGGAATCGTTCGCGTGCTGTGTCCCGGCGGTGTGGTGCTGTTGGAGGGAAAACACGCGGCGAAACTGTCGGTCGATCAGATCGGCCTAAAGCCCGTGGCGTTGCTTTCAAGCAGTAAGAACATCGTCGCCGGCCGCAAGCCGTGGCCGGCGGAGATGGACTCTTGGCCGCATCCGCGACACGCGGCCGACGGCAACGCGGTTTCCGACGACTTGCTGGTCGGCCCGCCGCGGCGCATCCGCTGGGTGGCCGGTCCGTTTCAAGAGATTGCCAATATGGTCAGCGACAACGGCCGGAACTACTACGGCGGCCTCTGGACTCGCGACGCTTTCAACGGCCTGAAACTGTGGCAACAATCGCTCAACCCCTCGCCGGCGCGAGGCGGATTCGGATTCGGTCACGCCCGGGGAAGCATCCGGCCGATCGCCGCCGGGGAGCTACTGTTCGTCACCACCGAGGGCGAAGTTCGCGCCTTGGACGGAGCCAACGGCAAGGTTGTCCACCGCTACCCCGAGGCGGGACAACCGGCCGACGTGCTGCACGTCGATGGCCGGCTCTTAGCAATCGACGGCAAGTCGATCCGCGTGCTGGACGTCCCGACCGGTCGACTTTGCTGGACGCATGAAGGGTCGGCCATTCAATACGTCGTCGCCGGTCCTAAGAGCGTCTTCTTCCTGCAAGGATCGCCACGTCGGGGGGAAAAGCCCACGGCCGTGTGCCTCGAACTGGCCGATGGAACGGTCCGCTGGCAGAAAGACGACCTCCCCTGGACCCTGGGCGTGCGGCGTATCGTCTGCCACGACGATCTGGTGGCGTTTGAGGTATCCACGCTCAATGACGACAAGGAAGGGAATGCCCTTCATTTGGTCTCGGCCGTCGACGGCAAACCGCTTTGGAGCCGCACGTTTGTGCCCAGCATGAACCACATGAAGCAAGCTCGGGCGCTGTTCGTTGGGCCGCTGCTGTGGGTGATGGAAGACCGCAAGTGTGTCGCGTTGGACCCGCAAACGGGTGAGGAGAAACAAAGTTTTCCGGCCGGCCTGTGTCATTGCTTCCCGCCGGTGGCCACGCTCCGTTACGCGCTGTGCGGCGAGATGGAAATGACCGACCTGGAAACCGGCGTCATGGATGCCAACCGGATCACGAAGGCGGCTTGCGGACGCGATTTTGGGTGGATGCCGGCCAACGGGTTGATCTACGTGGCGCCCAAGCACTGCGTCTGCTGGCCCATGTTGCGCGGCTACGCGGCGATGGCGCCGGAGCGACCCGTGGAGAAAGCCATGGGCGCGATTCCGGGACCGGCCGACTTTCGGCCCGGCGACTTTCGGTTGGAAAAAGGCGTCGATCCGCCCAGTGAAACCGCCGCGTCCGGCGACTCGTGGCCCTGCTATCGTCGCGGCTCGTGGCGAAGCGGCAGCACGAACGAGAGTGTGCCGGCCGAGTTGAAAACACAATGGACCACCGAATTGGGCGGTTGGCCCGAGGGGTCCATCGCCGAGGACTGGCGCGAGAATCCGTTTATCGACGGACCGGTCACGCCGCCGGTGGTTGCCGGGGGGATGGTCTACGTGGCGCGAACCGATGCCCATCAGGTCGTGGCCCTTGATGCGAATACCGGCCACCAGCGATGGCGCTACACGGCCTCCGGGCGCGTCGACACGGCGCCGACGATTCACCGCGGTTTGTGTCTGTTCGGCACGAAAAGCGGTTGGGTCTATTGCCTTCGCGCCGACGACGGCCGTATGGTCTGGCGGCTTCGCGCGGCACCGAACGAAGAGCAAATCGTCGCTTACGGACAGATCGAATCGCCGTGGCCCGTGCCGGGAAGCGTGTTGGTCGTCGACGACGTGGCCTATTTCGCTGCCGGACGTCAACCGCTGGCCGATGGCGGGGTACTTGTCTTCGCCGTCGAGCCGGCCAGCGGCGCGGTGCGCTGGATGCGGTTGTTGAATACCGTGCCGACAAAAAACTTCTACGGCAGCAGCGGCCTGGAATTCGACAACTTCGATCTGCTCCACCGCGAAGGCGACGCCGTGGCCATGTCGCGATGGATGTTCGATCGCGCCTCGGGCGAAATGACCTGCAAAGCCGGCGAAGCGTTTGCCCGGCTCCGGACCGACGATCTGGAAGTGGTCATCCCGCGGCGCTGCTGGACCTACGCGCCGCGTCATCAGACCCGATTCGACCGGAACCGGCCCGCCGATCGGCCGCTGGTCGTCTTTCGCGGCAAGACGCTGTTGGGATGCGGCCAGGATCAGCGTACAATCTATCGTCGGGATTTTGACGCCGAGAGCGTGGAGAAATTCGATATCGGTTGGATCACCGGTTGGGCGGCCGGCCAGAACACTCGCAAGCCGGAAGCCGATAGTTGGCGCAGCGAGCGGCTGGCTCGCGACGCCGGGTGGTCGGTGCCCGTGTTTGCCGACGATCAACCGGGCCAGCGCGTCGCGGCGATGGTTTGGGCCGGCGACACGCTGTTGGCGGCCGGACTGGAAGGCGGGCTGGTTGCTCTGTCGGCGAAAGACGGCAAGGAACTGAGCCGAAGCGAACTGCCCGCGCCTGTGTGGGACGGCATGGCGGTGGCGGCCGGGCGAGTGTTTGTCACGACTCAAGACGGGGGCGTGATGTGTTTGGGTGGGAAGTAGACGGCGCGTATAGTAGCCATCTCGCTCCGCGAGATGTAGCCCTTCGTCCCGCAAGAGTGTAGCCCTTCGTCCCGCAAGAGTGTAGCCCTTCGTCCCGCAAGAGTGTAGCCTCTCGTCCCGCAAGAGTGTAACCAACATACTCTGGAGATTCAGAGGCTACATCTCGGCGGAGCGGGATGGCTACTATACGAAACAGACTCCTGAAAGGAATCGAACCATGGGCAGACTATTCTCCCGAGTCGCGCTCTGCTTGTTACTCGTCGCGGTGACGCACAGCGCCGCCGCCGAGCGGCCGCCAGTCAACCCAGCGGAATATGTGTCCGGCTTGGTCGTTCAAGTCGGCTGCGGCGATGGCACGATGACGGCCGATCTGAAGGCGGGCGGTGACTACCTGGTACATGCTCTGGACGCCGACGCCGATAACGTGGCCAAAGTTCGACGGCTTCTGCAAAAACGTGGATTGGGAGAGGACGCGTCGGTTGAGTTTTGGACGAAGGACTACCTGCCCTACGCCGACAACATGGTCAACCTCCTGGTGGCGAAGGACCCGGCTGCGATCCCCGACGAGGAGATTCTCCGCGTGTTGCGGCCCGGCGGCGTGGCGTACGTCCAGCGAGACGGCAAGTGGACCAGCACGGCCAAGCCCTACGCCGCGAATATCGACCAGTGGACCCATTACCTCTACGACGCCGGCGGCAACGCGGTTTCCGGCGACATGGTAGCCGGCCCGCCGCGACAAGTGCAGTGGAAAGCGGGGCCCATGTTCGGGCGGCATCACGACGTGGCGGCCAGCATCAGCGCGGCCGTGTCGGCCGCTGGACGGGTCTTCTACATTATCGACGAATCGCCGGCCAGTCTGATGCACTATCCGCCCCAATGGCGATTGGTCGCTCGGGATGCGTTCAACGGCGTATTGCTCTGGAAACGGCCGATCCCAACCTGGGCCGATTACCGGCGACCCTTCCGGTCCGGTCCGCCGCAGTTGCCGCGTCGACTGGTAGCCGTCGGCGACCGCGTGTACGTTACGCTCGGCCTGGATGCTCCCGTGTCGGTTCTCAGCGCGGGTCGCGGTACAACGCTGGCGACGTTTTCCGAGACCGCGGGAGCCGACGAGATTCTGCTGTGCGGCGGTGTGTTGGTTTGCGCGACCTGCGAGCCTCAAGACCAAAAGGAAAGCGAAACGGCGGCTCGCCGGGGAGTTCCCGCACCGAGCGTACCGCGAAGTCTGGTGGCCGTCGACGCGAAGACGGGCAAGCTGCTGTGGCGCAAGTCGGGTGACGAGATGACCGGTTATCGTCCGGCCGCGCTGGCCGCCGCGGCGCCGGGCGTTGCCTTTCAATGCGGCGACCGCGTGCATTGCGTCGATCTTCGCACCGGAGAACCCAAGTGGCAACAGGACCGCGCACCCGTCGCTGCAGCTCCCGCCGCGCCTCCGAAGAGTCGCGGCAAGAGGACAGTTCGTTCGGCCGGCTATTTCGCCCCGACCCTGGTCGTTAGCCCCAAGCACGGCGTCGTGCTCTCGGCCGATCGAGGGCGGCTGGTGACGCTGGCATTGGACGACGGCGCCGTGTTGTGGACGTGCCCTTGCGCCAGCGATTTCCACGCTCCCGCCGACGTGTTCCTGGCCGACGGGCTCGTTTGGGCCGGGCTCTTCGCCGCCGAAGGTCGCGATCCGAAGACCGGTGAAGTCCAACGCACCGTCGACATTACCGGGCTGCTCACCCCGGGGCATCATCCGCGATGCTATCGCAACAAGGCCACCGAGCGGTTCATCATCACCGACAAACGCGGGCTGGAGTTTATCGCCCTGGGCGACGACGAGCACAGTCGCAATAACTGGGCTCGCGGTGGATGCCAGTACGGTATGATGCCCGGCAATGGAATGGTGTACATACCGCCCAATGCATGTTGCTGTTACGCGGGTGCCATGTTGCACGGGTTTTACGCTTTGGCTCCGGAGGCCGACTCCGCACCAGCGGTGCCGAGCGACGAGGTCCGCCTGGAAAAAGGACCGGCGTTCGGATCCCTCCTGGTCTCTGCCGGAGGGAGAGGGAAGGGCTGGCCGACGTTTCGCGGCAATCCGACGCGAAGCGGGTCGACCGATGCGGCTTTGCCCACGTCGCTGTCCAAACAATGGGAAGTCGCCGTCGGCGGTAAGCTCACAACGCCCGTGATCGCCGACGGCCGGCTGTTGGTCGCTTCGGTGGAGCAGGGCCGGGTCGTTGCGTTGGATGCGGCCGATGGAAAACGGCTTTGGTCGTTCGATACGGCCGGGCGGATCGATACACCGCCGGCGCTGTACCGGGGGCTGGCCCTGTTCGGGACCACCGATGGTTGGGTCTACTGCCTCAGCGCGGCCGATGGCGAACTCGTCTGGCGTTTTCGCGCCGCGCCGCGCGATCGACGCATCGTGGTCGATGAAAAGCTCGAGTCCGTCTGGCCCGTCCACGGCAACGTGCTGATCGTCGACGGCGTCGCGTACATGGCCGCCGGGCGATCGGCCTACCTCGACGGCGGCATTTACCTCTACGGTCTGGAACCGGCGACGGGCAAGGTGCTGTGTAAGACTCGCGTGGCCATCCCTCACGAGAAGGACGAAAGCGTGGCCTTCGTCATGGCCGGCGCGAGGCCCGACGTGCTGGTAACCGACGGAAAGTACATCTATCTCCAGCAGATCAAGTTCGACAAGAAGCTTGTCCGGCAAAAAGGTTTTGGGCGGCATCTGATGTGTCACTCGGGGCTGGCCGACGACTCGTGGTTCTATCGCACCTTCTGGCGGCTGGGATACGGTGATTCGCTCGACTTCCCCAATTCCTACATCAAACACGACTTGCGCGTACCGTTTGGCCAGTTACTTGCGTTCGACGACCGCCGCGTGTGCGGGCTGCAAACGTTCTTTTCGCCGGGGATCGTTCCCGCCGCGGCCGCCGACTCGGGCCGAGGGTGTATGCTCTATGGCGATCCGAACACTCCGTTTACGCCCGACGTGGTAACGCAACCCGACGCCGACTACCCGCCGCGGATGAAACGGCCGAAAACGCCGGTCGATCACGAGTGGACGGCGAAGCTGCCTTTCCAAGCCCGGGCGATGTTGCTTGGCGGCAAAACGCTCTACATCGCCGGTTGGCCGGACGTCGTCGATCCGAACGACCCCCAGGCCGCGCCGGAGGGCCGGAAAGGCGGCCTGCTGTGGACGGTCTCGGCCATCGGCGGCCGCAAGCTCTCCGAGCAACGGTTGGACAGCCCACCGGTGTTCGACGGCATGGCCGCCGCCGGGGGAAGATTGTACATGGCAACCAGGGACGGCAAGATACACTGTTTCGGCGGTCCGTAGCATCTCATGACACGTGAATTCGTGGGTGCCTGGGGTCGAGATGCGAGGAACGAGCTCCAAGCCCCCAGTCGGAGAGTCACTGGGGGCTCGGCGTTCGTTCCTCACGCCTCGACCCCAGGCACCCGCGGGCGTGGTGTTGATTTCAAAACGCTAGGAACTCGGAGTCCCAATCATGGAAACACTCGAAGCCATCCACACGCGTCGCAGCATTCGCAAATACGAAGATCGGCCCGTGCCGGAGGATTTGCTCCAGAAGGTATTGGCCGCCGGAATGACGGCACCCAGCGCGCGAAATACGCAGCCCTGGCACTTCATCGTCATCGACGATCCGAAGGTGCTGTCCGAGGTGTCCCGTATCAATCCCCACGCGGGGATGGCCCAGCACGCGCCCGTGTCGGTGCTGGTCTGCGGCGATCTCGAATTGGAACACCCTAGCGGCTACTGGGTCGTCGATTGCGCGGCGGCGGTGGAGAACATGTTGCTGGCCGCCCACGGACTGGGTCTGGGCGCCGTATGGACCGGTGTGTATCCTCGACAGCAGCGCATGGACGGATGGCGTCGATTGGCCGGATTGCCGGACCACGTCGTCGCCCATAGTCTGGTCGTGCTCGGCTATCCGGCCGTGGAGGGATCCCGCCAAGACCGGTACCGGGCCGATCGCGTGCATCGCAACGGATGGGGAAAGTGATTTCGGGCGCACGGGACCAACAGAAAACCGCGACTTGAGGATTTGACCATGTTTTCACGATCATGCGGCCGAGGTCTCCTTCTGGCCGGCTCTCTGGTTTGGTTCATGCAGCCGGCAGCCGTGCGGGCCGACGACCAACCCCAATGGGGCGAGCGTTACTCGCGGAATATGGTGTCAGGAGCCAAGGGCTTGCCCGATCGCTTCGACCCGAAGACGGGCGAGAATGTGAAGTGGTCCGTCCCGCTAGGCACACACTGTTACTCGACGCCCGTGGTGGCCGGCGGCAAGGTGTTGATCGGTACCAACAACAACCAGCCGCGCGACCCCCGGCATCTCGGAGACCGCGGCGTGCTGATGTGCTTCAACGAAGCGGACGGCAGCCTTGCGTGGCAGCTCGTGGTGCCGAAGCTCGAGGGAGACATCTTCCTCGACTGGCCGCGGGCGGGGATATGCTCGCCGGCAACGGTCCAACGGGATCGGGTCTACACGGTCACCAATCGGGACGAGGTGGTCTGTCTGGACCTGCACGGTCTGGCCAACGGCAACGACGGCCCGTTCCGCGACGAAGGCCGCCACATGGCCCCGCAAGACGAGCCGGCCATGAAGCCCGGTGCGCGGGATGCCGACATTCTCTGGCTGCTGGACTTGCGGACCGCCGCGGGAGTCCGTCCGCACGACTCGGCCCACAGTTCGATCCTTCTGGACGGGCCGTATCTCTATCTGAACACGAGCAACGGGCTCACCAGTAAGCACGACGGAGTCGACAAGCCCGAGGCTCCCAGCCTGGTCGTCGTCGACAAGGCCAGCGGCCGGCTGGTCGCGCGGGAGCGCGAAGGAATCAGCCGGCGAATCTTCCACTGCACATGGTCATCGCCGTCGCTGGGCGAAGTACACGGCCGGCGGTTGGTCTTCTTCGGCGGAGGCGACGGCGTGGTCTATGCGTTTGATGCGCTTGGGCCGAAGGCGAGCCCGGGCTCAAAGGACATCCAGGGCGGCCCTTCCCCCGGCGGCGAGAAATCCGCGGCGCCGGACCGTCGAGCGGAGTCGCTACGGTGTGTCTGGCGTTTCGACTGCGATCCCACCGCGCCCAAGGAGAACATTCACAGTTACATCCGCAACCGCACGGAGAGCCCCAGCATTATCAAGGGGATGCCGGTTTTCCACAACGGCCGGATTTACGTCACCGTCGGCGGCGACATCTGGTGGGGTAAAAATCGGGCGTGGCTCAAGTGCATTGATGCAACCAAGACGGGCGATATTACCGAAAGTGGTCTATTGTGGTCCTACCCGGTCGAGCATCACTGCTGCTCAACGCCCTCGATCCACGACGGGTTGGTTTACGTGGCCGATTGCGCCGGCAAAGTCCATTGCGTCGACGCCCAAACCGGGCACCCTTATTGGGTCCACGACGCCGGCCGCGAGATTTGGGCCTCCACGCTGGTCGCCGACGGCAAGGTCTTCATCGGCACGCGCGCGGGTGAATTCTGGATTCTGGCCGCCGGGAAAAAGAAACGGGTTCTCAGTTCGATCCGCTTGGACGCCCCGGTCATTAGCACGAGCATCGCCGCCGACGGCACGCTCTACGTCGGCACGATGACCCGGCTGTACGCACTGCAAAGGGCTGCTTCCGCATCGCAACCGCGGTAGACGGCCGCGGAGATTGCCTCCGGCCGCCGTTGGGGGTATTCTGTGAAGCGGTGCCGTCCGGCGGCAGGCGTCTGCCCGGCGGAGACAAGGGTTGTCCAGAAACACCTTCGAGAAAGCGAGCCGATGATGAGCGTAGCAAGCCAACGAAACGGGTTGTATCGGCCGGCCTGCCGTCTGCTGATTGTCCTGATGTGCATTACCGTCTTGGTTTGGCGGGCGTGCTCGTCGGCCGACGCCGAGATCGTCCAGGAAGAGAACATCACCTACGGCAAGGGCGGCGATCGCGCTTTGAAACTCGATCTGGCGCGCCCCGAGGGAGATGGACCGTTTCCCGCGGTCGTCTTCATCCACGGCGGCGGCTGGCGAGGCGGACATCGGGCCGGGTACCGGGGAGAGATCGCCGAAGCGGCCCGCCGTGGCTACGTTGCGGTCACCGTGTCTTACCGGCTCACCGAAGCCGACGATCAGGGAAAGGCGAAGTATCCGTTTCCCGCGCAAGTGCATGACGTGAAGTGCGCGGTGCGCTGGCTGCGGGCCAATGCGGCCCGGTATCGGGTCGATCCCAAGCGTATCGGCGCGACGGGCGGTTCGGCGGGCGGCCATCTCTCGTTGATGCTCGGCCTGACCGACGCCAAGGCCCAATTGGAAGGCACCGGCGGCCATGCCGACCGGTCGAGCCGCGTTCAGGCGGTGGTCAACTACTTCGGCCCGACGGACATGATCGAACTCTGCCGCACGTCATCGGGTGCCAAGCCCATTGTCGCGTCGTTTCTCGACGGAACCCCGGAGGAAGTTCGCGATCGGTATCTGGCCGCCAGCCCCACGAAGTATGTCTCCAAGGACGATCCTCCTACTCTCTCGCTACACGGAGCCGACGACCGGCTCGTGCCGTCGGATCAGGCCCGACTGCTGGACAAGAAGCTGAAGGCGGCCGGGGCGTCGCACACGCTGGTCCTCCTCGACGGCCAGGGACACGGTTTTCGCGGCGAAGCATCGGCCAAGGCGAAGACGGCGATGTACGAATTCTTCGACAAGCACCTGAAACCGGACAGCCGGTGAGGAACCTGACCCAGCGTCCCTCGCGTGCGGCGTGCGCAGACCTTTCCCGAACACCCTTTTACAAGGACCCCTCTCATGAACCGTACTCTGCAACGTTTGCTCGAAATCGTCTCTTGTCTGCTCTTGGTTTTGGTCGCCGGAGGTTCGCTTCGGGGGGAGCCGCCGAAGAGCTATCCGGCGATGGGGAAGATCGAGCGGGTGGACCCGCGGTTCGACGAACTGATCCCCAAAGACGCCGTGCTGGAGAAACTGGCCGAGGGGTTCGACTGGTCCGAGGGGCCCGTCTGGATTGCCGACGGCGGGTATCTGCTCTTTTCCGATATTCCTCGTAACTCGATCATGAAATGGAAGGAAGGGGAGGGGATCAGCGTTTTTTTGAAGCCGGCCGGCTATACGGGAACGGTGCCGCGGGGCGGTGAGACGGGGACCAACGGGCTGACGCTCGACGCCGCCGGACGGCTGGTGGTCTGCCAGCACGGTGACCGGCGGATCACGCGGATCGAAAAGGACGGCCGCTGGACCACGCTGGCCGACCGCTATCAGGGACGCCGGTTCAATAGCCCCAACGATCTGGTCTTTAAGAGCAACGGCGATCTGTACTTCACCGACCCGCCGTACGGTCTGGCCAAAGGGGCAAACGACCCGGCGCGCGAAACGGATTTCTGCGGCGTTTACCGGCTTTCGACCGACGCCCGGGTGACCCTGTTGACGAAAGAGCTGGTCCGGCCCAACGGGATTGCCTTCTCGCCGGACGAGAAGACGCTCTACGTGGCCCAATCCGACGGGAAGCGGCCCGTGATTACGGCGTTCGACGTGAAGGAAGACGGCACGCTTGGCGAGAGTCGCGTCTTTTTCGATACGACCCCCTGGCGGAAAACACTCCGCGGCGCGCCCGACGGAATGGCCATCGACGCCCGGGGTAACTTGTTCGCCACGGGGCCCGGCGGGGTCAACGTGTTTGCTCCCGACGGGACGTTCCTGGGACGCATCAACACGGGTGTGGCCACGGCCAACTGCTGTTTCGGCGGCGACGGCTCCGTGCTCTATATCACGGCCGACATGTTCCTTTGTCGAATCCAGACGGGGACGAAGGGGTTGGGGTTCTGAGATCGTGTACGATGGGCTTCCAGCCCGTCGAAAATCGTACGATGGCCCTCCGAGGCCGTCGAGAATCCCGCGGCGACGGCCTCGGAGGGCCATCGTACAGTACGGCTACTTCCCCTCCAACCCGCGGAAGACGCGTTGCCCCAGGACATTTCTCGGCGAGGTGACGGCCTCCTCGCTGGCATCGTCGCGGAGGATGTTTTGGATCATGTGATACTTGGCGTCCAGGTCGTCGGCGTAATGGACGAGCATCGCTTCGGGGGTCATGGGCGGTTTTGGGGAGCCCCATTCGGGGAGCCGCTGGTGGGCGATGATCAGGTGTTCCAGCCGGAGCAGCGTCTCGGCGTCGATCGGGTTCTCGGCGGCCGCCTCGCGGATCATGTCGCGGCCTTGGAGCATGTGGCCGATGAGATGACCCTCGGGCGTGTAGACGGCGCCTTGGGGCTGTTGCTCCAACTCGCGGAGCTTGCCGACGTCGTGTAGAATGCCCCCGGCCACGACCAGGCCCTTGTCCA